>NZ_JBFKMX010000112.1:0-12347 GCF_041629635.1 Pseudoalteromonas sp. | reverse complement strand
TACCAGGCCACTCAACTGTATTACCACATACAGCTAACCTTAAAACTCGTCTAACGAAAACAATTGAACTAAATTTGCCAATCGTTTCTGCATCTATGGATACAGTTACTGAAGCGCGTTTAGCGATTGCGTTAGCGCAAGAAGGTGGTCTTGGTTTTATCCACAAAAATATGACAATTGCTGAGCAAGCTGCCAACGTACGTAAAGTAAAAACGTATGAGGCGGGCATTGTTTCTCATCCTGTTACTGTTACTGCTGACCTTACTATCGCAGGTGCACTTCAATTAGCACACGATAAAGGTTTCTCAGGTTTCCCTGTAGTTGATACTGATAATAATCTAGTTGGTATTGTAACAAGCCGCGATATGCGTTTTGAAACAAAACTAGACCAGCCTATTTCGACTGTAATGACGAAAAAAGATCAGCTAGTAACAGTTAAAGAAGGTGCTGACCGCGAAACTATTTTAGGTCTTATGCATGAGCACCGTATCGAAAAAATCTTAGTTGTGAATGATGACTTTAAACTTAAAGGAATGATCACCGTTAAGGATTACCAAAAAGCACAAGAAAAACCAAATGCGTGTAAAGATGAGCAAGGTCGTTTACGCGTAGGTGCAGCTGTTGGCGTTGGCGCTGGCACAGATGAGCGTATTGCTGCGTTAGTTGAAGCAGGTGTTGATATTCTACTTATCGATACTTCGCACGGTCACTCACAAGGTGTTATCGACCGCGTTAAAGCAACACGTGAAGCATACCCAGACTTACAAATCGTAGCGGGCAATGTTGCAACAGCGGAAGGTGCGGTAGCACTTGCTGATGCTGGTGCGAATGCTGTTAAAGTGGGTATCGGCCCAGGTTCAATTTGTACAACACGTATTGTAACGGGTTGTGGTGTACCTCAAATCACCGCGATTTCAGATGCAGTTGAAGGCTTAAAAGGTCGTGATATTCCAGTGATTGCTGACGGTGGTATTCGTTTTTCTGGTGATATTGCTAAAGCACTTGTTGCTGGTGCATCACTGGTAATGGTTGGTTCAATGCTAGCTGGTACTGAAGAAGCACCAGGTGAAGTAGAGCTTTATCAAGGCCGTTACTACAAGTCTTACCGTGGTATGGGTAGCTTAGGTGCAATGAACCAAAAAGAAGGTTCATCTGACCGTTACTTCCAAGATGCTAAATCTGAAGAGAAGCTAGTGCCAGAAGGTATTGAAGGTCGCGTTGCTTATAAAGGTCCTATTGCTAATATTATTCACCAACAAGTTGGTGGTATTCGCAGTGCAATGGGTCTTACTGGCTGTGCAACAATTGAAGAGCTTAATACTAAGCCGCAATTTGTACGTGTTACCGCTGCTGGTATGGGTGAATCGCACGTTCACGATGTACAAATCACAAAAGAAGCTCCTAACTACCGTTTAGGTTAATTCGCGCTTTTATTTATCGATAAGGCTAGCTTTTTGCTAGCCTTAGTTAATTGTATCCCGATTGAAATTGCCGTTTTCAATCGAGTTGTTGGATTTTTAGAAAGAGACAACTAATGAGCAAAAATATTCATGATTCTCGCGTTCTGATTTTAGATTTCGGTTCGCAATACACTCAGCTTATCGCCCGTCGCATCCGTGAAATCGGTGTTTACTGTGAACTATGGGCATGGGATGTAACCGAAGAGCAAATTCGCGAATTTAACCCACAAGGTATTATTTTATCGGGTGGCCCTGAGTCAACTACTGAAGAAAACAGCCCGCGAGCTCCAGAGTATGTATTTAATGCTGGCGTACCTGTACTTGGTATTTGTTACGGCATGCAAACAATGGCAATGCAACTTGGTGGTCAAGTACACAGCTCAGATAAAAAAGAGTTTGGTTACGCAAGCGTTGAGAAAGTAGGTAACTGTGCACTATTTGATGCAATTGAAGATCACATTGAAGACGGCATTGGCAAACTTGACGTTTGGATGAGCCACGGTGACAAAGTTATTGAAATACCAGAAACATTTACAACAACAGCGAAGACAGATACTTGCCCGCATGCAGCAATGTCTTGGGAAGAGAAAAAGTTCTACGGTGTACAATTCCACCCAGAAGTAACACATACTCACCAAGGTTTACGTTTATTAGAGCGTTTCGTAATTGATATTTGTGGCTGTGAAAAATTATGGACACCAGCATCAATTATTGAAGATGCTGTTGCACGTATTAAAGAAAAAGTAGGCGATGACGAAGTTATTCTTGGCCTATCTGGCGGTGTTGATTCATCGGTTGTAGCGATGCTAATTAACCGTGCTATCGGTGACAAGCTAACATGTGTATTTGTTGATAACGGTTTACTTCGTTTAAACGAAGGTCAGCAAGTAATGGATATGTTTGGCGATAAATTTGGCTTAAACATCATCAAAGTGGATGCAGAAGATCGTTTCCTAGCGAATCTTGCAGGTATTGATGAGCCAGAAGCTAAGCGTAAATCAATTGGTCATACTTTCATTGAAGTATTCGATGAAGAAGCTGGCAAACGTCAAAATGCTAAGTGGTTAGCACAAGGTACAATTTACCCAGACGTAATTGAATCTGCAGCATCAGCTACTGGTAAAGCGCATGTAATTAAGTCTCACCATAACGTAGGTGGTTTACCTGAAGATATGGAAATGGGTCTTGTTGAGCCACTGCGTGAACTATTTAAAGATGAAGTGCGTAAGATTGGTCTTGAGCTTGGCCTTCCATACGACATGCTTTACCGTCACCCATTCCCAGGTCCAGGCCTAGGTGTACGTGTTCTTGGTGAAATTAAGAAAGAATACTGTGATTTATTACGTCGTGCTGATGCCATCTTTATTGAAGAACTACACAAAGCAGATCTTTATCATAAAGTGTCTCAAGCATTTACCGTTTTCTTACCAGTTAAGTCAGTAGGTGTTATGGGTGATGCACGAAAGTATGATTGGGTTGTATCACTTCGTTGTGTTGAAACAATCGACTTTATGACAGCGCGTTGGTCACACTTACCGTATGACTTCTTAGGCTTAGTATCAAACCGTATTATCAACGAAATCGATGGTATTTCGCGCGTGGTTTACGATATTTCTGGTAAGCCGCCAGCGACAATCGAGTGGGAATAAACCCTACTTAAAAGATAATTAAAAACGCCAGCTTACTGCTGGCGTTTTTTTAGAATAATTCGATATCGTTGACTGGTGGTGGGTTTTTATCGTTTTCTGATTTAATAATATCACCGTAATAAATACACTGATTTCTACCGTTACTTTTGGCTACATAAAGTGCTTTATCGGCATTTTCGATAACTGAAATAGGAAAGTCATAAGGACTCATTCGCGCGAAACCAATACTTAACGTGAGCTCTTCAACAAAAGGAAATTTTTGATCGCTAATGAAGTCTTGAAAATGAGCGAGTTTGGTAGCGATATGAAGTAGAGTAGAAGGCTCAAACACAATCACAAATTCCTCACCACCAAAGCGAAAAATAAGATCACTTGCACGGAAAAATTGTTGCATTTTCTGTGATAGCGTCAGTAAAACTTCATCACCACAGACATGACCATAAGTATCATTTACTTGTTTAAAATGGTCTATATCAATAATTGCTAACCAAGATGATTCATCGTAGTGTTTATTGCGAATACCTTTTTCTACAGGCGAATTATGAGAATGTAGTTGATCTTCAAGTAATAGTTTAATCTTTCTATCAAAAGTTTGACGATTTAAAAGACCCGTTAATTTGTCTCGCTCACTTTCATTTAAAATGGTTAAATAGTTTTCATAAATGCGGCAAAGTGCATTGAGTGCAACTTGTTCGTTTGAGTTTAGTTGATTAACTTCAATATACATTGCACCTAAAACATGATCATCAATAATGACAGGGATCCAGCGTTTTTCACACCCTTGCTTGTCTTGAAGACTGATTGTACAGGCTGATTCGATACAGCAAAGAAGTTCTTTACAAGGGTTATTATCAATTTCACGCGATGACCAGTGGATAACGCCATTTTCTTCCATGACAATTGCGGCACTTTTTTCAATACCAGCGCTATTAAAGCGCGATAGATCTTTATAAAGGGCAGCTTCTTTCGGTGAGAGAAATTCACTGATGGTTGAGAGTAGGCTTAGCTCTAGTGAGTCTGTATCTCGATGTTTTGTTATTTTGACAACGGAATTTAAGAGATCTTTATGCAAAATTACCTCTGCGTCAGATTCCGTTCCGATTAGATTACCAACTTACCTAAGTTTCGAACAAACTCTAAACGAGGTCAATTAGGAATTGCAATAATTGCTGGTATTTTGAGCGAGTGTGTTTTTTTCTTAATTTTTTTCTTTACCTTTAGCAAAGAGTCCTTATAATGCGTCGTCATTGCAGGGGCGTAGTTCCAATTGGTAGAACAGCGGTCTCCAAAACCGACGGTTACGGGTTCGAGTCCTGTCGCCCCTGCCACTTCTTTTCGTAATATTCTATTATTCCAAAAATTAAATTTTTATGCACTCCAATTGGCTTTGTTCACTTTTTGATATTGAATTGCTGCAATTAAAGCAAATGAGTGAATCACTAGAACCTGAATTAATCCAGCTGCAAAAAGACTTACAATTAGTTTTAACGTCGCATAAGATTAAACTTGAATTTTGTTCATTAGCAGTTCCATTTGAAGTTGAAAACTCACGACTCAAAGTGAATAATCAAAGACTGACAAGCTCACAAAAAAGAGCGTTATGGCAAACATTATGGCAGCAAATACTTTAATTAAATTAGATCACACTCATCTCTCTGATTTGATGACCATTGAAACACAATGCCATCAGTTCCCGATGTCTGAAAAGTTAATGTTATCGTGTTTATCAGGACGTTACAGTGCTTATGGCTGTTTTGAAAACGAGGTGCTAATTGCTTTTTATATTGTTGAGCAAGTAGGTCCTGATTATACCCTAACGGATATTTGCGTAAGCCCAAATTATCAAGGTGCTGGTCTTGCCAAAACAATGCTCAATCACTTGTTGGCAAGTGTTAGCAAAGCGCAAGGCGAGAATATATTCTTAGAAGTGCGCGAATCAAACCAAAATGCTATTGGCTTATATAATTATATCGGTTTTGTCGAAGTGGGTATTCGTAAAGGTTACTACCCAAGCGAACATGGTCGTGAAGACGCTATTTTAATGGCTCTGACCGTTTAGTCATCTTCGTTTAGATTTAATATGAATATTATCGCCTGCTCTAATTTTAGAATGTGGTAATCAAGACCCTCTTCGTTATGCTCTCGTATACAAGATTCTAATTCAGCCGCAGCATCGCTAATATGATTAAATCCGAAACAACCTGCACTGCCTTTTATGCTGTGAGCAAGCGCTAGTAACTCGTTCAGATCTTGCTGTTCGTTAAGTTGATCAATTTGCTTTAATAAGTTTGGTAGCTTCGACTTGTAGTTATCACTGATTTGTTTAAAACGCTCACCTTGGAATAGTTCTTCCCAGTTTTGCTGACTACCTCGTCCAAGCGCTAAGTATTGCTGTAAGGTTTGTTCCAGCTGAACTTTATCGATGGGCTTTGCTAATGCCTTATCGCAGCCCGCTTCAAGATAGGCATCTACATCGTTTTTCATTACATTCGCAGTAAGAGCAACAATAGGGCCGTCATACGCTGCATTGCGCAGCATTTGTGTAGCTTCTAAACCTCCCATAACTGGCATTTGCATATCCATTAGGATAAGGTCGTAATCATTGGTGAGCGCTTGCTCTACAGCCTCTGCACCATTGTTTGCAAAGTCAGGTGATATACCCCACTGGCTCAATAATAAGCGGATCAAATCTTGGTTATCTCGATTATCTTCAGCAACCAAAATATTGCCTTCAAACTGCTGTGAGTGCGATATAGATTCTTCTTTTTGCATTGCTTTTGCGGAATGAGCACTGCTGACCATTTCAACTTTATGATTTTGGTTATTGGTAGCAACAATGATTTCAAATTTACTACCTTCGCTGAGTTTACTGGTTACTGTAATATCACCACCAAGGATTTGGGCAAGGTTTTTGGCAATGCATAAGCCAAGGCCTGTACCACCAAACTTCCGTGTAGTACTTATATCGGCTTGTTCGAACGGTTTAAAGGCTCTTTCTTGCTCTTGCTGTGACATGCCTATGCCGCTATCTATTACAGTAAAAATGAGTTTTTCTGTGGAAGGGGAGTAGCGCACATTAATGACAACTTCCCCTTTTTCTGTGAATTTTACTGCATTAGTACAAATGTTGAGTAAAACTTGTTTTAGGCGCGTTTCATCACTGTGGATAATGCTTGGCAGCGGGTAATCGATATTAAGTGAAAGAGCGAGCTTTTTGTCAACAGCCATAGGTTCAATAATGCTCTTTATATCATTGATAAAAGGCATTAGTTCCAACTCACGTGTTTCAACTTCCAATTTATCAGCTTCGATTTTTGATAGGTCGAGAATATTGTTTATTAGTTCGAGCAGGTGTTTAGAGTTTCTCAAAACTGTGCTTAGATATTTGGCTTTTTTATTGTTTGATTCTTGCGCCAAGATTGTTTCTGTAAAGCCCATAATAGCTGTAAGTGGAGTACGAATTTCATGGCTCATATTGGCAAGAAAACGGCTTTTAAGGTGGTTTGCTTGTTCGGCCTCGACAATTGCCTTCTCTAACTTTTTATTAATTTTTGCGATGGCTTGGGTACGGGTAACCACTTTTTCTTCTAAATGCTCACGGTAATCAAGTAACTCTGTTTGGTATTGCTTAATTTGGTTAACCATGTGATTGAAATCACGAAATAACATGCCGAGTTCGTCTTTTCTATCCTGCGGTAAGTTCACATTTAAGTTGCCATCCCCCACTTTATGACTTGCCTCAGCTAATGACTCAATGGGTTTTAGCAGCATGCGACGTACCACCAAAAAGATAATCCCAGGCAAAAATATCGCAGTAGATAAAATGAGTAGGGCGGTATACATGGTAATTGTTTGGCCAGCTTTATAGAGCGAATTTTTATTAAGTGCCGTAACAAAATAAAGATCATTCCCCATCGAATTCGCTAAAATCATTCGGGTATCGTCAGTGAGTGTATGTAGTGAAAGCTGATTAAATACCTCGGTATTGGCGGTTTTTTTTAAAAGCTGTAATTCGTATTCTGAAACATAGTGATTGTTGAGGTCAGTTTGGTTACAAAACAGAATCTTGCCAGAACTATCCATGATAAAATTAACAGTGTCCGAAAAATAATCATTAGCAACACTTTTTGCAATTTCATCGCTATCAATATGGAAAATTAAATATCCCAATACTTTTGGTGAGTCGAGTGTAAAGCGTGAATCAAATAAGCGATAAGTTATGTATATGGATGTTTCATCGTTTTCAGCGATAAAGAAGATGTTTTGCTGTTTGCGCTTGTTGGTTAGTTGGTTACTAAATGGGTAGCTATCACGGGTTTCCAAAACCGCTTTAGGATAATAGCTAAGTACATCACCACGAGGATTTATTATCCCAATACTCAAAATATGTGGAAAGGAATCGACGTAATTGCCAAACTCGTCAACGAGAGATGATACAAGTTTAGTGCGCTCCTTGGATGGTTTGTCATTTTCTTCATAACTATAGATAAGATAATTGTTTAAAACGGGCGAAGCAGAAAGTAGCTCAATAATTGAATTATAAAACTGTGTAAAATTTTGGCTTTTATTAACTTGCTGTTCTACAAAACGCGTGACAATTGCTTCAGCTTGTTTTTCAGAAGAGCTTGTTACATTGGTTAGAGAAAAAATCCCTTGTATTGCCATTGGAATAATCACAAGCGGGGTAATATACCATAGCAGCCTTACGCTCAACTTGTTGTTATTCATCGTTTTCCATTTTTCAACAAAAGTTCTTCTATAATCTAGCATATTTTTGTACTAGTATATGAATATAATTACAATCAGTACAATAATTTGCGTGTATGTTGCAGGGACATTTTAGAGTACTTAAGCTTATCTATATGGAGTGTTTGAATAAGCGTATGTATATAACTTACAGCAAGGTGACGATAGGTCTGTGTTACGACGCTTAAAATGGATTAACAGTTTTTTTGTCGCTTCAAGTTTGATGTTGCTTAGTTTATCTTGGCAAATTTTTGCTAATGAGTTGCCTGCTAACTTGCAGGTTGTGCTGCTTTCCAAATTAATACCATTCGAAAAAGCGCTTTCTGAAAAGCCTAAATTAACAATTTTCGTTATTAATAACCAAGATGTTTATCAAGCGTTTAATTTACTCAAAGCAAAGCAACGCAACCAACAGCTTGGTATTATAAAGTATGGTACAGGGTTGCCATCGCAAGGCTATGACATTGTTTATCTTGATGGGCAAATAAACCTTAGTGATGCGCTGATTTACAGTTTAAAACATTTAAGCCTTTTAGTAACCAATGATATTGATATGGTGAAACAGGGTATAACATTAGGGTTGAGCGTAAAAAATGGCCGTCCTATGTTTTACTTAAACAAAAAAAGCAGTGATGCTATTGGCTTGGTTTGGGATGAAACTGTGCTGGATATTGCCACGCTATATGATTAAAACGTTTACATCTTGAGATTAATCTTGGTTTGTAATTCTGAACTTAAAAACTCACTAATAACTGGAATGCTAATGTGCGTCCTAATTGTGGATGGTAAGCAGGTGTAAAACCGTCGGGGTCGGCATTGTTATTTATATCATATGCGGTGATATCACTTGCACCATCTTGTCTTCCGGCTAACACATATTGTTCATCGAAAAGGTTTTTAATTATAACTTGAGGGGTCACTGTTACACCTGAAAATCTCATGTTAGGCGCAGAAAGCACAAGATTATAGAGTGAAAGGTTAGCAATATTGTCTGTGAAATAAGCATTGCTGATTGGAGCATTTCGTCCAATTAAATGATTAGCTCTAAAATCAATGGTTAAATGCGGCATCAATTGATAGTTAATTCCCCAGTTAATTTTATGATCTGTGGTATGGTTAAGTGCATTTGCAGCTAAATCTTGATCACCATCAGAATAGTGATAATTAAAATAAGCAGATAGCAGTTGGTTGTAGCTATAATTTATATCTAATGTTGCGCCCCAATAATCACTGTTTTTTGCATTTTTATAGCTTACTGTGCTTGCTGTTGCAAAGCGGAAACTGGTGTCAGCACCATGCATATCAAGGGTGATGCGATTATCTTCCTGACTGTAAAAAAAAGCGGTTTTGACGTCTAATTGATGTTTTGCTCGTTCGTAAAAGTAATGACTTACTAACTCGGTGGTTTTAATTTGTTCAGGTTTTAAATTTGCATTACCGCGAAATTCATCATTTAACTCAAACACACTCGGTTCACGAAAAGCTTCTCCGTATAGCAATTTAAACACAAGGTTTTGACTAGCATTGAAGTTAATTGCAGCGCGAGGATTAGTCGTTTTACCAAAAGCATCACTTCGGTCATAGCGAAAACCAAAAGTGTAGTTAAGTTTATCAGTAATATAGCCTTGTGCTTCAGCGTAAAGTGCTTTTTCATCGACCTGCTGAACTGGGAATTCATTGAAATTATTGAGGCCCATACCAGCCTCAGCAAGCAACCAATCTGATGACGTTGAAGCTTGTTTACCTATTTGGTAATCACCCAGGGAGACTATTTGACTCATCTTCTCTGAGCGCATAAGGCGATAACCGAATTGCCAGTCAATATCGTGCCACTTTGAAATGTTAAGCTGTTGCTCAAATGCTCTTTGTTTGCTCAGGCTATGATAGCTTTTAACCAAATCAACAAAGCGATAACTATACTTAAAGCCGGTATCGGGCTCTTGTTTGTTTTCTCTTTGCCAAAGGCGGCTCGCAAGCTCAAACTGTTGTGAAAATTGATAGTCTAAATCAATATAATAATGTTGTGAACTATGGTGTTTTTTGTAAGAAGCATCGCGTGTTTGGTATTCAAAACCTGTGACATAACTTGCAAGACCTTGTTCTTGTTTCCAGTTATTAAAACCGACTTCAAAATGACTTATCCCTTCGTTATACCTCGGGTTGTGCCACACAAGCTTACCTCTAAGTGCAGTATCATCACTTTGATTATTGAATCCCGCTTGTTGATATTGCCCTGCCAGCGGGTTTAAACCATTAGCAATATAATGCCCGTCAAGATACTGCTGCGTTAAATAATTAGGGTAGAGGTGGTTTGTAAAATAGTCTGCAGGGTCATAACTTTCTAAACCAGAGTCACCATCTTGGGTAAAATAACGCCCAGCTAATTGTAAGCTAAATTCAGAGATATTTTGGTTAAGCATAAACTGGATTGAACGTTCACCATGCTCGCCTGTAAGCACACTTAAGCGTTGTCCAGATGATAGCTGCGCTTTTTTGGTAATAAAGTGAATTACACCTGAGTACGCATTGGCACCATAACTTGCAGAGCCGGGGCCTTGTACTATTTCAATACGCTCAATATCAGCTAGGATTTGCTGATTACCCCAAGGTTGAGACCAATTAAAGGCTATGTGATTTTGCACTATGCCATCAATCATAATAAGTAATTGAACATTACCAGGAGTACCACCAATACCGCGGTTTATACTATGACTGGTGTATTCACCAGCCGCATCTTGGTGATTGGCAAAATCAAAACCCGGCACATCGCGTAATATATCTATTAAATTTTGATAGCCGCGCTGTTTTATTTGTTCATCAGTGACAATTTTTATGTTGGCAGGGGCATCTAATAACGATTGTTGTTTTAAGCTAGCTGTTTTTACTTGCACATTGAGTAAATCTTTTAAGCTGAGGGCTTGTAAGGCATCAAGATCATAATCAGCATTTGAAGCAAATGCTGAGGGAGCAGAAACTGATAACATAATTGCAGACGTAAGCAAAATAATTCGGCTAGCCATAATTGCAAAAAAAGATTCGACATTTATTAGATTTATAGCTCAACCATAGCACAGTTTAATTGTAATAGGTATTAATCGTATTTAGCTAAACTGAATCAAAACGTATTTAACGGTGGTTTGAGTATTTCGAACTATCAATACAATAAAAACACACATATTGGCTACGCTTTAATTGCACTCTAAGTGGGTAAACAGGTATAATTTCGCCCCATTTTTAACCTTGAATTTTAAGCGATTGGCGGGTATTCATGTCCAGTATTTCAACTGAAGTTGGCAAACGTCGCACCTTTGCGATTATCTCCCACCCGGATGCGGGTAAAACAACCATTACTGAAAAGGTACTTCTTTTCGGACAAGCTCTGCAAAAAGCAGGTACAGTAAAAGGTCGTGGTTCGAATCAACATGCTAAATCAGACTGGATGGAAATGGAAAAAGAGCGTGGTATCTCAGTTACTACCTCTGTAATGCAATTCCCGTACAATAACTGTTTGGTAAACCTACTTGATACCCCAGGACACGAAGACTTCTCGGAAGATACTTACCGTACACTTACCGCGGTTGACTCGTGCCTAATGGTAATTGATGCCGCGAA
Source organism: Pseudoalteromonas sp. (assembly GCF_041629635.1). Taxonomy (GTDB): domain Bacteria; phylum Pseudomonadota; class Gammaproteobacteria; order Enterobacterales; family Alteromonadaceae; genus Pseudoalteromonas. The sequence goes on along the minus strand of NZ_JBFKMX010000112.1, from coordinate 880 downwards.
AGGTGTAGAAGACCGTACCCGTAAGCTAATGGAAGTTACGCGTCTGCGCGATACGCCAATTGTTACCTTTATGAACAAACTTGACCGTGATATCCGTGACCCAATGGAAGTAATGGACGAAGTTGAAAGCGAGCTTAACATTGCCTGTGCGCCAATCACATGGCCAATTGGTTGTGGTAAAGAGTTTAAAGGTGTTTACCATCTTCACCGCGATGAAACGATTTTATATCAAACAGGTCAAGGCCATACAATTCAAGAAGTACGTATTGTTAAAGGGTTAGACAACCCTGAACTTGACGAAGCTGTGGGTGAAGAGTTAGCTGAGTTATTGCGTGAAGAGCTTGAGCTTGTTGTGGGTGCGTCTCACGAATTTGATAAAGAGCTTTTCCTTGCAGGTGAATTAACGCCAGTATTCTTTGGTACTGCACTTGGTAACTTTGGTGTTGACCATATGCTTGATGGTTTAACCGAGTGGGCACCATCACCACAGCCGCGTCAAACAGATGATCGTGTTGTTACTGCTGAAGAAGAAAAGTTCTCAGGCTTTGTATTTAAAATTCAAGCAAACATGGACCCGAAACATCGTGACCGTATTGCCTTTATGCGTATTGTATCGGGCAAATATGAGCAAGGTATGAAAATGGACCATGTGCGTATTGGTAAAAAGGTCAGCATTTCTGATGCGGTAACCTTTATGGCTGGCGACCGTGAGCGCGCAGCAGAAGCATACGCAGGTGACATTATTGGTCTTCATAACCACGGTACAATTCAAATTGGTGATACCTTCACGCAAGGTGAAAAGCTTAAGTTCAGTGGTATTCCAAACTTTGCGCCAGAATTATTCCGTCGTATTCGCTTACGCGACCCGCTTAAGCAAAAG
>NZ_JBFKMX010000111.1:0-12462 GCF_041629635.1 Pseudoalteromonas sp. | reverse complement strand
TAATATTGAAATTCGCCACGAATTTGAGGTGGCAGCACCACAAGCTGGTTTAACACAAGCTGAAATCACGCAAGCACAAAAGAATGCATTACAAATCGCGTTTTTAAGTGATAGTGAGCGTAAAGTGTTAATGGGGAAATACGCGTAACGCTATAGCGTTATTTTTCAAAAAAATGTGCGCCTCCCTGCATTCCTAAAAAGCCCATCCTTGGGCTTTATGTTACTTTTCTTTGCTTCGCCAAAGATAAAGTAACCAAAAGAAAGGCGACCGCTAAATCAAACTTTTCCTCACATCAACTTTGAATTTAAAGATAAACGCCATGAAGCAACGTCCATGTTGTACATGGCTTGCTCGACCGCTTCGCTCCCTGTCTCGCATTATCAAATTCAGACCTGATGCTTCGGGTTTGATAAAAGCGGAAAAAACTTTAACAACGGTCTTCAAGATCGAAACTCAGCTGTTATTGAATAACTTCATCTCTTCTGTGTAGAAAAGAACAATTCTTCCTTAATATTTTTAGCAGACAAGTTGCCCGCCTTCTACAACTTATAATATGAAGGTTGTTAATTAACTATCTGACTAGTAACAATTAATTATTGGTGTTATAAATTTACTTTGAATATAAACAGGCGATGTTGCGGTAGGAAAAGAGGCAACTTGCCTCTTAATAAAATGTTTTTAAGGCTTAATGGAATAATCTATGACCGATAAAAAAACTAATAATTTTGTAAGAGCTTTAATAGTGGCATTGTCCGGCTTTATAGTATGGCTTGTTGCCTATAGTTTTTTATCAATCGAACCAAAAGGTACCATATCTACAGGAATTATTACGCTAATAATTCTATTGGTTGTTATCGTTTTAAGTGAAAGCTTTGATAACTTTAGCGTTGGAAAAATGCTAACCATGTCTAGAGAAATCAAAGCGAAAGATACTTCAATCAGCAAACTGAACTCTGAGAATACAGAGCTTCGAAAAGAGTTAGTTAATGTTGTTACTTCAATCTCTCAAAATCAATCAAGCACCAACATAATAGGCTTCTCTGACGATATTGCTAAAAAGATGGGTGTCGAAAAAGCAACTGACGAAGAGATAACGAACAAGAGAACTGAAGAGAGCGAAGAGTCTACAGAAAGATCAAGACCGGCAAGAAGACGTGTAAACCACCAAAAACTAGAAGAGCTTGCATTTTCTCACTTCCTTCAAAAAAGAAATTTAACAGATTTCGATCTTATTCAAGAAGCAAAGCTCGTAACTCAATTTAGTGGTATAGACGCGGTTAGCAATATTCAGCCTATTTATGATGGGTACATTAATACAGGCGAAAGTGAAATTTTTGTTGAAGTAAAGGTTTCGAGGGCTTCATCTATTATGATGCGCGAAAGAGTTTATTTGATGCTCAACAAAATCTATCTTTACAACAAAGTTAAAAAAGCAAATGCACACTTAAATTTACTGCTTGTGGATGTGGAAGGTGAAGAATCTGACCCAATTAGAAATCAAAGAAGTACAGATAGATTAAAAGAGTTCTTCGAACCATCCATAGTAAATGGACTTCTTCGTATTGTGCCGATTGAGTTAACTCCAGATGAAATCGCTCAGGTTTATAGTGAAGAGTAGGCGCGCTCATAACAAACGCTTCAATTAGAGGGCTTTACCTCCTTCGAATTTAGCGCATTTGTGGACTTGAAAACTGTTTGCAACGTTCACTCCCAATACCCATTAATCAAGCCATATACAAAATGGACGTTGCTTCATGGCGTTTATGTTCACATTTAAATTTTGCTTGAAGAGTCAGTTTGATTTTTGGGTGCCGAGGGATTCCAAAGGGAGGCCGGCGCAAGCCGCCCTTTGGCTGCTGTCGCCAGCGCGACAAACCAGTTTTAATTCTATAAATAAGTTGAGACTGTGCGCTTGAGTTAGATTTATTTAGTTACGATATCTATCTAGCAGAACAGCGGTAAGGTTTTGCAAAGGAGTGTTTCAAAAATAAAGCAGCGCCCTTAACACTCCTTATATTTCTCCTGCACTAGCTTCACATAATGTGCGAGCGATTTATCGCCATGGGTTGTAAAAGCAAACTCCGTAAGTGATACCGCTTGAATGCGATCTATGCGAAATTCACGATAATCGTTTCGTAAGCGGCAATAGGTGATTAGTGTCCATTTGCCACCCCAATAAACCATGCCTAAAGGTTCAACTAGGCGGGTGGTGGTTTGCTGTTTGGCGTCGGAATAATCAATGTTGACACAGCGGTGTTGCTCTATGCCTTGGCGTAAGGTGAGGGTGAAGGCTTGTTGCGCTTGGTTGTGACTCCAACCCGATACTAAATAGGGCAGATCATCCACTTTTTGTTTTAAGCTACTTGGTAATACCGCTTCAATTTTAGCGAGTGCAGAATGGGCTTTATCGGCTAAAACAGGATCCGTCCATTCGCTTACCATGCGACTGCCGAGCATTAAGGCTTGTAGCTCTTCGAGGGTAAACATCATCGGCGGCAGGTCACATTCAGCAATTAAGTATCCGATGCCTGCTTCGCCTTCGATGGGCACGCCCGATGTTTGCAAATGCTGGATGTCGCGGTAAATGGTGCGCTCAGATACGTTTAGTTTATCTGCTAGCTGTTTGGCGGTTACAGCAAGACGGCGGCCTTTAAGTAAGTTAACCAGTTGAAATAAACGCTCAGATTTATGCACCATATTTCCTTAATTGAATGCGCTTTACGTGTTAATTATGCATCACAAGGTGTTTGTGACACTACATCGTAGTGCTCTAAAATAACACTTTCTTTTTCAATTAACTTGGCGAATTGCTGGCAAATTTCATTTTCATAAAATGCTTCTTGCACACGTTTAGCATCTGCCATGGTGGCAAAGTAAACCACGTCAACGTAAATATTGTCGCTTTGTTGTTTGGCAAGTGAGCGGTATAGCACACCAGTTTGGTTATTTAGGAACTGCTGCAATGCATCATTAGCAGCGGCGAATTCTGCTGCTTGGGTGGTTTCTGCTAATTTAAAGTTTACGATTTCGATTACGTTACTCATCATTTGTCTCCTTTGAAATGATGAGGTTATTTAATCAGGCTATTGTGCCAGGGAGTGTCAGTAGCAAATGATCTCGAAAATAAAAAAGGAGCCAAGTGGCTCCTTTTAGAAAATCACGATATCTATTATTTGATGAATGCAAAAGCATCTGCATACATGTTTTCGCGAATTGCGCCGTGATTAATAAAGTCATCACGTACAGGGCCAATCATATCGAAGCGGCCTGCCATGTAGATTTCATAAGGCTCTAGCGAAACAATGTCTTTCATTACGGCTTTATGCACATAACCTGTGTGACCTTGCCATGTGTCAGTTGCGTGCTCTACTACAGGAATAAAGTTGAAGTTAGCTTGGCTTGCAGCCCACTTTTCCATTTCATCTTTTGCGTAAAGTGCTGACTCGTCGCGTACACCCCAGTAAAAGAACACAGGGCGTGTTGATTTGATTTCAGCAAGGTGATCGGCCATTGATTTTACGTATGAAAAGCCTGTGCCGCCCGCAAGTAACACTAATGGTAGCTCAGACTCAGTGCGTAGCTGTGAAATACCTAAGCCCACTTCAAGCTCAGCTTGCGTATTATTAGCAAAGTGCTCTTTTAGGTGATCAAGCGCTTGCATGGCATAGCTGTTTTCTTCTGATGCACCGATATGTAATTCTAATAGCTCTGTTTGGCTTGGGCGGCTTGCGATTGAGAATGCGCGCTTATCCTTTTCACCCAATACCAGTTGCAGGTAGTGACCTGCTTCAAATGACACTGGCTCACTTGGTTTTAGTTCAACTTTATAAACAAACTCTGTTAATGGAGTAATGCTTACCACGTTTGCTTTAACTAATTGCATTTTTAAACCTTTTCACGACGCAAGTTTAACTGCGTTACTTTTCTAAAATGTTGAGTGAATCCCAAATTTCATCAACACGTTGTTTGACTTTATCGTCCATTACGATGGGTTCGCCCCATTCGCGGTCGGTTTCGCCAGGCCATTTATTGGTGGCATCAAGCCCCATTTTTGATCCTAAGCCAGAAACAGGTGAGGCAAAGTCGAGATAATCAATTGGGGTATTTTCGATCATTGTGGTATCGCGGGCAGGATCCATACGCGTAGTAATTGCCCAAATCACATCGTTCCAGTCGCGCGCATTCACGTCATCATCACACACAATAACGAACTTAGTATACATGAATTGACGCAAGAATGACCAAACACCCATCATTACGCGTTTAGCATGACCTGGATATTGTTTTTTCATAGTAACCACGGCCATACGGTAAGAACAGCCTTCAGGTGGTAAGTAGAAATCCACAATCTCAGGGAATTGCTTTTGCAAAATAGGCACAAACACTTCGTTAAGTGCGACACCTAAAATAGCCGGCTCATCAGGCGGACGGCCAGTATAGGTACTGTGATAGATAGGATCTTTACGATGCGTAATATGCGTTACTGTCATGACCGGGAAGTCGTCGACTTCATTATAGTAACCTGTGTGGTCGCCATAAGGCCCTTCTGGTGCCATCTCGCCCTGTTCAATATAACCTTCTAATACAAACTCTGCGCTAGCAGGAACTTGTAAGTCGTTTGAAATTGACTTAACCACTTCTGTTTTACTGCCGCGTAACAATCCAGCAAAAGCATATTCGCTAAGCGTATCAGGCACAGGGGTTACTGCGCCAAGTATAGTTGCAGGGTCTGCCCCAAGCGCTACCGAGACAGGATAAGGTTCACCTGGATGTTCTTTACACCATTCTTGGTAATCGAGTGCGCCGCCACGGTGTGATAACCAGCGCATAATGATTTTGTTTTTACCAAGTAATTGTTGGCGGTAAATACCTAAATTTTGGCGCTTTTTATAAGGCCCTTTAGTTACCGTTAAGCCCCAAGTAATTAGTGGTGCAGCATCACCTGGCCAACAGTGCTGAATCGGTAATTTAGTTAAATCAACATCATCACCTTCAACAATCACTTGTTGGCATGGTGCCTTTTTAACTTCTTTTGGCGGCATATTGAGTACTTGCTTAAACACAGGTAGTTGGCTTAGCGCATCTTTAATACCTTTTGGTGGCTCTGGCTCCTTTAAAAAGGCAAGTAGCTTACCAACTTCTCTTAGTTCTGATACATCTTCTTGCCCCATACCTAAAGCAACACGCTCCGGTGTGCCAAACAGGTTAGCAAGTACAGGAATAGAATAGCCTTTTGGATTTTCGAAAAGTAGTGCAGGGCCTTTTGCACGCAAAGTGCGGTCGGCTATTTCGGTCATCTCTAAGTAGGTATCAATTTCTTGCTTGATACGCTTTAGCTGACCTTTCTTTTCTAACAGTTCGATAAAGTCCCTGAGGTCTTTATATTTCATAGTATTGTCAGGCTTTTAATAATAAAAATTGATTGGTGATAGTATAACCTTTTGCACAACTTACGGGCAATTGTATTACCGTTTGCATGGTTACAATTGTTTATACTTCTGTGGATGCTTTTTGGTTTAGCATTCAATAGAATAGGGACACAACAACAGTAAAAGGATTTTTATGAAACCTTTGATTTTTACCAGCATGCTTGCGTTTAGTGGCGCTACATTAGCCGCCAATGATATATATGTTGGCGTAGATTATGCGTATAACAACTTTGAAATTGCCAATGAAAAAGTAAACCCCAATGCGGTTTATGTAAAAGCGGGCTATGAGTTTTTTGATGGTATTGCTTTGGAAGGGCAAGCGGCGGTATCAAGTAGTGACGATGATCTTTACCGTATGAACTTTGACCTTGATAAGTCTTACTCGGTATTTGGTCGTTTTGAATCGCCAGCTTCTTACGGTTTTAGTGCAGATATTTTACTTGGTTGGAGCTGGAATGACCTTGCCGTTTCAGGGCCTGATGAAACCTACAATAATATTGATAGTTACAATGGTTTTGCCTGGGGCATAGGCTTAAATCAAGCAATCCCAAGTTTTGAGCAAGTGAAAGTGCGCTTGGGTTATCAGGTATTACATTCCGACAGTGATTTTAAACTTGCTAATTACACGCTTGGACTTAGCTACACATTCTAAAGGGAATTGAACATGACAAAATATAAATTATTGCCTTTAGCGGTGGCGAGTGCGTTTGTACTTTCGGCGTGCAGCGAATCAGATGACCCAGCAGCGTTAGTTAAAGCGGTTAAATTAGAGTCACAACGTGCTAATGGCACGATTATCGAAAGCATCGAATTTACTGGCAGCGATATTCGTTTACGTCCGGGACAAACTCATCAATTGGTAGCAATGGGCACTGACTCAAAAGGTGACGTGAGAGATGTTACTAAAGAAGTTACGTGGGCGTCATCAAATACGGATGTTGCAACTATTGATTCAAATGGGGTGGTTACGGCAGTAAAAGCACTATCAGATAATCAAGGTCTTGTGACTTTTACTGCAACAACAATAAACGAACTGGAAGCAACAACAGCGTTATCGATTAGCGAGAGCAAAGCGACAGCATTAAGTGTTGTTTTGAAGAGTTCTGATAGTAAAACCTTTAATACCTGTGTTGACACCCAACTTGCAGCAAAAGTAACGTATCAAGATGGTTATGTAAGTGCACCTGATATAAACCTACTAAGTTGGCAATCGACTGGCTCAACTACCGCAAGTATTAGCTCATCAGGATTGCTTTCAACTTCAGCAGAACAGAATGAAACGTTAACCATTACAGCGAAACACACTGATGGTGTAACAGGAAGTGATAACTTTACAGCATCAATTGCGCATTTAAATAGCTTATCTATTCAACGTGAGAGCAAAGACATTGAATCGTTAGCACTGGAACTTGCACAGCGCGATACGTTAACAGCCAAGCTAACATTACTAAATGGTGAAACATACACGATTTCAAATAGTGCTATTTGGGCTTCAAGTGATACCGCTGTTACGTCAGTTTCAAATGCTGATAATGTGAAAGGTAATATTGTTGGACTAACAAGTGGCACGACCAATGTATTTGCTACTTGTGGTGGTCAGCAAGCACAGGTTTCGGTTGAAGTAACTGGTGATTCCACGCTAAAAAGCTTAAAAATTAATACTGGTAAAGATAGCCTTGAAATTAAGCAAGGGGCTAAAGTGTCATTGCAATTATTTGCAGACTTAACTGGTGTTAATGGAGATTTTAATGTTTCTGAATTTGCTAGTTGGAATTTGTCGGGCACAGACTTAGCAACGTCTAAGCTTTTGAAAGAAGGCACTAACGAAGCATATTTAGAGTTAACAGCAGCTGCGAAAACAGGCTCTTTTACGCTGATTTCTGGTTACAGAGGTAAATCTGAACGGCTTGATATAACCGTTGTCGAGTAATTTATTCTAAGGCATCTATTAAAGATGAGTACTTTTATCAACTGCGGAATTTATGAAATTGTCAGCAAGGTAATTAGGAAAAGCCAGAAAATATAAAGCGCCGGGAAATGCAGGCGCTTTTTATTTTAATTACAATCACTTGCGTTTCATCGAATCGAAGAACTCGTCATTGGTTTTGCACATTGCAAGTTTATCAATCAAGAATTCCATAGCATCGATTTCTGACATCTCGTGAACGATTTTACGCAGGATCCACATTTTTTGTAGCTCGTCTGCTTTCGTTAAAAGCTCTTCACGGCGTGTGCCTGAGCGGTTGAAGTCAATAGCTGGGAATACACGCTTTTCCGCAATCTTACGGTTAAGGTGTAATTCCATATTACCAGTACCTTTAAACTCTTCGTAGATAACTTCATCCATCTTAGAGCCAGTATCGATAAGTGCCGTTGCAATAATTGTTAAGCTACCGCCTTGCTCAACGTTACGTGCAGCACCGAAGAAACGCTTTGGCTTATGTAGCGCATTTGCATCAACACCACCAGTAAGAACTTTACCTGATGAAGGAATAACAGTGTTATAGGCACGTGCTAAACGCGTAATTGAGTCAAGTAAAATAACCACGTCTTTTTTGTGTTCAACTAAGCGTTTTGCTTTTTCAATTACCATTTCAGCAACTTGTACGTGTCGACTAGCAGGCTCATCAAATGTTGATGCCACTACTTCGCCTTTTACAAGACGTTGCATTTCTGTAACTTCTTCAGGACGTTCGTCGATAAGTAAAACGATTAGTTCACACTCTGGGTGATTTGAGCTAATAGACTGAGCAATGTTTTGCAGCAACATTGTCTTACCCGCTTTTGGCGGAGCTACTAAAAGACCACGTTGACCTTTACCAATTGGTGCTGCTAAATCAATTACACGTGTCGTAATATCTTCAGTACTACCATTACCACGTTCCATACGTAAACGGTCGTTTGCGTGCAGAGGTGTTAAGTTTTCGAACAGGATCTTAGTGCGAGAGTTTTCTGGCTTATCGAAATTGACTTCGTTTACTTTTAGTAGAGCAAAATAACGTTCGCCATCTTTTGGCGGACGAATTAATCCATTAATTGTATCACCAGTACGTAAGCTAAAGCGTCTTATTTGGCTAGGCGATACATAGATATCATCTGGTCCAGCTAAATAAGATGCTTCGAAAGAACGAAGGAAGCCAAAACCATCTTGAAGTATTTCTAATACGCCACCGCCATAGATGTTTTCACCACTTTTTGCGTGTGCTTTTAAAATGGCAAAAATGATGTCTTGTTTTCTTAAGCGGCCTACATTTTCAAGTCCCATGGACTCAGCTAGTTTTACAAGTTCGTTAATCGACTTATTTTTAAGTTCGCGTAAATGCATATCGGTGGGTTCTTTAATGTTTTTTTCTCAAGGTTTTTGAGTGGGAGTAATAATGAATAATTACTAAGGATAAATATGATGTAATAAGTTAGCAGCTCTTGTTGAAAGCGTCCAGTCTTTATAAAAAATAATCAGTGTAAAAATTAAAGGGGCTGGTTAACCAGCCTCTTTAATTAAATGTTGTCTTCTAAGAATTCAACAAGTTGAGTTTTAGAAAGCGCACCAACTTTAGTTGCAGCAACCGCACCATCTTTAAATAGAAGTAGTGTTGGAATGCCGCGAATACCAAACTTAGGTGGTGTACCTGAGTTTTGATCGATGTTTAATTTAGCAATCGTTACACGACCAGCAAGCTCTTCTGCTACTTCGTCTAGAATAGGAGCGATCATTTTACAAGGACCACACCACTCAGCCCAAAAATCAACTAGTACAGGGCCGCTAGCATTAACTACATCAGACTCAAAGCTATCGTCTGTAAGTTGGATAATTTTATCGCTCATTGGGTTCTCCGATAATTTTCGCGAATTTATTTATAATGTATTTAAACACTATTGTTTCTTATTGCAAGTTTAAGCGTTATGCTTATTCGCTATGAATAAGACACATTTAACCGAAACAAAGTTTGCCGACTTTGATATCGCGCCGGAAGTGGTTGCCGGACTAACTCGCAAAGGTTTTGAACTTTGTACGCCAATTCAGGCAAAAAGTTTACCTTACGCACTACAAAAACGAGATATTGCAGGGCAAGCGCAAACAGGTACAGGTAAAACCATTGCGTTTTTAGCTGCGACTTGTCACCACTTACTGGTTAATAGTAAAGGGGCAAGTAAACACCCTAGGGCACTTATTATGGCGCCTACAAGGGAGTTAGCATTACAGATTTACAATGATGCAAAAATTTTTGCACCTGACTGTAAACTTAATCTTGGCATTGTATATGGTGGCGAGGAATATGAAAAGCAACAGGCACAGTTAGAAAAAGGTGTCGATATTTTAATTGGCACAACTGGCCGATTAATCGATCTCTACAAGCAAGGTTGTTTTAGCTTAAACGATATCGAAGTTGTAGTGCTTGATGAAGCTGACCGTATGTTCGATCTTGGCTTTATAAAAGATATTCGCTATTTACTGCGCCGCATGCCTGAAGCTAGTGAGCGTTTGAACTTGCTGTTTTCAGCTACCCTGTCTTATCGTGTGCAAGAATTAGCATTTGAACATATGACAAATCCCGTGCATGTACAGGTTGAACCCGAGCAGAAAACTAATCATCGTATTCAAGAAGAACTGTTCCATACCTCTCAAGACGATAAAATTCCACTTTTACTGACCTTAATAGAAGAAGAGTGGCCAGAAAAAGCGATTGTATTTGCGAATACTAAGCACATGTGTGAGAGCGTGTATCAATGGATGAAGGCAGATGGACACCGTGTTGGCTTATTAACAGGTGATGTTAATCAGAAAAAACGAATTTCAATTTTAAAGCAGTTTACAGATGGTCACTTAGACTTTTTAGTTGCCACCGATGTTGCTGCGCGTGGATTGCATATTGATGCCGTAAGCCATGTGTTTAACTTTGATTTGCCAGATGATTGTGAAGATTATGTGCACCGCATTGGTCGTACAGGTCGAGCTGGTGCTTATGGGCATGCGATTAGTTTTGCATGTGAGCAATATGCGTATAATCTTCAGCCAATTGAAGAGTATATTGACCATGTGATTCCGTTATCACATTATGATAAAACTGCATTGTTAGATGACATTCCAAAGCCTCGCTATAACCGTGCAAAGCGTCCAAATCAAAATAATCGACGCCCAAATAAACCAGCTCAGAGACGAGCCCATAGTTAGTTGTTTTTTTTGAGGTATCAATGCTAACCGTTGATAAAGCAAATGAGCAAAACTGTTATGCCGTAATTGATTTAGGCTCTAACAGTTTTCATATGTTAATAGCCAAAGCCGTAGCCGGTGATTTACAGACAATTGGTCGAGTGAAGCGAAAGGTTAGGTTAGCGGCAGGATTGGATGAAAATAGCCAACTAAGTATTGAAGCCATGCAAAGAGGGTGGGAGTGTCTTTCTCTTTTTGCAGAGCGCTTACAGGATATTCCGAAAGATAATATCACGATTGTTGCAACAGCAACGTTACGCTTGGCTGCAAATGCCCAGCAGTTTGTTGAAAAAGCTGAATTGATTCTTGGTCACCCTATAAGAGTGATCAGTGGCGAAGAAGAGGCGAAAACAATCTATAAAGGTGTAGCGCACACTTCATCAACACTCGGTAAGCAATTAGTGATTGATATTGGTGGTGCAAGTACTGAAGTCGTGATTGGTGACGGCTTTAACCCGCTTTTATATAAAAGCTTAAATATGGGTTGTGTCACCTACCTCGAAAAGTATTTCGAAAATGGCTTGTTAACCCATGATAATTTCGAAGCGGCAACAGTTGCGGCTAAAAAAATTATCGCACCAATTATTGCTGAGTATAAAACGCTTGGCTGGTTAAGTGTGTCGGGTGCTTCTGGGACGGTACAAGCCATTCAAGAAATTATGATCGCACAAAGACAAGATGATTTGCTGACGCTTGATAAACTCAACGCCATAAAACACCAAGCTGTGCTTTATAAATCTATCGACAAGCTTGACCTGCCAGGGCTAGTGCAAGAACGCAAATTGGTATTTGCGTCAGGCCTTTCTATTTTAATCGCTTTATTTGAAAGCTTAGATATAGAAGTAATGGGACTTGCTGGTGGCGCATTAAGGGAAGGGGTTCTCTATTCGATGATCCCTGAACTACATAATTCAGATATTCGTGCTCGCACAGTTAATAGCTTTATAACGCGTTACCATATTGATGCTACTCAATCTCAGCGTGTTGCAGATATTGCCTTAATACTTGCAAACCAAGTAAAAAATGAATGGCAATTATCTGATGAAGATTTATCGATTCTTGAAGCGGCTGCTAAATTACACGAAACAGGTTTACTGATTGGTTATAAAAAGTATGGTCAACATGGCGCATACATTATGAAAAATACAGATATGCCCGGATTTACCAAAGCACAGAAGAATCGTTTAGTCTTTTTGGTGAAGTATCACAAAGAAGATATTGATAAAATTAATCTTGAGTCGTTAGGTTGTTTTTCAGATATTACTTATAAGCTGCTTCATATACTTCGTTTATCAGTGATTCTGAGTATGCGTAGACAAGATGACGTACTACCAGAGTTAAAATTAGTTACATCAAAAAGCGATTTATCAATCGTTATTCCACATATTTGGTTTAGCCAACATCCTTTAATGCAGGCAGAATTAGAAGCTGAGTGTGAATACCTTCGTAAAGCTGGTCAAACTTTACACATAGCTGTTAACTAATTGATCAAAACAAAGCGCTTTTTGTTAAGGAAATAGGTGTTTTGCTCACTTGGTGAGCAAACGGTTCAAAAGTTTAAATTTTCTTGCAAAAAGTGCTTGCACTGAAATCGAATCTCCCTATAATGCGCATCCACCGACACGGAGCACAGCAACAACAAACGCTGAGTTAAGTGAAAGAAAGGCAAACGGAAAGTTACTTTGAAAAATAAATTGATTTTCTAGTTGACTTTAAAAGTGAAGCGGTTAATATAGCGCTCCACTTCGCAGCGAGAGAGGCTGCAGCAAGCACTAAGTTGTTTGCACTGTTCTTTAAAAATTTAAGCAATCATCTGTGTG
>NZ_JBFKMX010000110.1:0-12506 GCF_041629635.1 Pseudoalteromonas sp. | reverse complement strand
CGGTTATTTAACTTTATGTCGCCATTTACTATATGGCTGAATTCATGGGCAACCACGGCTTGAAGTTCATCACGGGTGAGCTTTTCAAGTGCGCCACGCGTTACTGATATAACTGCGTTATGGTTGGTATGTCCTGCTGCAAATGCATTTACTTGGCTTTGATGCAGTTGAATATAGACTCTAGGCACAGTTGTGCGAGCCGCAATTGCCATCTCCTCAACAACATTGAGCAGTTGCTTTTCCAGTGGGTGAAAGGTGTTTGGCTGTACACGTGTTGCACCTAATTGCTTGGCAATTTGCGCACCACCAACGCGAAGTTGTAGGTATTTATAAATACCTGTAATTGCAATTAAACAAAATGTGATAACTGCTGAAGGGAGATGCCATTGGTACGGGTTTTGTTCACGGAAAACATCCCAACCGCGATATAAAATTAGATTAAGGTTGCTTGCGATACGGGCATCAAAAATAAGGCCAAAAAACCACTGAGCGATAACAACAATCATTGCCACAGCAAGACAAAAGAGGCATACCAATAACGCACTGGCACGCCTATTTTCAGCTTGTTGCTGAAAGAAATTTTTCATGAGCTAGAGTTGTACGTTTGGTGCTTGACGATACTCTGATTGTGCTAGTTCTAACATGCTGGCGTCGTCTTTATGGCCAAATTTTGCTGCTACAAGATTATTTGGAAAACTTTGCTTGTAGGTGTTGTATAGCATCACTTCATCATTGTAAGCCTGCCGAGCAAAAGCAATTTTATTCTCTGTAGAGACAAGCTCTTCGTGTAAATTTTTAACTGTCTCATTGGCTTTTAATTCAGGGTAATCTTCAATCGTCACCTGTAGCCCTGAAAGTGCTTGCGTTAGCATATTTTCAGCACTTGCTAATTGTTTGATAAGAGAGCCATTACTGGGTGCTTGCTTTGCTTGCTCTAAACAACTTAACGCGGCATTACGGGCCTCTGTTACTTGTTTTAGGGTTGCATGTTCATGGTCAAGATAGGCTTTACAGGTATTTACAAGGTTAGGAATTAAGTCGTGGCGACGATGTAACTGCACATCAATTTGTGCAAATGCGTTTACAACAAAATTTCTGTATTTCACTAAAGTATTAAAAATAACAATAATGACAACAGCAGCAACTGCTAGTATAAGTAACAAAATACCAAGCGTTGTGAAGAAGTTATCAATTACACTGGTCATAAACCTTCCTTGAGAAGTGTCTCTAAATTGTCAACACAATGGCGAAAATCGTCAAAAAATTCAACTATTTTGCTATTATAGCGATAAATACCCTATTAATTTCGAGAGTCTTAATGGAACACGATAACTTAGCAACGGAAAGTGTAGATATTCCTTTATTTTTTCTAGCCCCTGATGCACCAATTTCTGAAGATGCAGAACCAGCATTTTTTGTTTCAATGGCCCTATCTGAAATGGTGATGGCTGAGATGTGCCAGAAGATCAATGATGATGAAACACATACTGTTTTTCTGAGTGATTACGCTTTGCTTGATGTAAATGCTGCATGGCAATCAGCGGTTGAGCAAATAGAATCGGTGCAATTACACTTAAAAAAAGGGCCGCAATTAGCTGTTATGGTCTGTACTGATAATGGTGAGCAGTTTATATCACCATGGCTTGAGTTTGCGCCAGAATTCGATTTAGGCCTTGATGACGAGGACGTTGAATAAATGAAAAAGTTCGTTGTTTTATTTTTAATTTTGGTGGTGTCAGGTTGTACTGTTATGGCGGTTAATAACTGGCAGCAAAAATATGGTTCGCCTGAAGTAAAACAACGAATTGTCGATAGCCGAACAGATCAAGGTCGGTTTTATCATGATGCAGTTAAGCCCGTATTAGAAAGTCGCTGTGTTGTTTGTCATGGTTGTTATGACGCGCCTTGTCAGTTAAAGCTCACATCACCCGCGGGTATTGACCGCGGTATCAGCAAACAATTGGTGTACGATGGCACGCGCTTAGTAGCGGCAACGCCGCACCGCTTATTTGTTGATGCACAGTCAACCTCACAATGGCGTGATCTTGGCTTTTCGCCAGTATTAAACGAATATCCAGAGTCACCAGAAAATAATCTTGCCGCGAGCGTGCTTTACAACAGCCTCTTGGTCAAAAAGTCAAATCCGCTCCCGCAGGTTGCTCAGCTCGGCAATGAATATGATTTTTCGCTAGACCGCTCGTCCAATTGTGCGAGCATTGAAAATTACCGAGAAACCGTTGCGAAACAGCCTAATTTAGGCATGCCTTATGGCTTTCCAGCTATTAGTGATAGTGAGTTTAACGTTTTACAGCATTGGCTAATGCAAGGTGCGAAAATGGCAAACTTAGCAGCTGTTGATGAATATACTCACCAGCAGGTAAAAAAGTGGGAGGCCTTTTTAAATCAAGACTCAGCTAAACATCAATTGATGTCGCGCTATATTTATGAGCATTGGTTTTTAACCAATATCTATTTTACAACAGCAAATGACGTCACTTACTACAAACTTGTTCGCTCAAAAACACCCCCAGGTGAACCTATTGAGGTTATTGCGACACGCCGTCCGTTTGATGACCCTAAGGTAAAACGAGTTTATTACCGTTTAGAGCGCAATCAAGCCAGTATTTTAGCTAAAAATCATATTCCGCTGGCACTCGATAACAAAGAGTTAGCAAGGTTGCATCAGCTATTTCTTGAGTCAGACTATGAGGTTGCTCAATTACCGAGTTATTTGGTAGAAGTAGCTTCAAACCCATTTAAGAGCTTTGCTCAAATTCCTACTGAAGTGAAGTACCAATTTTTATTGGATCATGCACAAACAATCATCATGGGTTTTATTAAGGGGCCTGTGTGTCGTGGGCAAGTTGCTTTAAATGTGATTAATGACCATTTTTGGGTCGCATTTGTTGACCCTAAACGCATTGGCAATGCTAACTTAGATACATTTTTTAATCAGGTTGAAGACTATCTGGCAATGCCTGCAGAGCAGCAAAGCAATGCCTTACCCATTAGCAGTTGGGTGAAGTATGCGCGTTTACAAGCGAAGTTCCTTGAGCATAAAAATGCCAAAATGAATACCGCTTTTGCTGGTGGAAAAGGGCTAGATATGTCGCTTTTTTGGCAAGGTGAAGGGCATAATGATAATGCAGCACTGACCATTTTCAGACATTTTGATAGTGCTACCGTTGTTAAAGGGTTGGTTGGGCAAGCGCCAAAAACCATGTGGGTATTAGATTATAGTTTGTTTGAACGCATACACTATTTGCTGGTGGCGGGGTTTGATGTTTACGGGAATGTTGGTCATCAACTTATCACACGTTTGTATATGGATTTTTTACGTATGGAAGGTGAGCAAAACTTTTTAGCTTTTTTACCACCAAAAGAGCGCAAAAAGCTAAGTGCAAAATGGTATCGTAAAGCGCCAAAAAGTTTGGTCGAGCATTTAAAATCAAATGAACAATTTAACCAACCTACTGGGATTGAATTTAGCTCAAATGATTTACAAAATGAGCTTTATAGCAAAATAAAACAGCATTTAGCGGCTGTTTTAAATCCTCGCTATAAGCTTGAAGGTGATGCTATCAGCCAAGCATTAAATCAACTTAATCAACTACCTAATTTAGCAGTGCAACAACTAGCACAAGTTTCGTTTATTTTAGTTAAAAATGGTAAAGCGCATCGAAGCTATAGCTTGCTTCATCATAATGCCCATTTAAATATTTCGAGTTTATTGAATGAAGTTGCCCAGCGTGCACCAAAAGAAGACACTGCAAGCTTAGTGAATGGCTTTATTGGTGATTATCCTGCTGTTTTGTTTTATTTGGAAAAAGATCAAGTAGATGAATTTGTCAGAAAATTACATAAAGTCACTTCTGAAAAAGACTATATCGCGCTTAAAAATGAGTTTGCGATTAGACGTACAGATCCTGCTTTTTGGCATTACAGTGATATTCTGCATAAAACTGCTAAACAAGCATTAACAGTTGAATATGGAATCTTTGATTACAATCGTTTTGAGAACAAATAGTTAATGGTTTTATCTTTGTGAAAATGATGTAAACAACATGCTAACACTTGATTTGTCCCTAAATAATTTGGCAAAATCTGATAATTCGTTCTAGTTGAGAATAACAATGAAAATTTTACTAGCGATATGCATTCTTGTATTTCCTTTTTTTGCACAAGCCGATAAAGTCCAACGTAAATGCTATAGCTCAGATGGCACTGTAAAGTTCACAACTCGCCGCTGCGCAGCAGGTGAGCGAGAAGAAATTGTTAATAGTGAGCAATCACTTATACAATTTGCGCAAAAAGCCAGTAACAAAGTCGGTGGCCTTAGTAACGGTTTTGATAATACTGATCTAACTTACTTTTTAAAGCAGAACTTCTCTCAAACAGCATGGAGTGAAAATATTATCCGTAGCTACTTAGAGCCAATGGAAGCTGTTGTAGTTGTTGATACATTTCGTATTTATAAGCTTGAAGAAATTTGCCAAGCAACGATGAATTGGATTGATCAGTATCCGCATGCACGTTTTGACTTATCGTCTATGCGTCTTGAATTTAATACAGGCGAAACTTTTGATGCACGCTATGTTAAAAAGTCGCAATGTGATTTTGAACTGAGACAATAATACGGGCTTTTTGATACACTACAGCCAATTTAATTTTAGAGAAAAATAATGTCTGCTAATGTGAATAAAATCTGCACTATGTTGGAAATGCAAAATGCAATGAATACCAAAGTGCATGCTGAATGGTTTAATCAAGGTTTTGAATGGTACCGTGCTATTTGGGTTGAATGTGCTGAAATGCTTGACCATTACGGTTGGAAGTGGTGGAAAAAGCAAACGCCAGATACAGAGCAGGTTATTCTTGAGCTAGTCGATATTTTTCACTTTGGTTTATCGCTTCGCATCGATGGTATAACGAGCTACCTAGAGATTGCTGAACAACTGACAGCAGAGCTTGAAAAGCCAACTCAAGCTGAAGACTTCAAGCAAACACTAGAACTATTAGCAGCAAGTGCAGTTGCAAATAAAACCTTTGATGCTGCAGCATTTGCTGGTTGTATGGCGCAAATCGGTATGAATATTGATGATTTATACCGTGGTTATGTAGGTAAAAATACCCTGAATTTCTTCCGCCAAGATCACGGCTACAAAGAGGGTAGCTACATTAAAGTATGGCATGGACAAGAAGATAACGAACACTTAGTTGAGGTGGTTAAATCGCTGGATATTAACCAAGCTAACTTTGCTGAGTTAGTGTATCAAGGCTTAAAAGAGCGCTACCCTGCTTAATCACTTATTATAATTTAAAGCCGCGTATGCGGCTTTTTTAGTTTATAGGAAGTAATGTGCGGTAATCCACTATTGATAAATAGTTTGAGATTTCGCGTGCTGCTTTGGTAGAGTCTGGATTAGCAACTGCCAACAAGTGTTTGATACCATACAACTTTGCAGCCTCTAACACTGCAAGGCTATCATCGACAAATAGCGTTCTCTCTTTATCAAAGCCAAGCTTTTGTTCTACCTGCTGCCACAGGCTTTGTGATTCTTTGCTTACACCAAACTCATGAGTTGAAACGATTGCATCTAAATGAACATCAAATGCTGTTTGCTCAATTTTTAATGAAAGGCTGTCAGGGTGAGCATTGGTGAGTAAGATTAACTTTTTACCTGCTTTCTTTAATGCTTGTAAAAATTCAGGTACATCTTCACGCACTGTAATTAGGTGTTTGATTTCTTGTTTTAATTCAACAATTGGCAAATCTAGTTGTTGCTGCCAGTAATCTAGGCAGTACCATTCTATTTGCCCTTCCACTTGTTGATATTTTTTTGAGAGTTCTGCAAATGCTTGTTCTTTTGTTACACCATGCTTTTCGGCAAGTTTTTGTGGGATCAATTCAAGCCAGTAGTAATTATCGAAATGAAGGTCCAATAAAGTGCCATCCATATCAAATAAGATGGTGTCAATTTCATGCCAATTTAACATAGGTTTTTTAGTTTAAACGTTTTATTATGAATCTAAACTGTAGTTTAACAGAGTTTGAAGATGGCCGAGAGAAAAGGATTAACCCCACCCGAAATAACTCAAGTAACCGAGGTTTCTCATAGTAAATTATTTACGGTAGAGTCACTCGAATTGACCTTTTCAAATGGCACGAAAAGGCAATATGAGCGAATTAAAAGTGGTGGTCGTGGTGCAGTGCTTGTGGTACCCGTTGATGGTGAGGGTAATTTGATTTTGGTTCGTGAGTATTGTGCTGGCACGCATGATTATCAGTTAGGTTTCCCAAAAGGTCTAATTGATCCTGGCGAAACCCCAGTGCAAGCTGGTAATCGTGAACTAAAAGAAGAAGCAGGTTTTGGCGCTAAACAACTTGCTGAACTAAAGTTAGTGTCGTTAGCTCCCAGTTATTTTAATGCCAAAATGCATATTCTATTAGCACAGGAACTTTACCCTGAAAAATTAGAGGGTGATGAGCCTGAACCGTTAGAAGTCGTAAAGTGGCCTTTAAGTGAATGGCAAACATTATTGCAACAAACTGATTTCACCGAAGCACGCAGTGTTGCAGCTTTACTATTAGCCAAACAGTATTTGTCTTAATTTAGATTTACAGTAGTAGCGAATGAAAGAATTTATTGAGCCTTGTATTCAAATAGCGCAACAAGCAGGTGACGCTATTTTAGATGTTTATCATCATGAAGATATTCAGCTTTGTGAAAAGTCTGACAATACCCCTGTGACAAAAGCCGATCTTGCTGCAAATGAGGTGTTGTTGGCTGGCCTAAAAGCGCTAGCCCCTGATATTCCAATTATGTCAGAGGAAACTCCAATTCCTTCATTGGCTGATCGCGCTGACTGGGATAGGTACTGGCTATTAGATCCGCTCGACGGCACTGGGGAGTTTGTACTTAAGAGCGGTGATTTTGCTGTTAATATTGCCCTTGTTGAAAATAACAAACCGGTATTTGGTGTGATTTTCTGGCCAACTGAAGGTATTACTTATTGGGCTATGGCTGATTTGGGTGCTTTTAAACGAGAAAACGGTGAAGACACAAAAATACAGGTACAGCGACAGTCACAGTTAAAGTTGGCTGTAAGCCGTAGGCAGAACATTGCAACGGTAAGCCAATATATTGATTATGAGTTTGACACCTTACCATTGGGGTCGTGTTCATTAAAAGCTTGCGCAATTGCGGAAGGGCGTGCTGATGCCTTTATGCGAATCGGTCCAACTGGCGAGTGGGATACTGGTGCTTCACAAATTATTGTAGAAATGGCCGGTGGTAAGCTTTTTGATGCTGAATTCAATCCGATTACCTATAATCAACGTGAAACTACTGAAAACCCTGACTTTATTATTACGGGCGATCAAAGCTATCCATGGCATGAAATGATCAAACCGCACAAACGTTGATTGTAATTTAAGCAGTTAAACGTGTTTTATCAGAAAACACTTGCATAACTTTAATAAATCTTTATTATAGCGCCTCACTTAAGCAGCAAAGCTTAAGAATACAGGCGCGGGATGGAGCAGCCTGGTAGCTCGTCGGGCTCATAACCCGAAGGTCGTCGGTTCAAATCCGGCTCCCGCAACCAACTCTTTGGTAGCCAATTCTTTTAGAATGAATCAAAACTTCTAAGGCTTGTTCACGTTCGTGAACCATTCTGACGCGGGATGGAGCAGCCTGGTAGCTCGTCGGGCTCATAACCCGAAGGTCGTCGGTTCAAATCCGGCTCCCGCAACCATTTATTTTTTTTCCATATAATTCAAACTTATTAATCCAGTATATTTCGCCCTACGGTCGTCGTTAGTGCCTAACGCGTATCAAATCCGGCTCCCGCAACCATTTCTTGTTTTTCCTTTTAATTAAGAACTGAATTATCCTCGTCATAAGTTCATTATTACGTAAAAGCGTTTTTAAATTACTGCTTTCACTTTTTATGCTCGTTGAGCAATAATCTTTATTTATTTTTCTAGCTAGTTATTTTTATCTTGCAGACATAATACGAGTCTGAGCATATCTTTATGCTGTATACCATTTTCAAAAATGGGTTTTGAGTAATTATCTAAAAAATGATTTTTAATAATGCTGTCTACGCGAAATCCTAGCTTTTGATAAAAACCGAGTTGATGGCCAAATGTACCTGTGCCTACTTCAATACGTACAAAGTCGCTTTGCTTTAGCTCTGAAATAGCAAACGCCAGCAGCTTTGAACCAATTCCTAGCGCCTGATGTGAAGGAACTACAGCAATATTCATTAATTCAATACACAGTGAGCTTTGTTTTTTAAATACACAGGCACCCACTAGATTAATATCCTGAGTGGCGGCAAAGCAGAAACTATTCGATAAATATGTTCTTATCTTTTGTTCTTCAGGATCAGCTTCTAACAAAAGCGATAAAGGTACTCGTTCGGGAGCGATTTGAGAAAAGGTTAGCATCGTTATTTCGTCATAGAAAAATGCTTAATCAGTGTTTGATAAGCGCTATTTGCCGCTAAGTAATTATCAGAGTTGTGGCTTGCAGTTTTATCCGGGTGTGAGGCGAGGGCAATTTTATACCAGGCGTGTTTTACCTGTTTTAAAGTGGCATTATTAGGTAAGCCAAGTACTTCGAAAGCGCCATTTACATCATGTAACTCAAAATGGTTATGAGCAGTGTAGTAGTGCCAAAAACTATCTAATAAACTCTTTATCTCTTCATTAGAAATCACAATGTTTGACAAGTCTAAATAGTAGTTTGCGAGCGTAGCGTTATTGTCCGAGAGTTGGTTTTCTTGGTAGCGCATCAGTTGAATGTTAATCGAATCGATTACTACGGCATACCCAAGAGCATTGGCGTCAGTTTGCAGATTAAAGAGCGCATTCATCACTAAGAAGTTTTGTTTAAATAAATTTTGCTCAGGATCTTTATCGAGCGAGATAAGTAGTTGAATCTCTTTCAAGTGGCTAAAGATGTGGTTGAGTTTGCAAGTAGGTGATTGTAAAAGCAGATCAAAAATAGCTTGTTGCAGTGAGAATGAAATGCTTTCTAAACTATTTTCCAATTTACTCATCCTTGTTGTGCAATCTGGGCAACTCACGTTGCCCAAACATGAGTAAGCTTAATGCTTTTTAGCATACGCTTCAGCTTGTCGCCAAACGCGCATCGTATTACCACCTAATAGTTTGATGATATCACTATCGGAATAGCCTCTATCAAGTAATCCCTGAACTAAATTAGGGTAGCTAGCAACGTCTTTTAAACCGATTGGCAGTGAATCGCCAACACCGTCATAGTCAGAGCCAATACCAACGTAATCAATACCAATTAGTTTTACAACATGATCGATATGATTTAGCACCTGCTCTAAACTTGCAAATGGGTATGGATTTTTCGCAACATAGGCTTTTCGGAAATCTTTAACTTGTGGTGCGTTTTCGCCAAACTCTTCTTTTGCCTGTTTACGTGCAGCTTTCATTTTATCGCCCCAAGCACCTGCTGCAGACGTAACAAAGCTTGAACCAAAGTTAATTTGAATAACGCCGCCATTTTCTTTCAGCGCTAACAGCATTTTGTCATCCATATTACGTTCAAAACCTGGCGTGTATTTGCGTAATGACGAATGAGATGCAATCACTGGTACTTTTGACAGTTTCATTACTTGGTAAAAGGCATCATCTGAAATATGTGATACATCAATCAGCATACCAATGTTATTCATTTCTTTGACCAACTCTTTACCAAATGGGCTTAAGCCTTTCCACTTGCGACGAATATCATATGAAGAATCTGAAATATGGTTGCTTTGCGAATGGGCAAGGGTGATATAACGCACACCACGGTCAAAGAAATGTTTAAGGTTGGCCATTTCTCCTTCCATTGGTGAGCCGTTTTCCATGCCCATGGCAAGTGACATTAAGCCTTGTTTAAATTGTGCTTCAACGTCGCTGGTGCTTGTGGCGATTGCGAATTTATCTGGCGCACGTTGTGCCAGCGCTTCCATACCATCAATTAGTTGATTGGCAAGCTGGTAACTTTTGCCTTTACCTTCAAATTCTAAATTGGCCGGAATATAAATCGACATAAAAGGTACATTTAAACCCCCTTTAACGCCCCTTGGGTAGTCAAAATCACCACCTTCCGTGGCTTTTGAGACATCATCCCATTTGTGATAAATACGGTATGGCACATCGATATGGGTATCGATAAGTAAGTTTTCTTGCGCTAGTTTAATTGCTTTTTCTGAAACTTTAAATTCAGCCGCGTTGCTTGTAAAGGTAATGGCTAAGGCGGAGGCGATAAGGCTTGTTTTTATTAGATATTTCATAGTCGATTCTGTGTCGTTGTTTTCTTTATTGTGCTTGCTTTAACTTTGAAAGCAATAGAATCGCGATAGAAAGATTAAAAACTAGTCGAATAGCATGGTTTAATTGGATTTAGATGGGAGTAGAAAAGCGAATGCTTTTTCTACTCGTAGTCGACATGTGACTGAAAGTCACTGGCAGGCATAATATTGATTGTTTCATGTAGTTCTGAAAACACTAATACCGCAGTGCCACTTTTTAATTGCGCTTTTACTTGCTCTATTTTTTGCTCTAAAGCGGCTTCTTCTTCACCATAATCGGTGCCTTCTCTTAGCACAAACTCTTTAATTAGGTTGGTAAGGGTATCTGGATCTATTTGGTCAATTGGCACAATCATCTTAATTTGCTTAATTGTTGTTGGAAAAAAAACGGTACTTGTTGTTCAAGCCAAAATATAGGACGGAAAGGGTTTTTACCGCTAATAAAGCCTACATGCCCACCTTGCTTAGACACCATCAATTTAACGGCGCTACTGACATCTGCTGTTTGTGGAATAGCCTCTTCTGACAGCATTGGGTCATCCTTAGCGTGGATCACTAGGGTGGGTGTTGTTATGCGTTTTAAATATTGTTTTCCACTTGATTTTAAATAGTAGTCAGCAGCGTCAATAAAACCATGAAGAGGTGCCGTGACTTTATTGTCGAACTCCCATAAATCGTAAATATTTTCCAGTTGCTTCGCTGTGAGGTTAATAGAGTCTTTTAGGTGCTCCAGTTTTCGCGCTGTGGATTTTTTTAATCTGTCGAGCAGGTATTTTTGATATAACTTAAAGCAGCTTTTTTGAATTACTTTACACGATGACGCCAACGCAAAAGGTGCAGAGACTACCGCTGCGGCATCTAGCTGGCTGTTTTGTTCATATTCGCCAAGGTATTTAGTTAAAACGTTTCCGCCAAGCGAAAAACCTACAGCCATTAATGGTTTGTTTGGAAATCGCTGTTTTAGCGCGTTAATTAAAAAGTGTAAATCTGTGGTCTCACCACTGTGATATGCACGGGCTTGCAGATTAGCTTTGTAGCCGCAGTTTCTGAAATGTAGCAATACTACGTCAAACCCTGCGAGCGACAGGGCTTTCATCATGCCTTTTGCATAAAAGCTATCAATGTTTCCCTCTAAACCATGCAGCACAATCGCTAAGGGCTTTTCGTCAGCTTCGATGTGTTCTCTGCTCCAAATGAGTTGAAGAAAATCATCATCGGGCGTTGCTATTTCTTCTATATGGTAATCAATAGCAAGTGTTGGACGAAAAAATCGCGGTAAGATTGTTTGTGCATGCCGATTGGTCATCCACCAAGCGGGCTTAAAGTTACGATCCATAACAGTGTACAAAGGAAAAAGATTGGCTCAGTGTAGCAGAAAAAAATAAAGCACCAAACTAGTTGCCTAGTTTGATGCTTTAGTGCGTCGTGCTTAATTCTAACAGGGGTTTTCAAATGCCAGACAGATGGCTGACATTATCAAATTCTTACTAAATTGGTTATAACTCGCTAGGCTCTGAGTTTTTGATCTTGTTTATAAAAAAGCCTACGTAGAAAAGGCAAAGAACAATAACTACACCTAAAATGCCGAATGATAAAAACAGCACAGGGTCCTGAAAAAAGTCTCTAAATAGATTGTTCATTGTGTTTCTCCTCTAACGTCAACACGAAAGAGAATAGATTAAGCAGAGCTAAATGATCATGACTTAGATCAAGGTTTTTCCCACGTACTTCATCGCATTAGGTAAGTTGAATTAATGTTTGATCTAGGTCAGTTTTTGACAGGTGTAAAGTATTAGAGAGGTAGTATTGCAACGCGAGCGAAGCGTCGGTTGTTTGCTGTTTTGCCTTGTTATAAGAGTTTATTAATATCTGCTGTTCGTGTTTTTCGAGCTCTAATTCTGCGTTTAGCAGGTGTGTTCTTAGCGCTGAGTAATTAGGTAACTCTTGCAAAGACATCTTGAACAGGCTTCTTGTTTGGCGAAGTGACGATGTAAATGATTGATTAAATAGAGACACTTCTCCATGCAATGCGTCAATTTGTGATGTATCAATGGGTAATTTGTGCTCTTTTAAATAAATAAGC
Organism: Pseudoalteromonas sp.; assembly: GCF_041629635.1. GTDB lineage: Bacteria > Pseudomonadota > Gammaproteobacteria > Enterobacterales > Alteromonadaceae > Pseudoalteromonas. The sequence goes on along the minus strand of NZ_JBFKMX010000110.1, from coordinate 82 downwards.
AGCAGACACAAATTTACATTGGCACCATGCTTGTCTTGCAGGGTTAAAAGCACGCTGCTGTGCGTGCTTTTACTATAGTAAT
>NZ_JBFKMX010000109.1:0-12905 GCF_041629635.1 Pseudoalteromonas sp. | reverse complement strand
TTTTGATAACCAATTTTACCGACTAACTTACCTGCGGGCAGAGAGACAATAAAGTAAGCACTAAAAAAGCAAAACTTAATCAGCATTGCTTGGGTGTAATTAAGGGTAAAGGCTTCTTTTAGATAGGGAATTAAAATGTCATTAAGACAGGTAATAAAACCCCACATAAAGAACAAGCTGGTTAATGCAACAAGTGCAAACTGGGTGTTAGAGGTATTACTTGCCTCAATTTGCACGGTCTGGTTTAGTGGATTGGGTGAACTCACAATGATCTCCAGTTGATTTTTTTGTTGTAAGCGCTTACATTTAATTATGTAAGCGCTTACATTTATAGTTTGATAATTGCAGAAAGCGTTTAAAATATCAAATAGAAATCGGATTTTGATTCGCTAATTTTTAAGTGTCAGCTATTAAAATCACAATAAAACAAGGTGTTAATGACCATGAAGCATTTTCGCTTAGCCAAAACAAGTAACATGATGCAGCGAGATTTTACATTTGGTGTGGCCACGTCGTCATACCAAATTGAAGGTGCGCGTAATACACGATTAAAGGCAAACTGGGACACCTTTTGCGAAAAAGATGGCACTATCGCAGATAACAGCAATGGCGATGTAAGTTGTGAGCATGTAACCTACTGGCAACAAGATGTTGCCATCATGGCCGATATTGGTGTTGATGCGTACCGTTTATCATTGTCATGGTGCCGCGTTATGTTAGAAGACGGTACAGTAAACCTTGAAGGTGTTAAGTTTTATATCAACTTATTTCAAGCCTTAAAAGCACATGGTATTAAGATTTTTGTGACGTTTTATCATTGGGATTTACCAGATTACCTTGATAGACAAGGTGGGTGGTTAAATCGTCAAACAGCCTATGAGTTTGCCAATTATGTAGAAACAATCACTCCTTACATATCACCTTATGTTGATTCATTTGCTACGTTAAATGAACCTTTCTGCTCTGCTTATTTAGGTTATGAATTAGGTATTCATGCGCCAGGGCATACCGACCAAAAAGCAGGTAAGGTAGCAGCGCATCATTTGTTTTTAGCTCACGGTTTAGCAATGGAAATTCTAAATCGTTTAAGCCCAAGTACTGAAAACGGCATTGTGCTTAACTTCTCGCCTTGTTACCCATTAACAGATTCAATTGAGGATGCAATTGCTTGTCGTCATGCAGATGAATATTTGAATTTGTGGTACTTAATGCCGTTACTTGAAGGGCGTTATCCAGACATTGTTAATCTATTGCCTGAGGACGTTATGCCGGATATCGCCGCAGGTGATATGGCAATTATATCTGCGCCACTCGACTTTATTGGTATTAATTATTATACCCGCAAGGTGTATCAAGCAGGCAATAATGTACTGTTTAAAGAAGTAGACTCAAATGAATATGCAAAAACAACAATGGGCTGGGAAGTTGTACCAAGTGCTTTTTTTGATTTACTGACTGATTTAAATAAACGCTTTGAATTACCAAATATTTATATCACTGAAAATGGCGCTGCATTTGATGATAAAATCACTGATGGTGAAGTAATTGACCAAGCGCGTTTTGATTACATTGACGAACATTTACTTGCTGTAGAACAAGCAATTCAGCAAGGGGTGCCAGTAAAAGGGTATTTTGTTTGGAGTTTATTAGATAACTTTGAGTGGTCAGAAGGGTATACTAAGCGCTTTGGCATAGTGCATGTGGATTACGAAACACAAAAACGCACGCTTAAACATAGCGCGCTTGCATACAAAGCACTAATAAACGCTAGAAATTCAAACTAATAACTATTAAATTTATTGAATGTAGAAGCAGTTTTCTTATTTATGGCAACTATTTACGAAGTATCAAAAGCCGCTGGGGTATCGTTAGCAACCGTTTCACGTGTGATAAACGGCAATGCGAGAGTGAGCGAGCGCACTAAAGAAAAAGTGCATAAAGCCATGGCCGAGCTTGGTTATAAACCCAATGCAATTGCCCAATCGTTAGCCTCAAATCGCAGTAATAGTGTGGGCTTGTTGGTATCTGAATTGCACGGTTCATTTTTTGGCGACATGATGAGCTCAATTGAATCTATGCTGCGTGATGCTGGCAAACATGTGGTGATCACTGCAGGTCACAGTGAAGCCGAAAAAGAAAAACAAGCCATTGAATTCTTAATTAGCCGCCGCTGTGATGCACTTATATTAAATGCTGAAGCGGTCTCTGAAGAGTATTTAAAATCCTTACTCGACAATAATATCGAAATCATTCTGATCAACCGAAATATCGAATCTCTACAAGAGCGCTGCATTGTGCTTGATAACCAATTAGGTGGTTATTTAGCAACCAAAGCAGCAATAGATCAAGGGCATCGTAATATTGCCTACATCAGCGGCCCGCATTTTAAAGAAGATGCACAGCAGCGATTAGCTGGGCACAAACAAGCACTTGAAGAAGCAGGAATTTCGTTTGATAGCAGTTTATGCTTTGAAGGCGGATACCATGAATCAGAAGGGCAAGACGGGTTTAATACCTTGTTCAAGCAAAAAAACACATTCACAGCATTAATTTGCGCAAATGATGAAATGGCATCTGGTGCAATGACGGCCGCCCGTGAGCATGGGCTTAGTATTCCAAACGATCTATCGATTATTGGCTTCGATAATGTGTTATTTGCCCGTTACTTATATCCAAAACTCACAACCGTTGATAACCCGATTGCGAAAATGGGTGAAATGGCTGCTAATTGGGTGCTCAGCAATATTTATAATACGAAAACGTCAACGCCAATTAATCATCTATTTAAACCAGAATTAATAATTCGTGACTCTCTCGGGGCTTTGCATGCTGACTAATCGAATCTCACCCTCAGCTAAATTTGCGCTTATTGCCTCGTTTGGTGGGTTTGTATTTGGTTTTGATGCCTCGGTAATCTCTGGTGCTATCGGCTTTATATCAGAGCAATTTTCGCTCGATGAATGGCAACAAGGGTTAGTTGTAAGTGCGCCTACCTTAGGTGCGATTATTGCCAGTTTTTTTGCTGCTTTTTTAAGTGATCAATTTGGCCGTCGCAATACCTTAATCGCAGTTGCTTTGTTATACATCTGTTCTGCTTATTTTTCTGCTGTCGCTTTTGATTTTGAAAGTTTAGTTTTGGCGCGTTTTATTGGTGGTTTGGCGTTTTGTTCACTACTTATCACGCCCATGTATATCGCTGAGATTAGTTTAGCGAAATCGCGCGGCAGGTTAGTGTCTATAAACCAATTGAATATTGTGATTGGTTTATCGGTGTCGTATTTTTCAAACTACTTTTTACTGCAACTGGGCCATTCAGAAGGTAACACGTTAACGCTTTTTGGTACGCAGGCTGAAACTTGGCGCTGGATGTTAGCATTAGAATTAGTACCAGCGACAGTATGGTTTTTAGCACTCTTTTTATTACCGAAAAGCCCGCGTTGGTTGGTGCTCAAAAACCATCACTCGGATGCAAAAGCAGTACTCAAGCGACTGTTTTCGCAAACAGATGTAGACGCACAGCTTGAAGAAATAAGTGTGATTGATCAAAAGCAGAGTGCTTTTTTCACCCGTTTAAAAGGCTTATTTTCAGGTAAAGTACGATTAGCTCTGTTGATGGGAATTACCCTTGCGATAGCCCAGCAAATATCAGGTATCAATGTTATTTTCTTTTATGCACCAGTGATTTTTGAGCAAAGTGGTATTGGTACTGATGCTGCGTTTTTACAAGCAAGTTGGATTGGCGCAATTAATGTGTTGTTTACTCTTGTCGCGCTGATTACGATTGACCAGTTTGGCCGAAAGCCTTTACTTATTATTGGTTTGGTTGGGGTTTGCGTAAGCATGCTGATTTGTAGCTATGGCTTTAAACAAGCAACTTATCAAATAAATGATAAAGATGTCTCTGTGTTAGCAGCAACCCATCAAGCGTTAAATGCGGCAAAACTGTCACCGCTGTTAGCTAAAGTGTACACCTCTGATATTGCATTTAAAAATGCGGTGATTGAGGCTATTGGTGAACAGCAATTTAGGCAATTTGGCAGTGACATTTTAATGCGTGCTACCGATATTAATGCGGCGCTTGTGCTCTTTGGTATCACTGCATTTGTTGCGTCTTTTGCTATGTCGCTTGGTCCCGTGATGTGGGTGTTCTTCTCAGAGGTATTTCCAAGCGAGCTACGCAGTATTGGTATTTCCTTTTTAGCGTTGATTAATGGTCTGGTCAGCTTTTTAGTGCAATTAGTATTTCCTTGGGAGCTTGCTACCTTAGGTGCGGCAACCACCTTTTTAATTTATGGTGTGTGCGCATTGTTTGCCTTGGTGTTAATTGTTCGCTTTTTGCCTGAAACGAAAGGGCAGTCACTTGAATATGTGAATCAAGCCAAAGTCTTGGAAAATTAGAATAACTGTATTTCCATTTCTTTGGCGAACATTTCAAGTGCGTGTAAGCCTGCAATCGAGTTGCCATATTGATTTAATTCAGGCGACCAAACAACCACAGTATAGCGCTCTGGTACTACAGCTAAAATTGCGCCACCAACCCCTGATTTACCTGGCATACCAATGCGATAAGCAAAATCACCCGCGGCATCATATAAACCACTGGTAAACATCAACGAATTAAGCTGTGAGTTTTGTTTGCGAGAAATAAAAGTTTCTTTTGTAGCTTGTGAAACACCTTTATTGGCTAAAAAGCTAAAGGTTTTCGCCAACTCAACAACATTCATTTCTATGGCGCAGTATTTACAATAATTGCTCAGCACGGCATCTACATCGTTATCAAAGTTGTTAAACGACTTCATTAAGTTAGCCATTGCCGCATTACGAAATCGATGCTTGAACTCAGATTTTGACACAAACTTATTAAAATTAATTTTACTATTGCCTGAGAGTTGTCGCACCGTTTCTAAATAATGATGTAATGGCGCACTTACTCGCGATTGAAGCGCGTCGCACACGGCAAGGGCACCTGCATTGATAAAGGGGTTGCGCGGTACGCCATTTTCCATTTCAAGCTGAATAAGTGAGTTAAACGCCGTACCTGATGGCTCTTTTCCAACACGTTGCCACAAAGACTCACCATAGCGTTGTAATGCAAGAGAAAGAGTAAGTACTTTTGAGATTGATTGAATGCTAAAGCGTGTTTTAGCATCCCCTGTGGTATAAATTTCACCATCAACAGTGAGCACTGCCATAGCAAACTGCTCAGGCTTAACTTTTGCCAGCTCAGGAATGTAATTTGCGACGTTGCCTTGGCCAAATAGTGAGAGGCACTGAGTGTTAATTTCGTTAAGCAATAAGGCGATCTGTGTCATATGGTTTCCTGAACAACTCCAATGTGAAGTACCACTATAGAATAATTCCAAGACCAATCTCCAACGAAAAGATCTTATTTGAACAACCTAGAATTTCTAATGACCGAGAAAAAAAAGAGTCTTTCATTCGGATTACCAATATGTTCAGGAACCACCCTAATCATAGCAATCTCAATCGTATTGAACTATTTGAGTTACATCTTATAATTTAAGACTGTTACTCGGATTATTGAGCATAATGGGTTAAAAATTCATTCCAGCTAACGCCTGAACAATACTTTTATCATTTGGATTAAATGACGTGGATAATCCTATTGATATCCTAGGAAATGAGTATAGCTAATTAATGCTAACTACTTTGCTGCAACTCTGAGAGCTAATGCCTGTTGATGATTTTTCTTAGCGTAATAACGAACAGCATGACGAATAAGCCATTTTAACTCAGCGTTTGCGCCTTCTAGCCATGATTCGAGAAGATCAAAGACCAAATTTGGGTGATCTTTTGCAATATCGCCTAAGCTATTTGCCACACTTCGCCTGACATACAGGCTTGTGTCATCTTTTAGGTGGGTCAGCAAAGGTAAAATTGGCGTTGGATCTTTAATAATTTCAGGCAATCGTTTTCCCCAAGGCAGTTTAGGACGAGTACCTTCCGATACTAAACGTCTAATATGGCGGTTGCGGTCGAATTGCCAATCTTTCAGTGTTTCTAAGGTGCGCGCTTGTTGTTCTATTAAGAAAGGGCGAATACAAAACTCAGCACTAAATCGCTGGGTCAATTCATATTGTGCTTTCATTGAAATATCGAAAGGGTCGATACCATCGTTATACTTGGCATCTAAGCCATAGTGTGCAATGTAAAAACTGTGAGGTAAGTAAAAAAAACCAGCAAGTCCAAATTCTTCTGATGATTCATCCGCGTCGATTAACGTTTGTGTCAGTATGGTGATCGCAGCCTGATAATTTGACGGTAAAAATTGATGAAGTACATTGGCAATAAATTGACCTTTTGCCATTAAGGCAAGACCTTCAGGTGCGTTTAAGCACTGTTTCACAAATGCTTCACTATCAAAGTCACTGTGCACAATCTCAACATTTCGAGCAAGATAATGAATCGCGTTGTCATTAAGTAAATCGGCTAAAGAGCTGCCTTTTGCAATCGCCCGAGGCGCATCAGGAATGGTGGCGGTGGTGAACAATGGCAGTGACATCATGAGTTAATTTTCTTCTTCAAGCTTAGCTTTTTGGTCATTCTTAAGTGCTAACTTAAAAGCTACTATAACCAGAGCAAACATTAAAAAAGGCAGTGCTGCTAAACTATATTCAGCCCAGGCTTTATCATAAAAAACCGGTTTCATAATAAAATGACCTGCGATCACCAATATAATGGCAATTAGCAGAATCGGAATTGTGATCAACTCACTTTTGATTTGTCCTTTGCTTCGCATGGTTTTACTTATTTGTTGGTTGTTGGTTGTTGGTTGTTGGTTATTGGTTAAGTTTATCGGCTTTTTAAATGCAGCAATATAATGTAAATCAACTTTATTTCGCTCATTCAAGCAAAGTGAGCATTTTCGTGATGGATTCTTTGTTTATCTCGCCCATTAACTCACTGTTATTTAATGCGTACAAAAAATCTTCTATTTCATATGAGTCAATTGCTTGCTGATTTTCGATAATAGCCGCCCACAAGCACAGGTCGTCATCATCAATTGCATTATTTAGGAATTTGGTTAATACGTTTTTTAGATGAGACTTGGTAGCTCTCAGTGGCAACACGTTTATCGACGGTTGCTTTGCTAAAATAAGGTAAGCATTGTTAATGTTGTCGCCATAGGTAATCAGTTGGCTTAAAGCTTGTTCGTAGGTCATTTCAATGCTCATAAAAGGTGGTATGTTAGTTGGCGAATACGTGATTTCTTCTGTAAGTTAGGAAATAGAAGTTATTCGACAATGTTATTAGCCTTTACGCCTCAATTTTATGTTGCTTAATGGCTGTTTAGATGAAGTCTTAAGTATATGGGATTCAAACATCAATATGAACTCGCCGTACTTAATCTGTTATTCTCAAAATTAAAAAGGTATTCAATGACACTCGTTTACACTCACGAAAGTTTAACTTTAGTGATGAACATCAATGCCGCTTTGCAAAATGCAGGTATTAAAACGCAGATTAAAAATCAGTATGCTGCAGGTGGACGAGGCGAGATCCCGTGTTTTGAAACTTGGCCTGAGGTATGGGTTACTTCGCAGTTTCAATTAAAGCAAGCACAAGAAATCGTTGCAAATATTATGTCTCAAGAACACCAGCCCGATTGGAATTGCCTAGAGTGTAATGAACCAAATGGCGCAGCATTTGATTTTTGTTGGCACTGCGATGCTGCAAAACCACATTAGTAATTCTTTTGACTGTTAATGTGATATTAACTTAGATGTCATTATGCCAAATCTTGAGTGCACTTAGCTAGCCTTCTCTTATTTCTAAATATCTTAAGCAGCATGAGATAAATGCTTTTTCAAAGTAAGCGAATTGTTAAAAAGCGGTTACAATTAAAAGGTAAATTTTATGTTACTTTTTTAAATTGTTAAGTTAATATTAAAACTACTATATCTTTCGTAGTTGCGTGAGGCGTTATGTCTGCATTAATTATCATTAGTATGTTACTCGCAATTATAACTGTTTTATTTTTTGCAATAAGTTATAGAAGTAACCAACATGTATTTATTGAAAATTTCGAACTGCCAGAGAATATATTACATTCTCTGTATGAACATTATCCACAGCTATCTGCTGAGCAATGTGAACTGGTTCTGGAAGCATTAAAAGAATATTTTTTTATTTGTAATTTAGCGAATGGTCAATTGGTTGCAATGCCCTCTAAAGTGGTCGATGTGGCTTGGCATGCCTTTATTTTAAACACCAAAGAGTACAAACATTTTTGTAACAAAGCATTTGGCCGTTTTTTACATCATACACCGTCAAGTGCTATAGCAATTTCTGCACAAATGAACGCAAGTATAAAGCTTACGTGGCAAATTACATGTCGCAGAAATTACATTAATTCAAATTCTCCAGAGCAATTGCCACTGCTATTTGCACTTGATGAAATGCTCAACATTAAAGATGGCTTTAAATACACCTTGGCAACATATAGTGAAGGCAATGTTGTGAGTGTTTCGCTATTTGGTGATGAAACTAACAGCGCAAAAATTAGAGAGGGTTGTCCTACACTAGGGTGTGGTGGTTATGCCAGTCGCTAGTACTTTACTGGTAATTGTAATAAGTGTTTATTAACGATTTTATCTCCTCTAAATAGGAGTGGGTAGCATTAGCAAAATGAATGTTGTTAAACTCTATTTACAATCCTTTGTGTTGCATTTTTTAACTCAATGGTACAATGTGCGGCAGTTTTATTTATTAACTGAAATGAGTACCACTTACTTTTGCTATGATTGAATCGTTAAGCCCTGCCTTGTTATTGGTATTTATTCTAGCGTTTTTTGCTTGGTATATTGCGTTTGTAATGTTTACTACCCGTACTAAATACCTAAACCAAGAAGAAAATTAAGTACGATGTACGAATCGTTTGTTGACTGGTATTGGTCAATATTTCGCGTAGGTAAAAACTACAGTGCATTCGCGGTGCAAATTGCAGCCTTTTATTCATGGTTAATGTTACTTGCGTCAGGAATTGCAATTGTAAGACTTATTAAGCAACAGTTACCCAATTTCTTAATCTGGGTGTTTGTAATTGTAGCTGTTTCTTATTCAACAACAGATATTGTCATTGCAAGTCTATATGATTTTTATCGCTTTTTTGATAGCGAACAGGGCTATCGAGCTATTGCAATCAGTTATACCTTATTAGATAGCATCACAGCAATAATGGTGATGTTGGTAATGCAACGAAAGTGTCACAGTGCAAATCGTTTTGTAGCAACTGCTGATATTATCGTAATGATACTTTTATGTAACGGTGCCTGTCATTTCTTAATAAATGGATATTATATGCTATTTGATAACAGTCAAAATGAACTGGCAGCAATGCTGTATTCTGCAACTATTTTATTTAATGATACGTTATTGTTAGCATTAATGTTTTTCCCTCATCTTGGGGGAAAAATAGTCAGTAAAATATTTAATCGACCACAACGCTTTGTTGTTTAATTTTTCGGATTAATATGCTCAAGAGCATCTAGTTAAATCATCCAAATATTGCTTGTCGTTGTATGTCCTAGGTTACGTTATCAAAATAAATTTTAGCGCTAATTTACTATCTCCAAACTGTTTTAAAGAATTAATACATAACGGTTTTCAGGCAAATATACACTAAAAAATGGTATCTGCCTGAGTAAAATACGCAAAAACAGATCAGGCAAACAAATATTTACTGTGAAAAGTAATATGTTCGTTGATAAACGATTGGATAAAGTAATAGCTGTGGTCGTACCCAGGTTGCATGCGCAAGGTGATATCCGTATTACTTTGTTTTGCTGCTTCGAGCAGGTTTTCAGGCTTTAGTTGTTCAGTTAAAAAGCCATCAGCATCACCTTGGTCAACTAAAATCGGCAAGCTTGAAGCCTGTTTTTTAAGTAGCTCTGATGCATCATACTCAAGCCACAACTCTTTATTTGAGCCTAAATAATGTGTAAAAGCTTTTTGTCCCCAAGGGCAATTTATTGGGTTAGAAATAGGGCTAAATGCTGAGATAGCACGATAGCTATTTTGGTTTTTAAGGCCAATTGTGAGAGCGCCATGTCCGCCCATACTGTGACCTGAAATAGATTTCTCTTTCGTTACTGGAAAGTGTTGCTCAATGAGTGCTGGCAATTCATCCACAATGTAATCGTACATATGATAATGGGCTGACCAAGGTGCTTGGGTAGCATTAAGATAAAACCCTGCGCCTTTTCCTAAATCGTAGCCTTCATCATCTGCCACATCGTCACCACGCGGACTTGTATCGGGCGCGACAATGGCAATACCCAGCTCGGCTGCTTTGGCAAAAGCCCCTGCTTTTTGCATAAAGTTTTCATCTGTACAGGTTAAGCCCGATAGCCAATAAAGCACAGGCACAGGCGCTTCAGCGGTTGCGTTAGGTGGTAAAAAAATAGCAAAGCGCATGTCACAGTTTAAATGAGAAGATGAGTGGCTATATTGTTTGTGCCATCCATCACATACTTTTGCTTTACTTAGCACTTCTAAAGACATGTTGATCCCTTATAAAAGCGCCTAAGGTTATTTAGGCGCTTTAACAAAATTGCTGTGGAAATCGAAAATAAACCCTTAATTCAGGTTATTTATCCATATGTACAACTGAACGAATACTTTCACCTTTGTGCATAAGGTCAAACGCATCATTAATCTCATCTAGTGCCATAGTGTGCGTGATAAACTCTTGTAAACCAAACTCACCAGCAAGATATTGTTCAACAATACCTGGTAATTGAGAGCGGCCTTTAACACCACCAAATGCCGTACCACGCCATACACGACCTGTTACTAATTGGAATGGACGTGTCGAAATTTCTTGGCCAGCACCTGCAACACCAATAATTACTGATTCACCCCAACCTTTATGACAACATTCTAGTGCTTGGCGCATCACATTAACATTACCAATACACTCAAATGAATAATCCACGCCGCCATCAGTCATTTCAACAATGACTTCTTGAATTGGCTTATCGAAGTTTTGTGGATTGATCACATCGGTGGCACCGAGTTGTTTAGCTAAATCAAACTTAGATTCGTTGATATCAATGCCAATAACGCGGCTTGCACCTGCCATACGAGCACCAATTATTGCTGATAGACCAATACCACCTAGACCAAAAATTGCAACAGTATCGCCTTTTTCAACTTTAGCAGTGTTAAGTACTGCGCCCATACCTGTAGTTACACCACAACCCAGTAAACACACTTCTTCAAGAGGTGCTTCTTTATTTACTTTTGCCAGTGAAATTTCTGGTAATACGGTATATTCAGAAAAAGTAGAACAGCCCATGTAGTGGTAAATAGGTTCACCGTTTAGTGAAAAACGTGTTGTGCCGTCAGGCATTAAGCCTTTACCTTGGGTTTCACGTACTGCTTGGCAGAGGTTTGTTTTGCCTGAAGTACAGAACTTACACTTGCCACACTCTGCTGTGTAAAGGGGGATTACATGATCGCCAACCGCAACACTGGTAACGCCTTCACCTACCATTTCAACAATGCCGCCACCTTCGTGACCTAAAATTGAAGGAAAGATCCCTTCAGGATCATCACCTGAAAGTGTAAATGCATCTGTATGGCACACGCCTGTTGCAACGATACGTACAAGTACTTCGCCTTTTTTGGGCAGTTGTACATCAACTTCTTCCATTTTTAGTGGTTCGCCCGCAGCCCAAGCAACAGCTGCTTTTGATTTAATAGAAGTTTGGCCTGGTTTAATTTCTAACGCCATAATCTGTTTTCCATAAGTGATTTACAGTTGCCTTAATAGTGTGAGCTATAAAGGCTAGTTCATTTGCTACTTTGTTGTTAACTAGTTTATTTATTTCTTTAGAAAAGATAATCATATTATTTTGAAAATTATTATTTCATATATGTAATAATCGGGTTCAATTAATCCAAAAATTTAAGGTATGAAATGGACTGGGCAGGCGTCAGTGAATTTGTTGCAGTAGCAGAATCGCAAAGCTTTACTACGGCAGCAAGTAAACTTGGAGTCTCTGTAGTTTATGTTAGTCGCAAGGTTAATGCGCTGGAGCAGCGCTTAGGCGTTAAGTTACTTAAACGAACCACCCGTAAAGTGTCGCTTACTGAAATGGGGCTACAGTTTTATTATGACTGTAAGCCTTTGGTTGAAGGGCTTGCGCAAGCTGAATTAAATGTCAGTAGTATTCAGCATGGCATTTCAGGGCAAATACGTGTGACTGCGCCAGTAACGTACGGTGAGCGTTATATTGCACCACTTGTAAATGCCTTTTTAACTTTACATGCGCAGATAGAAGTGGATCTTGTGCTTACCAATCAAAAACTGGATTTAATTGATGGTGGTATTGATATTGCAATCCGTTTAGGTCATTTAAATGACTCAAATCTAATGGCGAAAAAACTAGCTTCCCGGCAAATGTTTGTATGTGCGAGCCCACAGTATATTGCACAGCATGGTGAACCCCACACCTTGTCGGAGCTTAATTTGCATCAATGTTTGGTTGGCAGTAACGACTATTGGCGCTTTTTGTATCAAGGCAAAGCGCGCAATATACGTGTGAATGGCCGTTTAAAATGTAATTCTGGGCTGAGTTTATTAGGTGCCGCAATCAGTGGTTTAGGCCTTGCACAGTTACCCGATTACTATGTTGGAGAGGCGTTAAAACAAGGAACTTTAGTTGAAGTATTACCAAATTATCGCGATAAAGAAGAAGGAATATGGGCACTTTATGGTCACAACCGCGCATTACCCTCTAAGCTCGATTTATTTATTCACTTTCTACAAGAAAACATAAAAAAGCCCGCATAATGCGGGCCAAAGTTAGGAAGTCTATTTGCTGTGAAAGGGAGCTATTAGGATTGTTTTACTACTACAGTACCTGCAATAAGGTCGT
>NZ_JBFKMX010000108.1:0-13066 GCF_041629635.1 Pseudoalteromonas sp. | reverse complement strand
GCTTGATAAAAATAAAGCGTATTTATTTATCTCAAACCACCGCGATATCGCACTAGACCCAGCCTTTGTTAACTATGGTTTGTTCCAAAGTGATATGAAAACAGTGCGTATTGCAATTGGCGATAACCTGTTACAAGTACCCTATATGACTGAACTAATGCGTTTAAATAAAAGTTTTATTGTTAAGCGCTCGGTAAAGTCGCCAAAAGAAATGCTGAAAACACTGACGACCCTTTCTCATTATATTTATGATTCGCTCGACAGTGGAAACTCGGTATGGATTGCACAAAAAGAAGGTCGCGCCAAAGACGGAAACGATGTAACCGATCCGGCATTAATTAAAATGCTGCAATTACACGGTCGTAAATTAAAAATGGAATTTGCTGACTATGTTAAATCGATTAACGTAGTGCCTGTGGCTATTTCGTATGAGTTTGAACCATGCGAAAAAGCCAAAGCAAAAGAGCAATATCATAAAGCGACATTCGGTGAATACAAAAAAGTACAGGGCGAAGATATCGCCAGCATTATTGAAGGCTTTGCAACCAATAAAGGGCATGTTCACTTGTCGTTTGGTGAGCCAATTAGCGATAACTGTGATACGCCAGAACAATTAGCGCAGACCATTGATAACTACATTCATGCTAATTACTTCCTGCACCCAAATAACTACTTAGCGGCAAATAAAGAAGCTGAGCAAATCAGCGATGACGCGAAACGTGTTTATCAAAGTCGTTTTGATGATGTAGCCCCAGAATTACATGAGTTTATTAAGCAAATTTATGCAAAACCGGTGTTAAATCAAAAGTAATTAATAGTTTTTGTACAAATAGTGAAACTTTTCAATAAACCAGAGTGAATACTCTGGTTTTTTTTGCGCAAAAAATAGTTAAACTGTATTTATGAGTGCGTAAAAAAAGACCTAACTCTCTTTTGCTTTTGTAGGAGGGTTAATCAAGTAAATGACTGAACAGAAACAAATTATTGAGCAAATAGAAATCTTTGAAATACCCAGTCCATGTAAAGGGGTATGTCAGGTGAATAACCGAGGTTATTGCTTAGGTTGTTTTCGTTCGCGCGAAGAACGCTTTCATTGGAACCAGCTTTCCAATGCACAAAAGAAGCATGTTATTCGACTATGTGCACAGCGTGAAAGGCGCATTCGTCAAAACCTGATGCAACAACAAGACGGTGGAAACGGTGCATCAGAGCAAACCAATTTAGACTTTTGATTCAGTGAGCACACTGTATTTGAAGTTTGTTCAACCTAAAGCAGTTCTCATTTTAAGTGGTTTATTTCATTTCCTTATGTTCAGATTTAACAGATGAATCAATCTTTAATTGCTCATCTAGTCTGTCTAAAATCACTTTGTGTTTTTTATGCAAGTAATGATGAATAGGCTTTTTGGATACAATTTTCTTATCAAAAAAGTCAAGAGCGTGTGCTTCAATTTGGTGTGTTAATAGGTATTCCAGTACTAGAATGCCATCAATAGTATGATTACGAAGCATATGAATTTGGCTAGATAGGTTATTGTTTATTATAACCTCACCTTGGAAGTTTTCTTGATCTATGTATTTTTGCGAGAATGGGTAGTTGGTATTGTGACTGATTGTTTTTAAGTCTTTTAATTTGCAGTCTGAGCATACGCCTTTATTAGTTATTAGTACTAAATTTAGATGCATTAATGGGAAGTAACTTGCAATTAAATTGGGATAATCGTTTGAAATGCCAATAATTCGACCAATCTGTCCATCAAGTTCGCCTGCGTTTGCTGCCTTAAGAGAGCTTTTGTGGTCAAAATCAATGATTTTAATATCAACACCGATATCGCGATAAGCACTGGTTAATCGCTTAATTAAAATGCGAGAAACTTCGGTGTCTAGTGGTTTGTTAAATACAAGGGTCGTGGTCCCTTGCTCAGCCATAGTCGGTTTAGCAGTTAACAACATAGTTGCGAGTAAAGCACCAGTTAGTATTAAACCTATTAAAGCATTTGTTTTAGTTTTTACCTGACGCATTACAGAATTCATTTTAGTGTTGATCGGCTTAACCTATATGGTACATTGCTACCATAACATACTATTTAACTTGCAGTATAAAAGAACATGTCTTTTAATTTATGTAACCTACCGCGCCAGGAAAAATATTTAATCCAATTAGATTATGAAGCGTCTTTTTGGGCTTTCAAGGTAAAGCGTGGGAAAAGTACGCGAGACCAAATATATTCAGCTATTTTGCAGCGTCCACAATCAGAGCAAGGTGAGCTAAAACAACGCTTTGAGCGGTATTTAGCGACAATGTCGTGAATCAAATAGCGTGTGAATTACTCGATCCAGTTATGACGCCATTGGTAAATAAATTTTATCAACAACACAATGTGCGCGGCCGTGCTAAAAGTCATGATAAGGTTTGGTTGATTAAAATTGATAATCAAATTGCTGCCACAGCAAAGCTGACTTTGAAAGAAGAGCACTTATTACTTACAGGGGTATTCACAGTGCCGCTTCATCGCGGTAAACAATTGGCATCACACTTAATTAACCACATTTCATCTAATTATCAGCAGCCAGTTTATACCTTTGCATACTCACATTTGGTTGCTTGGTATAACCGCTGTGGTTTTCATTTAAGCGAACCACCACCAGAGCTTGAGTCAATTTTTCAAGCATATGTACGTCAAGGACGTGATATACGTTGTATGGTTAACAATTAGGAGATGTAAATATGCACTTTCGCTTTTATCTACTGTTAGTTTTGTGCTGTATTTTATCGTTTTCACTTTTTGCTAAAGAAACTTCTAATGTTCGCCGTTTTTCGCCTAACGAGGGGTTAGCGCAATCTTATGTCACCGGATTGTTGGTAGATAAAAATGGTTATTTGTGGATTGGCACGGAAGCCGGGGTGAATCGTTATGATGGATATCAACTTTCAACTATGACAGGTGCTGAAGGCAAGTTGCGCGATAAATCGATCGATTTTCTCTATGAAGATAAACAAAATGATATTTGGATTTCGACAACCTATTCAGGACTTTACCGTTACGATACTGATACTTTTCAATTAGAGAGAGTACTGGAATTTAAAACGGATCGCAGTCATTCACCCTTAGTGATGTTAGAAACACATCAACCTGGATTCTATTGGTTAGGGAGAACAAGAAATCTAGCATTACTTAACAGTCACACCGGTGAAGTGAAGCATGTGTTTGAGATACCTGGGGATTTTAAGTATGCCTATGTGCGTGCATTAAAGTATTACAAACACTACTTGCTGATTGGTACTTCAGAGGGTGTTTATGTTATGGACACCAATACGCAAAAAGTGGTTGAGCTTAAGTATCTCAACGAACCAGCACGGCATCATGACCAAAATAATGCGAAATCATTTCATATTGTGGGTTCGCAATTATGGTTAGGCACTGTTCAAGGACTACATACTGTTGAACTTGATAATATTGAGCGGTTAGTGGCTGGTGAATTAGAGAAATTACCCAGCGAAGTTAGAATTTCTGACCTCAACATTTGGAAAATAATGCCGTTCAAATCGGGGTTGAAACTAGCTACTAATCAAGGGGTTTATAATTATTTTGCTGACGATGACCAGTTAATCAAAAGCACTGAGCTTGATAATTCTGACTACGAACTGAGTGATAATAGCATTGTGGATATGTTGATTTCTGATGATGGCTCGATGTGGTTGGCAAGTAAATCAGATGGTGCATATTTTATTGCAAAAAATAACTACCTATTTCAAAACTACAATCGCGATACTTTGTATGGTGGCTTATCTCACAACAATGTATGGAGCATGGTTGAACACAACAAAGATGTTTGGTTAGCAACCAGCGATGGTATTACTAAAATTAACCCGCACACTTATCAGAGCCAAACCTACTTGGAAGGTTATTTAGCAGATCGTATCAATCATGAGTTTCATGTTTATCAGATTTTCGAAAATAATAATATCTTGTGGTTGTCGACAAGTCGTGGTTTTTTTAAATTCGATTTAGCCACGTTAACCATTTCAGCAGTGGAGGTTACCGTTGAAAAGTACAAAGATATATTTCAAAAGCAACTTATTGTTGGTCATTTCAGCCAAAACGGTGAAATGTATTTTAAAAGCTTTAAACACGGTTACTTTAAATTTAATACACATAGTCAAGAATTAATCAAAATTGAACCTGCTATTCCGGTAATTGACGATACGCTTTCAGGGTACTTTTTACCGCCCATGAAAGACGAACAATTACCCTTTTTTTTCCACAGTAAATCGCTTTATCAACTTCTACCTGATAACAGCGTAAAACACCTTTATACGCCGCCAGTAAAAGACGATGTTGAGTACTTAGAAATGACATCTTATGTGGTAGATAATAATGGTGTTATGTGGCTTTCATACTATAGTTATGGCCTTGTTGGATTGGATAGTATGACATTTGAAGAAAAATATCGTATTGAAGACAAACTTGATACTCGAGGTTCATTGTTTTATAGCCTAACTAAAGACGAACGAGGCATGATTTGGATGGCAAGTCACAGCGGCATCTGGCGCTTTAATCCAAATACTCAGCACTTTAGGCAATACAGTGTAGATGATGGCATTGCAGTAAATGAATTTAATTCTGGAGCGAAATTAACTTATTCTGATGGGCGCATTATCTTTGGTTCGATTAAAGGAATCACCAGCTTTCACCCTGAACGTAATGATATTAACGAACAAATTTCAGAGCGTGTAAATATTACCTCTATTACTTTGATGTCGCGTAAGTTAGAAGCCGAATCAATTATCCAGCAAAATTTATTGGAGCTGGATTACGATGATATAGGGCTTGAAATTGGTTTTTCAGCCATGCTGTTTAAGTATCAAGATCGTATTGAATACGAATACCAATTAGATGATTCACCTTTGGTAAGCACTGATAATAATAAAGTTGCTTTCGCACGTATTGCACCAGGGAAACACACCTTTAATGTCCGAGCTCGCGATCCTTTAAATGGTAATTATACTGACTTTAAAAGTTTTACTATTCAAGTTCATTACCCTCCTTGGCGATCGCCCGCAGCATTTGCAATTTATTTCGTATTGATAGCCAGTTTTATATCAGTATGGTTTCTTCGTCGACACCGATATCAGCAGCGTTTATTGGCTGCACACAGACAAAGTCGTGAAAATGAAATGCGATTAAAATTAGCACTGGAAAGTAGTCAGTCCGGTGTTTGGGAATGGCAAAGTGGTGTAGGCGATATTTATCAGCCTCGTTTATGTAATGAATTAGGCTTTGATAAATTCAATGTAACGCTTGATGAGTACTTGGCAAAAATACACCCGGATGATAGAGCCAAATACCGTATTGAGTGGCTGGAGTTTGTCACTACTCAAAAAGCGTACTTTAATCTTACTTATCGAGTCCGTCACAACCAAGGCCATTGGCGTTGGTACAAAGATGTTGGCCGTGTTATTGAGTGGGATGGTGACTTACCACAGCGAGTAACGGGCACGTATACCAACTTTACTCGTGAGCGAGACCTTGAAAGCAGTGCGCGACTATTTAGTGCCGCGTTTGAGCATACTCGTGATTGGGTGTTTGTTATGGATAGTGATTTTAAGATTTTAGCCATCAACAAGGCGCTTAGAGAAAGTCATCAATTTGATATAAATAAAGACTCATCACGCAAGTTATCGCTTGGTTTGAGCGCAAAACGCCGTACCCAATACTTACGTGAGTTAGCTAAGCTAAATGCCGGTGAGCATTATCAATCGGAAGAGACCATCACCAACCCAGAAGGCGAACAGTTTAAATGCTTGATTAAAGTGACCGCTGTTGCTAATGAGCGCGCTGAGGTTGATAACTTTGTTGTGGTGATAACGGATATTAGTAGTTTGTAATAAAGCTAATATATGCATTCAAAAATTTACCGGCATTTAAATTTTTGTCCATTTTAGAATTTACTATTACAAACCATTGAGTCTTTTGTTAAACAAAATTAGCAGCCCCTAACTTTTGGTTAGGGGATTTTATGGCCACAATTAGTGCAGTAGTTAATGTGTTTAATTTCTTCCATTTTTCTGCGAATTGCGATTTGCGCTTCTTTTTTACTTAACCCGAGCTCGATACGCATTTCTTCAATTTGTGCTTGGTCTTTTTCACAAATCTCACCATCGCGAGAGCACTGCGCAACATATTGAGCAAACTTAACACGGCGGCGTCTGAGCTGATCTGAAAAACTCGATGCGAGCAAACCCGTTGGAATTGCAACCATGCCCATACTAAGCACGGTGATTATGCCGCCAAAAAAGCGACCAAGCGGTGTTATAGGCACCACATCTCCATATCCTACGGTAGTCAAGGTGGCCATAGCCCACCACATAGCCTCTGGAATGGAACCAAATTTATCTGGTTGCTCATCGTGCTCAATAAGATAAATTCCGCAAGAGGCGGTAATTAACGCCACACTCATAATGAAAAAGGCGGCAAGTAATGGGCCTTTTTCTTCGCGTATGCTTTGCAGTAATAACTGCATGGCGCGTGAGTAGCGTGTAAGTTTAAATACGCGTAATAGCCTAAATACGCGTAAAAAACGTAAATCAAAACTGACAAACAACATTAAATAGGTTGGGAGGATCGCTAGTAAATCAATCACTGCGAGCGGTGAGCGTAAATAGCGGAAGCGTTTTCGCCAATTGGGTATGGCTAAATCACGGTAGTGCTCTTTATCAACGCAAACCCAAAGTCTGAGAAAATACTCAATGGTAAAAATGCCAACAGAGATAACTTCGATAGTAAGGAAAAGTTGACGATGGGCTAAGGCAATCTCCTCAACGGATTCAAGCACGATGGCAACCACATTGCCGACAATCAACAGAATTAACATTACGTCAATAATCCGCCCAATGCGCAAGCCCTGACCTGAACTTTCAAGTACTTGTGCAAGCTTGTATCGTAATAGATTCACGTGAGCCTCTTAATTTAATGGCATGGTCATAACTATCGTGCCCTCTTCAAAATCACGGGTTACTTTAAAGCCGAGATTTTTGGCAAGACCAATCATGCCGGCATTTTCAGGCAAGGTTAGACCTTCAATTTTTTGTACTTTTTGGCGTTTACAATGGTCGATAACCGATTGCATTAAAATACGCCCTAAACCTAAGCCTTTTATATCTGAGCGAACTACAACGGCAAACTCGGCAACAAGGTTATCAGGATCCATTAACACCCTTGAAACCCCAAGCGTTTGCCAAACATCGTCACGTATTTGTGTGACAATAAAGGCCATTTCTCGGTCGTAATCAATTTGGGTCATTTTTGCCAGTTGCTCATGACTAAACTGCGGTATCTCGCCAAAGAAGCGTTTATATCTGTCTTCTTTCGTGAGTTTATTATCAAATTCGCGATGGGCTTCTTCATCTTCTGGACGAATTGGGCGCAGCAGGGCAAGTGAGCCATCTTTTAAGGTGATTTCTTGTTCGAGCTCTTTTGGATAAGGTTTTATTGCTAACCGTTTAGCGCGGCTTGTTGCTTGATATTTTTCAAGTTCAATACACGCATCTAACACTAAAAATTTTCCTTGTAAGGCAAGCACAGGGTTTAGCTCTAGCGATTTGATATCGGGGTTTTCAACAACCATTTGAGATACCCGAGTGAGCATGGCGCAAAGAGTGTACTTATCAATTTTGGTCGGAAGATGTTTTTCTTTGATAAACCCTTTATCGCTTGCTGCGGCAATTAAATACTTCGCCAAGTTCATATTTAGCGGCGGTAGGGCAACGGCCGCTAAATCAAAATTAAGTGCAGTGCCTGCTTCGCCGAGTAAAATCACTGGCCCAAAATTTGGGTCGGTTTTAACCGCAATGCGAAGTTCCTGGCCGCCTGCACGGGTTGCCATACGTTGTAGTGCAAAACCATCAATTTGTGCATCTGGATAAGTTTTATTAATGCGAAGAAGCATGTTGAATGCTGTTTGTTCGACTTCATCGCCATCGTTAAGGTTTAACACTACACCGCCAACATCAGATTTTGATGGAATGTTAGGGCTAACTAACTTAAGTGCAACGGGAAATCCAATCTTTTCAGCAAACTCACGAGCTTCACTTGGGGTGTATGCATGCTCTGTAGCTATGCAATTAATTTGGTAGCAATCTAAAAGCGGTGCTGCATCATGAGAGGGCAAGTAATGGATTTTATCTTGCAGGTTATTTTCAATCAGTGATGCTGCTTTTTCGCTATGGATATTATTTGAATCAAGTAATGACTCAGGTGTTTGCGTTAAATGTTTTTGGTTGCGGCGATATTGAATTAAGTGCATATATGCGGCAACGGCACCTTCAGGTGTACGATAGGTTGGGATCCCTGCTGCTTGGCATGCTTTTCGTGCAGCATAGGCGGCTGTTTCGCCCATAAAGTTAGTCATCACATAAGGACGCTGCATTTTGGGAATTTTATTCACCGTTTCAGCAATGACATTGGCAAATTCTTCACTAGGCGCAAGTGCTGAAGGGCTATGCAAAATGAGCAAGTTATCAACTTCTGGTGCTTGCACTAAAATTTCGACTGCTTTTTGATAACGTCTTGGATCTGAATCGCCGTAAATATCGACCGGATTAGCAAATGAAGTATGTTGAGGTAATACCTGATTTAACTTAGTAATAGTCTCTTTTGATAATTCAGCGAGTTTGCCTGAACTTTGAATCAGTGTATCAACCGACATCACACCTGGGCCGCCGCCATTAGTTAAAATGGTAAGTGCTTCTTGTTTTAATAATTTAGGGTGTAGCGCTAAGGTTTGCGTTGCGGCAAATAACTCGCGTAAATCGTTTACTCGAAGCATTCCGGCACGCTGGAACATTGCATCATAGACTGCGTCCGAGCCTTGATTACCGCCAGTGTGTGCCATTGCTGCATCAGCTCCTGCAGCTGTTTTACCGGTTTTAATTGCAATCACGGGCTTACTAAATGCCGCGGCACGTGCAGCAGAAATAAACTGGCGAGTATGTTCAATATTATCAATATACAACAAAATAGCTTGGGTATTGGAATCGCGACCTAAAAAGTCGACTAACTCATCAAAATCAATATCGCCGCAATCGCCCACAGAGACAAAATATGAAAAGCCGATGTCTTTGGTTTGTGCCCAATCTAAAATGGTTGAACACACGGCGGCAGATTGCGATACAAATGCAATTTTTCCTGGCTTTGCGACCATGTGTGAAAAGCTCGCATTCA
The DNA here is from genome assembly GCF_041629635.1 of Pseudoalteromonas sp. Lineage (GTDB taxonomy): Bacteria > Pseudomonadota > Gammaproteobacteria > Enterobacterales > Alteromonadaceae > Pseudoalteromonas. Next base: position 3,842 of record NZ_JBFKMX010000108.1, on the reverse strand, counting down.
GACCGATACGTGGAATAAGTAAGCCCAGGCTATTAGGGCCGAGAATATTCACATCGGCTTTTTTGGCGGTTTCGATTAAAGTTTGTTTTAATGTTTTATCAAAACTAGAGGCGATGATAATGGCATTTTTACAGCCTTTTTGCCCGAGTTGCTCAACGATTTGATTGCAGTGATCTTTGTTAGTACAAATAACTGCGAGGTCTGGCACTTGTGGTAAAGCATCAATGGTTGGGTAGGCAAGCACACCGTGTACTGCTTTATATTTTGGTGTGACAGGCATTATTGGACCGTTAAATCCCCCTTGCAGTAAGTTTCGCATTACCACATAACCTGCTCGATTAGTGCGGTTTGATGCCCCAATCACTGCAACTGACTTAGGGTTGAAAAATTGGCTTATCCTTTTTACCGTCATAGCTTTTGACCAGAGTTGAGTTACTCGTATAGTATAAAATTCGTCTATAAGTATAAAGCAATATTCAGACAAGATACTTGATATAAAACAGGGTCTTGTTATGCTTCTTTGAAAATCAATATCGACTGTGAATTATGACTTTACTATTGCTCAGTGCTGCTATCAGTAGCGCACCAATAAACATTGAACAAATGGTAGTGCCGAGTGATCTTGAAAATATTAAAGTGGTGCAGCTTGCGAGCAACCAAGATGCCAGCCAGTTTCTTATTTTTATAAAAAAATCAGTACCGCTGCACCTGCATAAAGAACACAGTGAAATGGTGTATATTGTCGATGGTGAAGGGGAAATGCAGTTGGGCGAGAAGTCCTTTACAATTAAAAAAGGCGATTTTGTAAAAATTGATGAGAATACGCCGCATGGTGTAACGGTCACATCCCAACAGCCTTTAAAAGTGCTCTCAACACAAACGCCAGAATACTTTGGCAAAGACAAACATCTAGTGAGCGAACATGAATAAACCAACAATAGCGACTTCTTTAATCCTTGCGCTTGCGCTGATTATTGCCAGCCTGATTTTAAAGCAAGGCATTATTGAATTTAAAACGCTTGACCGTAGCGTTGCGGTAAAAGGGTTGGCTGAAAAAGAGGTAATGGCAAACACCGTAATTTGGCCAATAAACTATTCGCTAGCGGGTAATGATTTAACCAAACTAATTGCTGAGTTAGAAGCAAAGAACCAAGCTGTGCGCGCATTTTTGACACTGCATGGTTTTAGCGATGATGAAGTGTCAATTGCACCGCCAAATGTTGCCGACAAACTTGCTCAGCCTTATGCACAACTAGAAAAAGGCCAAATGCGCTATTTTGTAATGTCGAGTATTACAGTGTATAGCCATGAACCTGAGAAAGTGCGCCATGCACTCACTAAAGTAACGCAGCTCGCTAAACAAGGTATTGCTATTTCCAGTGACCGCTATGACGCAAAAGTGCAGTATATTTTTACCGGCCTGAATGACATCAAGCCTGAAATGATTCAGCAAGCAACAGAAAAGGCGCGTGAAGTTGCAGAGAAATTTGCAACGGATTCAAATTCAACACTCGGTAAAATCAAGTCTGCACGTCAAGGTCAGTTTAGTATTGCAGATCGTGATTCGAACTCGCCGCACATTAAACAGGTGCGAGTGGTTTCAAGCATTGAATATTATTTAGTGGATTAGTTTCACTGAATATTATTGGTTGAGGTTATTTTATGTTTCATATTACCAATGGCGATAGCGCAAACTTATTTTTAAAACGAATTGGTATTCAAGGGCAGTTTGTTGCTTGGCAAGATGTGCTTCATCATGGCCCGATATCGTCGCAGCTCACACTACCTGCAATGAGTGATTACCGCGCAGCTTTTTTAGCGGATTATTTTTGTTTGCCATTAAAAGATGTACAAACTAAGTTTGCACAAAGAAATGCCTTACTCGATAGCATTGAAGAGAGTAGTGAAGTAATCTTGTGGCTTACGCCTGAACTCTTTGACAGTCTAATTGGCTTACAGTTTATTGCATGGTACCGCGCGCAATTTGAATCAACACGTAACTTATTTATAGTGCTTCTGCCTGATCACATACCCCCGCGTGAATTAGAAGCAGCGCAAGTTGCCCAGTATTACAAAACACGCTTTAGCCCGAGTGACGCATTTTTTGAGTTAAACTCTGAGGTTTGGCACGCATTAACTACTAATATAGCTGCGTTAGAGACTTGTTTAACACTCGACTTTAAACATTGGCCAAACCTTAAAACATCGATTCAACGCTTTTTACAAGAACAGCCCGATGATATTGGGTTAAATCGTACTCAGTGGCAAATTTTAGATTGTTTAAATGGTCAAACGCTCTCATTGGCACAGTTGTTTGGTGCAAACCAAGATTTGGAAGAAGTGCCATTTATGGGCGATTTAAGCTTTTGGTGCCAAATTGAAGAAATGCGTGAGTACTTATGTATATCCACGCAAGACAGTTTATTACACCAAGAAATTGAATTTTATCATGGGGTAAAAGTAAGCTTGTCGGAAAAAGGACAAGCGCTACTTAATTAACTTGAGCTTATACATTCGTTTCTAAGTCGGCCTGTTATGCAACAGGCCAAAACACCCTAGCTATTTTTAGCAAGCTGCTTAAGTTGGTAGATTAAATCAAGCGCCTGACGAGGGGTTAATTCGTTAGGGTCAATTGCTGCAAGTTCTTCTAACACAGGGTTCGGTGCGTCAAATAAACTCGCCTGTTGCGAAAGTGGTGCGCTGGCAACATGCGTTAATGGCATTTCACTGACACTTTGATGCTGTTCTAGTAACGACAACTTTTGTTTGGCACGGTTAATCACTGCCTTTGGTACACCCGCAAGGCTTGCCACTTGTAAACCAAAACTTTTACTTGCCGCGCCATCAAGCACTGTGTGTTTAAACGCTATAGTATCTTGATATTCAATTGCATCTAGGTGCACGTTGGCAAGAATGTCGAGCTGTTCGACTAACTCGGTTAACTCAAAGTAGTGAGTGGCAAACAGGGTTTTCGCAGCAATGTTCTTTGCCAAATATTCTGCCGTTGCCCATGCCAGTGAGAGACCATCGTAAGTACTGGTACCACGGCCAATTTCATCCATTAATACCAGCGAGTTTTCGGTGGCGTTATTGAGAATATTGGCGGTTTCGGTCATTTCTACCATAAAGGTTGAACGACCTGAGGCAAGGTCATCGCTCGCACCGATGCGCGTGAAAATACGATCGGTGATGCCAATACTGGCAGATTCTGCCGGAATATATGAACCGATATGTGCCATTAATACAATGAGTGCTGTTTGACGCATATAAGTTGATTTACCACCCATATTTGGCCCGGTAATAATTAGCATTTTACGTTTATCATCGAGGTAAGTTGGGTTGGCGATAAACGGCTGTTGCATAACAAATTCAACCACAGGGTGGCGGCCGCCTTTAATATCAATGCAATTATTATTACTAAGCGTTGGTCTGACATAATCGAGAGATTCTGCGCGCTCAGCAAGGTTATTGATAACGTCTAACTCGCTAAGTGCCGCTGCCATTTTTTGCAACACATCAATTTGCGGCAAAATAATATCGAACAGTTCTTCGTAGAGGCGTTTTTCAAGTGCGAGTGCATTTGACTGACTGTTAAGCACTTTATCTTCATGCTCTTTCAGTTCAGGAATAATATAGCGCTCGTTATTTTTCAGTGTTTGCCTGCGTACGTAATCTGCAGGTACATGGCTTGCATTGGCTTTACTTACTTCGATGTAATAACCATGTACCTTGTTATAGCTAATTTTTAAGGTGGCAATGCCAGTGCGCTCTCGTTCACGAATTTCCATCTGCTCGAGAATATCAGTGGCGCCTTTGCTTAAATTACGCCATTGATCAAGCTC
>NZ_JBFKMX010000107.1:0-13226 GCF_041629635.1 Pseudoalteromonas sp. | reverse complement strand
TATACTTATAATTTTTAATGGCCAGCTTTTTAACTAATTTCCTAATCATGGCTCTAACCCTAAAGATTTTTGTATATATTACTGATTGCTAAAAAATTGCCGTAATATCGTTTAACTAATCGCTTAGGATCTTGAAGCATGCGGTAAAGCCATTCTATGTGGAATTTTTGCATCCAAATAGGTGCTCTTTTCTCTTCACCAACTAAGAAAAGAATTGATGCACCTATGCATAATGCAACGCAATTAATAGAACTGCGTTCTTTTAATTTTGCAGCTATTATCTCTTGCCTTGGCGAACCAATAGCCAAGAAAACATAGTTAGCTCTACTATTCTCAATTTCGACTAGAGTAGTTTCTACTTCGTTTGGGTTATTGATAAACCCCATTGGTGGGTTATAGTGCTTAATGTTAAGTGTTGTATACTTATTTCTAACACGGTCAATTACAGCATTATCACCGCCAACGATTAAAATTGAATCGTCCGAGGTTAAGTATTCTGAAAACAATTTTTCAGTCAATGTCGAACCAGGAATTACTTCCTTTATTTTATGCCCTTTTGCTCTCAGTAGTTTTTCAAAAATTTTACTATCACATACATTCAAACTTGCATTTTTATAGATTGGAAGTAACTGTTCTTTTTGTTTATCGTCCACTAGTCTTTCTAGGTGGTCGATATTTGGAGTAACAACATAATCACAACCAATTGTGGAACTGAGAAATTTAACTTTTTCAATCGCCTCATTAAGCGAGCAATTATCCAGCTGAAATAAATGCGTTGATATTTTATTCATTAATTAGCGCTCTCAGATAACTAACATTTGTCTCTATCGCAAAATTTTGTTTAATATGATCTACTGCATTGGATGCAATTAATTCTCTTTGCTCTAGCGACATAGCAAGGGCTTCTTTTAGAGTATTTACCAATGAATTAACACAACCAGATTCTGACAAAAATCCTGTTTGATTATGCATTACAAGCTCAGGGATCCCAGATAACCGACTTGAAATAACGGGTACACCTTTAAGCATCGCTTCCATCAATGATACAGGAATTCCGTCCTTATCCCCGTTTGCATCTTGCACACAAGGCAGTGCAAAAAAATCAATGCCTTGTAACCATGAAGCCACTTCAGTATTGGGCATTTGCCCTAAAAATTTAACTTTGTTTTGTAAATGATTATTCGCAACAATATGTTCTAATCTATTTTTTTCAGGTCCATCACCAACAATTTCAACTATGATGTTATTGTTCTTAAGACATGCAATTGCTTCAAGCAGAACATGTATACCTTTTTTCTCAACAAGTCTGCCAAGTACACCTATTTTCGTTATTTGATTATTAGGTTGGATTAAACGAGGTGTAAAAGCATTAAGAGCTACCCCGCAACGCACTACTTTCAAGTTGTCATTAATGGTTAAATTTTTTAAATATTGCTTGTTGTAATCAGAAATAGTTGCAAAAAATTTTGAACGTTCAATTTTTTGCTTAATTAAATAGCCGCGTTCAAATATATCGTTTGCATGCGCACATACACTGTAGCTAATACCTGCCATTTTAGAGGCATACATTGCTATATCAGTCGGTACATGTGCAAAATGCACATGCAAATGGCTTACGTTGCTTTGTCTTAAACTTAAACTTAACTTAGCTGCTGTTATAAACCGATAACATTGCCCAAACGTTCTTTTTGAAAATCCTAGGTCATATAAGTCTGATAATAACCACTTTAAAGCTGATATAGTGCATTTAGGATACTTAAAGCAGCACACCAAAAGGGCAAATACTCTTGATGAGAAGCTACTTTCATAAAGCTCTTCTATTTTACCAAGCTTACTCTTTATATTTGCTTCTACATCTGTTTTAGGTTTATGCACAGAATAACACTGTATATCACAGCCTTGCTTTTTTAGCTCGAGTATCTCGTTATATACAAATGTTGCAGACAAGGCTGGGAGTTCCGGAGCAAGATAGCCAATTTTCAATTTATTTCCGTTTAACATATCAGCATTCATTATTAGGTATTTCGTATTTTTCCTGCGAAGGATCCCAGCGAGATTCTCCTGATATATTTGCGCTGTTAGTGGCTGCTTTTTTGCCCTTTAGCAAACATTGAATTTGATAGTGCTTCATAAACTTAACCATTTGAGGATCATTAAGCCTTTGCTCTCTTTTCACAAAACTGATGAAATACCCCCAAAAGCTCGCTAAAGCGCCGATAATAAAAGGTCTTTGCTTGAGTCGATAAATTATAGTTGCGCAAAAATACAGCCAACCTGTACCCATAAAATACTGTCCAAATCCATGCCTTTTTCTACCTGTAAGAATTCCTTTCTGGCTTGATCCCATTGGTCTCAAATGAATAAAGCGAGTCTCTTCATCGTCTCTGCTTTCAGAGATCCAACCCAATAGCCTGCAACGATGACTGTCGATTCCATCCCACATAACTTGTCTTACAAATCCACCAATTTGTTTAAAACAAGCTGTACGATAGAATTTAGTTGCACCAATGGATGATTCATCACCACACCCTTCACTTATGAGCTCGTGTTTATTTTTACCATAATAATAAGCTTTACCGCTAAATGTGCCTAATCTAGGCCTATTTTTCATTTCGGCCATCATCAGCTCAAAGTAGCGTTCAGGCATTATCAAATCTAAATCGAGTTTACAAATGTAGTCATATTCATTTAAATTAATTGTGTTAAAGCCAGCATAAAATGCATCAACTACACCAGGACCAACACTTCTGTGCCCTCGATTTTCTCGCGTAACAACTTCGATAAAATCAAACTTTTTAGCATATTCTTCAAGAATTTTAGGGGTATTATCAGTAGAACCATCATCAACAATAATCCATTTGCTTGGTTTGACAGATTGGTTAACAACGCTATCAAGTGTTTCCCTCATAAATTTTTCTTCATTTCTGCATGGAGAAATTACTACATATTTATCACTCACAAAACGCTCCTAATGTTACCGTTGTTTATTCGAGCCAAACTTTCTTGCCCAGTTGTTAATAGGCAATTCAAATTTATATGTTGATATATGCGCCAACCAGAATGTCAATGCAAAGAGAATTGGCCGTTTAATGTACTTTTCTATCGTTTCCCCCTGCCCCAACCATGTATGTCTTAACCCACCATGAATAACATATAGTGCGAAGGAAATTGTTGCTAAATAGTCAAAAACACGGTTTTTTAGTAAAGCATTAAGCTTCCATTCGGAGTTTATAATAGTGGTGCCAACAAGCAATGCTGCTAAATAAGGGCGAAAAAAATTAAACCAGTCACTTTGCGGCATGCTAGAGAAGATAACCAGAGGTAAAACAATCAATGGGTTAATTTTTTTTATGATGTTAACAACACTAGTACCATATTCTTTGTTATAAATAAGCGCTAGAATACAACCAGCTAAAATCTCATCAACGCGATACTGTGTTTGTATATTTACCAGAACACCATTGTAAACACTGTTAAATGTCACAGCTAAACAAGCTATTGGTATCAAATAAAATGCTCTGTTTTTGAAAAAGTAAACTGATAGTGCAATCCATAAATAGAATTGCATCTCTACACATAAACTCCAAAAATGACTGGCTACGTCGGTTAAATTTGGGATTAAGTTTGCATAAAAGAAAAAATGGCCTGCAATAGTAGCTATAGCTGCAGGTATTATTAAGAATACAATAAGAAGATACAACCATGCTAAAGGTATTATTCGAGCGCATCTTCGAATAATAAATTTTTTCAAATTGTGATCGTTTAATAAAAAACAAGTAATTAAAAACCCAGAGAGTACAAAAAACAATGCCATACCAGTAATACCGGCAGTTTCGTTCAGTTGAAGACTTTTAGGGCCTAAAGGCAAAAGGTGTGCAGCAAGTACTAATAAAATACTGACTGCTCGCCATCCATTTAATTCTCTAATTTCTCTCATTTAATATATTAACTCTGCTTGTAAATTTCTAAAGTGTGCCTAAAAAAGAATTAAATAGGTTTGTTAACCTTTTCGGTAGCTTTTACGTATGGCTTCCTTAGCAAATTTGACATAACTTAGCATGATGCCAATGGCTATTGAGAAGAGCAGGATCTGTCCTAACCAATTAAATGCTCTGTCTAAGTGGTAATTAGTGTCCTCAATTTTCTCAAACCAAGAGTGTAAAAAGAATATATTGAACCAACCGCTTCGCGTAACACTTTTTTCAAAAACCCCTAAAAAGTGCAATATATCTGGGATCAAGCCCCAGATACCTACAACTCCAACGAAAAGAGGGTAATAAAGAAACCAATGTCTGCTGATTTTATTAAAAGTGTTAAATAGTTTATTGCTGTGCTGTAACTTATGCCTATTTTTTCCGACATAATAGGCAATCCCACAGCCAACGCTTGCTCCAATAGCGAAATAAAAGTGTTTATCTGGCATAATTAAACCCCTTACCACCATTACGCCTGCAGTACTTAACAAGAGATATGTAATGTAAGACTATAAAAGCGAACATAATTGCACATACTATCGCAACATAAGCAATTCGGTTAAAAATTTTACTAAGAAACTCATTAAAATGAATTACTTCATACAGCATAAAAATGTTCATCCACGGCGCTACATTTGAAGAATTAAATAGCAAATAAGGGATTACTCCCCAACAACCAAGAACAAACGGTAAGAAAGGAGAATAGAGTTGTACATTTAAAAGGCGATTGTATTTTTTCCTCAATATAATAAAAAAAAGAAAGCCAAAAAAATAACCAAATGCAAAGTGACCTGAGCCTTTTAAATACAACTCCATAAAGCTTACCTTTCAATATTTCTTCAAGCGATCTTTAAACTTTTATTTTCATTAACTAAAAAGTTAGTTAGCTCATTTTTAAAATCAGCTCCCAACTTGCCACAGCGTAATGTATATTCAACATTTGCCATTAAGTAGCCTAGTTTAGAGCCACAATCGTGAGACTTCCCTTTTAGGTGATATGCTTCTAAGCTTTCAAGTTTGCGCAGGCTATGTAACGCATCGGTTAACTGAATTTCGCCGCCAGCGCCTGGAGGTGTAAACTCTAATAATTCCCACGTTTTTGCGCTTAACACATAGCGGCCAGTAATGGCTAAATTGCTTGGCGCATCAGCAATTGCTGGCTTTTCGACCATATCAGTGATCACTGCACTATCGCCTTGTTCTAATACGGCATCTGCAATATCCACCACACCATACTGATTTACTTGTTCAGTAGGTACAGGTTCAACCATAATTTGGCTGGCATTTGTCTCTTCAAAGCGTGCAATCATTTGTGCAAGGTTATCTTTTTTAAGGTCGCTTTCGTATTCGTCCACAATTACATCTGGTAGCAGCACTGCGAATGGTTCGTTACCAACTATTGGTTTTGCACACAACACTGCGTGGCCAAGACCAAGTGGTTGCGGTTGACGAACAGAGATAATGGTTACGTCTTTTGGCACAATGGCACGTACTTCATCAAGTAAGCTGCGCTTAACACGTGCTTCTAACGTTGCTTCAAGTTCAAAGCTAGTATCAAAATGGTTTTCAATTGAGTTTTTAGAAGAGTGTGTAACGAGTACAATTTCTTTTATGCCTGCTTCTACGGCTTCTTTCACCACATATTGAATTAGTGGCTTATCAACAAGCGGTAGCATTTCTTTAGGAATGGCTTTAGTTGCAGGCAACATACGTGTGCCTAAACCAGCTACTGGTAATACTGCTTTTTGTACTTTCACAATTGTTCCTTGGCCTCAAAATAGCAGTAAAGGTTATTGATTGCTTCCCTGCTAACAAAATTGAGGGGTAATTATACGTTTATGACATATATTATCAATAATTAATTAGTACTTCGTATGAAGTTAATATGCATTATTAATATAACTACATATTTTAAATAACCTTTATTCCAGTTGTATTACACATTATTACTTATTTTTAATTGGTATATTTATCTGTAGTGAGAGAACACAATAAAAAGGCCAGCAAACTGCTGACCTTTATTAGCTTAACTTGTGTAGATGTTTACTTGTTTTAAGTTGTTTTATAACCATTTGGGTTATTGCTTTGCCAGCGCCATGTATCAGCCATCATTTCAACAAGGCCTTTTTCACATTTCCAATCAAGCTCATTGAGTGATTTATTAACACTTGCATAACAAGCTGCAATATCCCCGCTTCTGCGAGGCTTAATTTCAAACTTAATCTGCTTGCCTGATGCAGCTTCAAATGCGTTGATCATTTCAAACACCGAATAACCGTTACCTGTACCTAAATTATATATTAAGGCACCGCTGGTTGTGTCTAGTTTTTTAAGTGCTTTAAGGTGACCCAATGCTAGGTCAACAACGTGTATGTAGTCTCGCACCCCTGTGCCATCAGGCGTATCGTAGTCATTACCAAACACCCCTAAAGATGACAATTTACCAACCGCAACTTGCGATATATAAGGAAGCAAATTATTTGGAATGCCATTAGGATCTTCACCAATTAACCCCGAGCTATGTGCACCTACCGGGTTAAAATACCTTAAAATAGCAAAACGCCACTGTTCATTTGACTTGGCAACATCTTGCAAAATAAGCTCAACCATATACTTAGACGTGCCATAAGGGTTGGTTGTGCCACCTACAGGTGATGATTCGGTTAAAGGTAATGATTGCGGATCACCATACACTGTGGCAGATGAACTAAATACCAGCTTATAAACACTGGCCTTTTCCATTGCTCTTAGTAAGCAAAGTGTGCCTTCTACATTATTTCGATAATAAAGAGAGGGCTTTTCAACTGACTCACCTACTGATTTTAATCCAGCAAAGTGAACAACGCTATCAATGTTGTTTTCAGAAAAAACAGTCTCTAAAAATGAAGCGTTTAGTATATCGCCTTCATAAAACTTAATGCTTTTACATGATATAGATTCAACGCGATTAATCGACTCAGCAGAAGCATTAGATAAATTGTCTATTACAATTACCTCATTCCCTTCATTGAGTAATTCTAAAACAGTATGCGAGCCAATGTACCCTGCACCACCTGTCACTAAAATTGCCATATAATTCCTTTCACTATTTTAGATGTTCGATTTAATTCTTAATAAATACTCTTATTAAATAACGCACTATTTATATAATAGTTGAAAATCTAAAAAGCCCTCATTTGAGGGCTTTTTTATTAATTACCGTTGTTTTCTGAAATGCCGCCGCCGCCGCCGCCTCCGCCTTTACCACCGTTGTTGCCACGGTTACCAGTTCGGCCATTACCTTGGCCTTGGCCAACACCATTATTGTTATTGTTACCCGCGTTACCTTGGTTAGCACCTTGGCCTGGGCCAGCTGCCGTAAATGAGTTTGTCACTGTAGATACAGCACCAGCGTCAGCACCATTAGCAACTGCAATTGCAGTAAATGTATCTGAAGTTATGCCTGCAGCATTTGCAGCATCTGCAATTTGCTGTAACACATTTTCTTTCTCAGTCTCATTAAGATCTGGATTATTTGAGTTTGCCGCTATAAGTTGTGCTACTAGCGCTTCAAGTGCCGATGCATCGCCTGCAGCTGCAGCTTGTTGAATTTGTGTTGTTACGTCCGTTGTTTCATTTGCAACAGCAGAAAAACTTGTATTTGCAATTAAGCCTAATGCTAATAAAGAAGCAGTGGTTAATTTTTTCATTAAATTGTCCTTAAACAAAGCCCAGCAACTAGGTTGCACAAAATTAGCTACAATTCTAACCCTTTGGTATGAAATGTAAACATATTTCCTTCGGTTTTTTGTGAAATATTTAATGGCTTTTGAATATAGTTACCTTGCGCGCCATCGCAGCCTAACTCTTCCACTAAGCTAAGTGTTTCTTTGTTTTCAATTAAACAAGCAATTACCCTAATACCAAGGCTGTGACAAATATTGTTGATGGTTTGAATGAAGAAATTATTTTGCCTATTTATGAGTAGATCTTGTGTATAACTGCCATCAATTTTAATAAACTCTACATCTAGCCCTTGTAAATATTTAAATGAAGTAAGGCTAGTGCCAAAATGTTCAATACAGGTATCAATACCAATTAGCTTAAGTTCAGCAATCGCATTTGCAGCCGTTTTAACATCATCTAATAACACCGATTCTTTAATTTCAAAAATTAAGTTATGTTTTAATGTTGCTTTTACTTCACTGTACATTTTAAGCCAATTTAAAAATTCAGTTGAATAAAATGCTTCGCGACTAAGGTTAAGCGCAAAGGTTTTGTCGTAGTGCGCTTCTTTTAACTCGATAAAACTCCTAATTAGTTTTTTATCAAGCTCCATGGTTAAATTTAAGCGTTCAGCCATGGCGAATAACTGGGCATTATTTACTTGTTCGTTATTGTGTTTAAAACGTGCAAACACTTCATAGTAAAGTCCCATATCGTTTGCGCCATTTAGCTTAACCGGTTGAAAACTAAAGTTAATCTCACCAGACGAAATAATATTATTAATAAGAGCACGCCATTCATTTAAACCAAAGCTTGTGTCAACGTTGCCAGCCCCTTTCACCCCCTGTTGGGTAAGCGTTGATGCTGTGTCTAAGTTACTTAACAAATCTTTTAATGAATCATTGTTATTAAACTCTGTTATGCTCAAAACAGCATACCCATTTTCATAACGCGCAGAATTTTTGTGTGTAAAAATATGGCTTATCTCAGTTAAAAACCCTGAAAGAAATGCTTTATCATAATCAAACACTATCGCAAGCGAACCACCTGCAATTCTAAATATCTTACTGTTTTCATACTGCTTTGTTTTGTCGATAAGCATGTGTGCTACTTCGCTCACGTAATCATCACCTGCTTGATAGCCCTGCTCAGTATTTAATTTTTGCAGTGAAGGTAACGTAACCATACACATACTGTGTTTTTCACCCACCGGGATTTGAGCACAGTTAGCAGCAAAATAGCTACTAAATGCTCGGCGATTTCCTAGCTCGGTTAACTCATCAACTAACACTTCTTTTGTCAGTTTTTCAGTTTGCTTAGTCATGGCGTCGAAGTTTTTTTGTAAGTTAGCCACCATTTTGTTCATCGCAGCAGTTACAACCCTTAGTTCTGTTGTAAAAGGCAGGTTCACGTTTTGTTCAAAGCGTCTTTGTGAAACTGCATTGGCTTGGTTTTCTAAACTATTAAGCTGTTTAAAAATGGCTTTTAAAATAAAATAAGCAATAAATAAGCAAAACAGAATAATTATAAAAGAGCCATATGCAGCGCGCTTTGAATATTGCCAAATTTTTAAATACGAAATTCCCGGATGGCTGGTAACATAAAGTGTACCTGCAATTTGCCAGCCACTACTTACTTCACTGGTTTGCGTTGGTGCCTGTAAGTCTATCCAGTCAATAAACCAATCGGGTACGCCTTCAATTGCCGCTGGGTTATTGCGCTCTAACAACATTTCACCATCTGGAGATACTAACTGCATGCTTTTGTAGTAACCCGAGTCAAATATTGCCGCCATCATGGTTTCAGCAATAACGATATTTTCTTCATCCATGTAGGGTGAAATTGATAAACCTAAGCTAGTAGCTGCATCTTGTGCATGGCTACTCATTTGCTCTTCAAAGTACTCTTTAGTGTTTTCCACACTGACATAAAGGCGACCAAAAAACGATACAGCCGCTAAAAAGATTAACAACCCGTATATTTGAACTTTAAGGCTCATTCCTTTGTTAATTAAGCTTTGCATAACTTGCCTCTGATAAATTTTTTTCCAATGTATTTAATTCGCCTTTCTCAATGCGTTCCAGCATTTGGTTCCACGTAGATACGCCTTTGCTATTTTCTACTTTTTTACCAAGCCCTTTTGCTTTTGCCAGCCATAAACCTTGGCCATTAAAGCTATAAATTGGTTTTAAATCTCGTCTTTGTGTCGCTGCAACCAATTTATGGTTAAAATTATCTAGCACAAACGGAATATCCCCCGGACTTTCAAAATAAATAAGCACCATATGCGGTTGATTGAGTGTTAATTGACGTACGTACATTAAGCGGATTTTTTCTTCAGGTACACCGAGTGAAATTAAGCTAAAATACTTTGCAATGGCATAGTCTTCACAATCCCCCATGCCTCTACCAAGTGTTTCGATTGGGTTAGCCCAATAGTCCTTTTTGCCCCACAGTTTGTCGTCCGTTCTGTATTCAATACTTTTATTAAAAAAGTGGTTCACCTTGTTGATTTTTTGCCACTCAGAGCTGTTTTCATTATCTTTTAAAAAGGTTAACCACTCTTGAGTTCGTGTAACTGCTGACTTACCATACACTTCTTCAACACGGATCATTAAGTCGCCAAAATTTAGCTGTTCAATGTACTTAACAGCTAAAACAGCAAATGAAACGAATATTAGTAGTGAAACGGCAAAACGCACTCACAACTCCTTGTATACTTTAACGTGCGAATAGTAACTAAATTTTACAAATCAGTCACCTTACTCCTGTTACAGGAATATTAAATAATCAACCGACGATAATAAATTTACGCGTTTAAATCTAAATTATTTTACCTATTCAATGTTGAAATACGGTTACCGGCATAATTAACAGTAATTTTACTGTAATAACCGCTTTTAAAATAGTTTCTATTAACTTTATTAATTGCAAATAAAAACGGCTGCAACTGCAGCCGTTTTATTAAATTTATTTGAGTAAAATTATAGGAATTTTCCTAGTGCTGTAACTTGGTCAAGCATACGGTTTGAGAAACCCCATTCGTTATCGTACCAAGCCATAACCTTCACTAGCTTACCATCAACCTTAGTTTGCGTTGCATCAAATACTGAAGACGCTGGGTTGTGATTAAAATCAATTGATACCAGTGGTGCTTCGTTGTATTCCAGTACTTCTGCCATTGCTCCTTGTGCTGCAGCTTTAACTGCCGCGTTTACTTCTTCAGCTGTGGTGTCACGCTTTGCAATAAAGGTTAAATCAACTAGTGATACGTTGATTGTCGGTACACGTACTGCCATACCGTCTAATTTACCTGCTAATTCTGGTAATACTAAACCTACCGCTTTCGCTGCGCCCGTTTTAGTTGGGATCATGCTTTGTGTTGCACTACGTGCACGGTATAAGTCACTGTGGTAAACGTCAGATAGGTTTTGGTCATTAGTGTAAGCATGGATTGTCGTCATGCTACCTTGCTCAATACCAATGGTATCGTTAAGTGCTTTAGCAACTGGCGCTAAACAGTTCGTTGTACAAGATGCGTTTGAGATAATGATACTATCGGCATTTAGTACATCTGAGTTAACGCCATGAACAACTGTTGCATCCATATCAGTACCTGGCGCTGATACGATCACACGCTTTGCACCTGCTTCGATGTGTTTTGCTGCAGCTTCGCGTGAAGTAAAAAGGCCGGTACATTCAAGCACAATATCAACCGATAATTCAGCCCAAGGTAAATTTGCTGGGTCGCGCTCTTGCACAAGCAAAATTTCATCGTTATCGATGATCAGTGTGTTTTCAGCAAGTGATACTTTTTTGCCAAATATACCGTGTACTGAATCATACTGCGTTAGGTGTGCATTTACGTTTGCTGGTGCTAAGTCGTTAATTGCAACAATTTGAATCTCTTGCTCGCGGTTTGATTCGTACAGCGCACGTAATACATTGCGTCCAATACGGCCATAGCCATTAATTGCTACTCTGATCATCTTATTCCCCCTCATTCACTTCACTTGCTTGGCGCGCTAACTCTTCGATTGCTTGCCAGTCTTTATTTGCGATTAATTCTTTATCTAACATCCACGTACCACCAACACATACCACGTTTGGTAGTGCTAAATAGTTTGGCGCACTAGCAAGGCTTACACCGCCAGTTGGGCAAAATTTTACTTGCGGCAATGGACCAAAAATTGATTTAAGCATTGGTACGCCGCCAGCTGCTTCTGCTGGGAAAAACTTCAAAAATTTAAACCCTTTTGCTGCAAGTTGCATTACTTCGCTTGGTGTTGCTGCGCCTGGCAAAAACGGCACGTCAGTTTCGCTTGCAAGTGCTAATAATTCATCGTTAACACCCGGGCTCACCATAAAATCAGCGCCAGCTTCAATTGATGCATTAAAAGTGGCTTTATCAATTACAGTACCCGTCCCCACGTACGCATCTGGTAGTGCTTGTTTTATTTGTTTAATTGCTTCAACCGCAACAGGTGTGCGCAGTGTAATTTCAAGTGCACGTAAACCACCGTTATAAAGTGCAGTAGCGAGTGGTACAGCATCTTCTAGGTCATTAATAACAACAACAGGGACAACCGGTGCTGCTTGAAGAATTTTTTCAATACTCATTTTTACTTCCTGTTAGTGGTTTGTATTTGGGTAGATAAGGCCAAATGCACTTGCACCTAAATCTGCGCTTGATACCGTTTGACGAATGCCTTCAAATAATTCGCGGCCAGTACCGTAAGTTTGAACCTGCTCGCTAATTTCAAGTTCGCGCTGCGCCAGCTCATCATCCGACACATGTACTTTTAATACACCTTTTGGTGCATCAAGTGTCACCACATCACCTTCACGGATTTTGGCAATAAAGCCACCTTCTACCGCTTCTGGTGCAAGGTGAATTGCTGCTGGTACTTTTCCTGATGCACCCGACATTCGGCCATCTGTCACAATCGCTACTTTAAAGCCTTTGTCTTGCAGTGTTGCCATAATTGGCGTTAGCTTGTGCAGCTCCGGCATGCCTTTGGCTTTCGGGCCTTGCTCTTTAATTACCGCAATAAAATCAGTTTCTAGCTCACCACGCGCAAATGCATCTTGTAATCCAGCTTGCGAGTTAAATACTTTTGCAGGCGCAGTTACAACTTGGTGCTGCTCTTGTACAGCAGACACTTTAATCACCGCGTGACCTAAGTTACCCGTTAATAGCTGTAAGCCACCTTGCGGATTAAATGGATTTTCAATTGGACGAAGTACGTCTTCATCGTGCGAATTTTCAGGGCAATCTTGCCATTTTACTTTCGCTGCAATTTGGTTGTCTGTTGCGATTACCGAAGTATCAATCACAGGCTCTTTGGTGTAATCATTTAAGCTGTTACCGACAATGGTTTTCACATCTTCGTGTAAGAAACCACCTTTTAGCAGCTCTTTCACTAGGAACGGTAAACCACCTGCTGCGTGGAAATGGTTAACATCAGCCGAGCCATTTGGATAAACACGTGCAAGAAGTGGCACTACTTCTGAAATATCTGACATGTCTTTCCACGTAATCTCAAC
>NZ_JBFKMX010000106.1:0-13257 GCF_041629635.1 Pseudoalteromonas sp. | reverse complement strand
GTTAAGCCTTGCATAACCAAATGTTTGATGCGTTTTTAACGCAAAACTTACCTAATTTAAAAGAACAACAGTCATTAAATATTGAGCTCATAACCGGGGATGCAAGTTTTCGTAAATACTATCGTGTTAGCGCTTTAAGCCAAAGCTATATTCTTATGGTATCACCGCCAGAACTGGTTAATAACGAGCCTTTTATTGAACTGAACACTTTGTTTAATCAAGGTGATTTTAAAGTGCCAAGTATTCTAGCTGTGGATAGAGAACACGGTTATCTGTTAATTGAAGACTTAGGAAGTACTCACTTTGCTGATTGTTTAGGGCAAGGAAAAGATACTGAATTGTATCAACAAGCCATTGCGTTATTGCCGCAAATCGCCACCTTACCGTCAAGCTCAGCGATGAAACCGTATGATGCTGCCTTTATCGACCTTGAACTTGAGATTTTCAATGAATGGCTAGTGCAAAATTTTTGCAAAATTGAAATGGATGTTGGTGCCAAAAAGAATTGGCAACAAGTAAAGCAGCAGTTGATTAATGCGCTTGAAATGCAGCCTAAAGTGACCATGCATCGCGATTACCACAGTCGAAATTTAATGTTATGGAATGAGCAATGGGCGATTATCGACTACCAAGATGCAGTGCAAGGGCCGCTTACTTACGATTTAGTTTCATTGACTAAAGATTGCTACCAAGTACTTCCTTCAGCCCTTAGAAGCTCGCTAGTAAAATATGGTTTTACACAATATGAAAAAGCGGGCTTGACTCAAGGGCTTAGTTACAGCGATTTTGAAATGCTTTATACCCTGACAGGCATTCAACGTCATTTAAAAGCCGCAGGTATTTTTTGTCGTTTGAGTTTGCGTGATGGTAAACAAGGCTATTTGCCGCATGTGCTTGATACTTTGAATTATGTTATTGAAGCCTGTAAAGAAGTGGCAAATGCATTCCCTGTACTTGGTTATTTTGCCGAGTGGTTACAAGTAAGCGTGAAACCACAATTGGAGGCTAAACTGTGAAAGCTATGATCTTAGCTGCAGGTCGTGGTAAACGCATGATGCCACTCACTGAACATATGCCGAAACCGATGCTCACCGTTAATGGAAAACCGCTTCTTCAATATCATATTGAGCGCTTAGTTAGTGCAGGTATTAAAGAGATAGTGATAAACCTTGCTTGGTGTGGTGATGTTATTCGAAGCACTTTAGGTGATGGCAGTGAATTTGGGGTTCGCCTTATTTACAGTGATGAAGGTGGCGAAGGTCTTGAAACCGCAGGCGGTATTCTTAATGCATTAGATCTATTATCGGATACTTTTATTGTTATTAACGGCGATATTTACACTGATTACGATGTATCCAGTTTGACACAAATTGCATTATTGCCTCACCAAGCGCATTTAGTATTGGTTGAAAATCCAGAGCACAATCCAAGCGGTGATTTTTCAATTCTCCAAGGATTTGCGCATTGTGATGAAAATAGAGAAGATAAACATACATTTGCAGGTATTGCGCTTTATCACAAATCATTTTTTGCAAAGCGAGAAACTGCATTTTTACCATTAGCACCGATGTTACGTGAGAAAATGGCTGAGAAGTTAGTTACCGCAGAGCTTTATATTGGTAAGTGGTTCGATATCGGCACGCCAGAGCGATTGGCAGAGATTAACCAACAGGAGTTAAATAGCTAAATGTGGGGAAAGTTATTAGGTGCCGGGTTTGGTTTTTTATTTGGTAAATGGTTAGGGGCTATTTTAGGTTTTTATCTGGGGCATCTATTTGACCGTGGTTTAAAACAAGACTTCAATAAAGCCGGTGGCTTTCAAGGTTTTTTTGATAATAGTTCCGTGTCAGAAAAACAGGCGTTATTTTCATACACTTGTTTTGCCGTTATGGGGCACATTGCTAAATCAAATGGCCGTGTAAACGAGCAGCATATCTCTGCCGCATCACGTTTTATGGATGAAATGGGGTTGTCGGGCGATGCACGCCGCGATGCGCAAAATGCCTTTCGCAGTGGTAAAGAGGCAGATTTTCCTTTTAAATCGGTGCTTAAAGATTTTCGCGATCGTTTTTCTGGCCGTTATGACCTCATTCAGCTGTTCCTCGAAATTCAAATCCAAATGGCGTTTAGCGATGGTGAGCTGAGTGACAAAGAGCGTGAACTACTTAAACAGGTTAGCAAGCTAATTGGCATCAACAATGCCCATTTCAGCTTTATTTTAAAGCGCTACAAAGCTGAGTTTGAATTTCATCGCTACCAACATTCTAAGCAAAATCAACAACAATCACATCGTTCATCAGGTAGTGCTTCACAAACTAATGGGTTATCTCGTAGTAGCGCATTGCAAGTATTAGGTTTAGATGAAAGTGCCGATGAAAAGGCAATTAAAAAGGCGTATCGTAAACTGATGGCGCAACATCACCCAGATAAGCTGGTGTCGCAAGGTTTACCGCCTGAAATGATGCAACTTGCGAAGCAAAAAAGCCAAGATATTCAAGCTGCTTATGAGCTTTTAAAAGGCAAGTAATTCGAGCTTAATCATTGAACTTAAAGACCAAGCCAAGTAAGGAAACCATAGATTTCTTTTGATAGTCGTTGGTGTTGTTGCTCACTTGATTGGCTGCCAAATAATGTGCGCTGGCGATAATTAAGCTTGTGATTGCGCCGCGCTAACTTTTTCCTTAATTCCATTTGTTGGCTTAACCAATGGTTGTGGCTTTGATAAAAAATATCGAGTGTTGGCCAAGTAGTTGTGGTGATGGTTTGGTTTAATGCTTTATTTTTTTGTGGTTCATTATAAAAATTATTTAAAAGCACTAAGGCATCAACAGGCTCTGAGCTTTGTTGGTTTAAATAACTATTAAGAATCGCACCACTTTGCCCTTGAGTAATTACAATAACAAAACCTGGGTGAGTCAGTGCTTGCTGATACATTGCTTTAAAGCGACTAGTTAAACTTAAAGCGTAGGCGTCAAAATCTGGTTTTGTATAGTGTGAAAGGCTTGGCGCGAGGCTTAAATTGTCGTTTTCGGGCAGCTCTTCGTTATTAATTCGCGGCGAACTTCCTGCGCTAATACTGTAGGTTATCCAGCCGTAATCGTTTAAAGATTTACGTAAAAAATCGATGCCACGGTCATTGGCCTGGGTGAGATGCCAATCGGCAATTAAGATCGCCACGCCTTTATCAAATTCAGCAGTATGATCGCGAAACAACGCGGTTATTTCATTTTCGCCAGCCATCACATTAACAACTTCAGATTTATCGTAGTAATGGCTAATATCTTGGTTTCCTTGAAGCTCTTTATTTATAGGCGCAAGCCATTCAACCTCTTTAGCATTCACTAAAAATGGTAGGCTTAAACAAATTAAAAGAGTTAAGAAAGTTCTAAAGTTCACACGCGTAAATAATTATTCGATTTTTAAGTTTATCGACATATTTCGCGAATATTTTAGTTTAAAAATCAGGTTCTGAGTAAAAACTAAGTTGTTCTTGTGTAACCGGATGGGTAAAACTTAAATATTGAGCGTGCAACTGTAAGCGCGGCGCCATTGCTAGAGCCTCTGGATGCGCATACAGGCGATCGCCCAAAATCACATGACCAAGTGATAGCATGTGAACACGTAACTGATGTGAACGACCTGTAATTGGCGTAAGGGCAACAAGGGTTGCACTTTCTTCATACGCGATTACTTCATAATGCGTCAGTGATGGTTTGCCGCGTTCATGATCCACCATTTGTTTAGGGCGATTTGGCCAATCGCAAATTAGGGGTAAATCTACCGAGCCTGTTGTGGGCTCAAGCTTACCGAAAATACGCGCAATATAACGCTTTTTAGTTTCTCTATCTTGAAACTGACGGCTAATTTCACGATGGGCAGGTTTGTTGAGTGCTAAGCAGATAATGCCTGAAGTTGCCATATCTAACCGGTGCACTATGGTAGCCGTTGGAAATACTAAATTAACGCGGTTGATTAGGCTGTCTTTATGTTCAGGTGCTTTACCTGGAACGGTTAATAACCCACTTGGTTTATTCAATATAATCAAGTCATTATCTTGGTAAAGGATATTGATATATGGTGAGGTTGGTGGGTTATAGTTTAACAGCACAGAGATTCCAGCAAAAAAATAGGGCTTAATCAGCCCTATTTTAAAGCAATTATGCTTAGTGAGAAACCACTATTAAGCGGATGGCATCAAGCTTAAGCTCTGCTTTTTCAACATGCTCAAGCAATTGTGCTTTTTGCTTCTCAAGGTAAAACAGCTCATCTTCACGGACATTTGGATTAAGTTGTTTTAATGACTTCAAACGCGCTAACTCATCATCTAAGTTAGTGTTTACACTGCTTCTAGCGCTTTCTTTCAGCGTTGCTAATTGCTCTTTTGCAGCGTTAGTCGCCTTTTCAATCAATGGGTGAACACTTGATTGTAAAGCAGAAGCTAGTTTGCTCGCTGTTTGTTTACCTACAGCATTAAGTTGCTGATTAAAGGTATCAAATGCAACATTGGCTGCTAAATCATTGCCGTTTTTATCAAGCAATAAGCGTAGAGGTGTAGTCGGTAAGAAGCGGCCCATTTGCAGTGCTTTAGGCGCGCTTGTTTCCGCAAGATAAATAAGCTCTACAAAGAAGCTACCCGCTGGTAGTTGTTTGTTTTTCAAAAGAGCAACTGATGTCGTACCTAAGTCATCATCAATAATTAGCTCCATTGCACCTTGTACCATTGGGTGATCCCAACTTAAAAAGTGAACGTCTTCTTGTGCAAGTGCTGTGTCACGGTCAAAGGTTACGGTAATTCCTTCATCACGTAAGCAAGGGAAAGACGGCGTTAGCATATGCTCAGTTGGTTTTAAAACAATCGAGTTTTCACCGCGGTCTTCTTGCGAAATACCAAAAATATCAAATACCTTAATCATAAACATTGGTAATGCAGTTTGATTATCAAGGGCTTCAATATCTTCAACTAATTGCTCTGAGCGGCCTTGGCCTTTTGAATGTAGCTCAAGTAAACGGTCGCGGCCTTGCTCCATTTTTTGTTTAAGCGCTTGGTTTTGTTTATTGACGGATTCAAGTAACGGATCAAGCTCTTCTTCATCTGTATTATGATTCGCGACAAGCTCTAGTAACTCATCTTTGAACTCTGAATACAGTAATTGACCTGTTGTGAGCGTATGTTCAAAAGCTTCAAGTGCTTCATGGTACCAGCGGAAAAGAACCTCTTGCGCGGTATTTTCAAAGTAAGGAACATGAATTTTAATGTCCTCGCTTTGGCCAATACGGTCTAAGCGGCCAATGCGCTGCTCAAGTAGATCTGGGTTTAATGGCAGATCAAATAAAATAAGGTGGTGGGCGAACTGGAAGTTACGACCTTCCGAACCAATTTCAGAGCAAATTAATACCTGTGCAGCATCTTCTTGCTCGGCAAAATAGGCCGCAGCACGGTCACGCTCAATAATGCTCATACCTTCATGGAAAACGGCAGCCTTAATACCTTCACTCTCGCGAATGGCTTGTTCAAGGCTAAGGGCAGTTTGTGCTTCGCTACAAATAACCAGTACTTTTTCGCGTTTTAGTTCAAGTAGTTTTTCTGCTAGCCATTCAACGCGTGGGTCGAATTGTGCCCAGCTAGCTGATTCGCCTTCAAATTCTTGGAAAATCTTTTCTGGGAATAGGGCACGTTTAGCACGCATTTCAGCATCTTTTAAGCCCGCAATATTACCCATTACGTTCATTGCTGTAGTGTATTGCTTTGGCATTTCAACAGGGTAAGCGTGAAGCTCGCGTGATGGAAAACCTTGAATACTGCTACGGCTGTTTCTAAACAAAATACGGCCAGTACCATGTCTATCAAGTAGCATAGAGAGAATTTCATTTTTAGCAGCTTGCTCACCTTGCTCCACTTGACTGAGCAAAGTTGAAATGTCACTTTCTTTTAAAAGCGATGTTAACGTGGCTTTTGCGTTATCACTTAGAGCTTCATCTGCAAGCAGTTGGTTTGCCGCATCGGCAACTTCTTGATAGTGACTTTCTTCTTCTACAAACGCCTGATAATCGTAGAAACGGTTTTCATCAAGCAGCTTTAAGCGTGCAAAGTGGCTTTCATGCCCTAGCTGATCAGGTGTCGCTGTTAGTAGAATTAACCCAGGAATATCTTGGCTTAACTCGGCAATTCGGTTGTATTCGGTGCTCGATTTCTTTTCGCTCCACTTTAAGTGGTGCGCTTCATCAACTACCAGTAAATCCCAATCGGCAAGTGTTGCTTGTTCAAACCACGTTTTCTTTTTCGATAGGAATTCAAGACTAGTTAGAATGAGTTGCTCGGTTTCAAACGGGTTTGCAGCATCGGCATAGGCTTCTGTACAACGCTCATCATCAAAAATTGAAAACTGTAAGTTGAAACGACGTAACATTTCAACTAACCATTGGTGTTGTAAGTTTTCAGGTACCACAATAAGCACGCGAGAAGCACGACCTGTAAGCACTTGCTGGTGAATGATCATACCGGCTTCAATGGTTTTACCAAGACCAACTTCATCAGACAGTAAAACTCGCGGCGCGAAACGTTTACCAACTTCTTCGGCAATATAAAGCTGGTGTGGAATTAAGCTTGCACGCGCACCGACTAAGCCTTTTAAACTTGATTGCTGATTTTGGTGCACATGGCTAAGTGTATTATGACGCAGCGTAAAACGGTCAAAACGGTCAATTTGACCTGAAAATAGTTTATCTTGTGGCTTATTAAATTTAATAAAATGGTCAAGAAAAGTTTCTTTTAAGGCAACTTGCTCTTGGTTATCTTCACGTGTGCCAAGGTAAGTAAATAATCCATTTTCTTCTTCAATTTGTTCAACAATGAGTTCCCACTCGTCAACACTACGCACTTTATCACCCACATTAAATGCGACTCGGGTTACTGGTGCTTCAGAAATACTGTACACACGGCTTTCACCACTGGCTGGGAATAAAATAGTGACTTGGCGTCCTTCACAGGCTACTACCGTACCTAAGCCTAAATCTGATTCGGTGTCGCTGATCCAGCGTTGACCTAAAGAAAAGCTCATTTTTAACTCGCTACTATCGAAAAAAGGCGGCTATGTTACCTAGATTTCTCGTCGGATTCACCTGTTAATTTTTAGCCACTTCAATGTTTGTATTTTATCCAGGATTTTGAACTTTTTTTGTCATAAAAGAGCCAAATTCTTGAAATAGACTAAACTTAAAAGTAAAGCAAAAACCATAAACCCGCCAGCTAAGAGAAGGAACAGCTTATGGGAAAAGTGCGCAATAACGATAATAAACTTTATGTATTAGATACCAACGTATTACTCCACGAACCTTTCGCTTTTTTATCTTTCCAAGAACATCAAGTCGTTATCCCAATGACTGTACTCGAAGAACTCGACCATATTAAAGATCGCAAAAAAGATGTGAGCCGGGACGCGCGTATTGCCATCCGAGCTTTGGATGATGTACTTCGTGATGCAACACCGGAAGAGATGCTTGCTGGAGTCGACTTATCAGGAGTCACCAAAAACTGTACCGGTAAGTTAACCATCGTCAATGATCATATTTTTGAAGATGCGGTGTCTGGTCTACCGGGTGATGAAAATGATCATCGTATTATTAATACCGCACTTCATTTACAACAGTTACGCGCTGAGGTGAAAGTGGTTTTAGTAACTAAAGACATTAATATGCGCCTTAAAGCAAAAGGCGCAGGGCTTGAGTTTGTCGAAGATTATCGCACCGATCAATTGATAGATGATATTAGCTTGCTAACCAGTGGTTACAAAAAGCTCGATGGCGACTTTTGGGCTCATGTGAAAGAATGCGATAGTGAGCAAAGCGGCCGTGACACTTATCATACGGTGCCTCGCAGTTTGTTAAACGAAGTATTTATTAATGAATACTTGCTTGATGAAACAGGTCATTTTGCTGCACGTGTAGTGGACTACGATGAGGAGCATATCAAGTTAATCGATTTAGGCTTTGAGCGCATCATGGGGCGCAGTGCTTGGGGTATTCAACCCAAAAATGTGTATCAAGCAATGGCAATTAATTCATTGCTTGATCCCAATTTGGATTTAGTTATTCTGACGGGACCTGCTGGATGCGGTAAAACCTTACTAGCCCTGGCATGTGCGTTGGAGCTGGTGATTGAGCGCGGTATGTACGACAAAATAATTGTGACGCGAAATACCCCTGAAATTGCCGAATCGATAGGTTTTCTCCCTGGCACTGAAGAAGAAAAAATGATGCCTTGGCTTGCTGCCATTACTGACTCATTAGAAGTGCTACATAAAAACGACGAAAACCCAATATCAAGCCGCAACTATATAATGGAGAAGGCAAATATTCAGTTTAAGTCGATTAACTTTATGCGCGGACGAAGCATCCAAAATGCCATTGTAATTTTGGATGAAAGTCAAAACCTAACGGCATCGCAGTTAAAAACTATTATCACTCGCTGTGGTGAGGGTACTAAATTGATTTGCTCAGGTAACTTAGCACAAATAGACAGTAACTATTTAACTCCAGTTACCTCAGGTTTAACCTATATAGTTGAAAGGTTTAAGGACTTCCAAGGTAGCAGCACGATTAACTTAAATGGTGTAGTACGAAGCCGTCTCGCATGCTTCGCTGAAGAAAATCTATGAATAATTAAAAATTACAACGAAAAAGGGCTGGTATAAACCCGCCCTTTAATTGTTAAAGCTAAATAACCCGTGTTGAGGTTAAATAATATCAACAATATATTGTTTGCTGTTAAGCATCTCCCAGGAGCGTGATCTGACTTCAGCAATTGGCATTTGCTTTGGTCCACTCACTTCACCAACAAGGTATTTTAAGCCATTAATTTCAATATGCTTATCTTCTTTGCGAATGGGCAAGTTTAAGCCAATTAACGCATGTTTAGGAGTGCTTATCATGGCAATGGTTAAGCGTGGGTAAATTGCTTTTAAAATTGCACTGGTAAGTACCAGTTTGCTGTCAACATCGCCGTATTCTTGGCGGATCAGCTTTAATGGTGGCTTAAAGTTTTCACCGCTATTATGAAAACGGTCAGGTAATTCAGAAACTGGCATAGATTGCACCCAGCCTAAAATAAAATTAATGATAGTTTGTGGTCTAACATTATTACCAAACTTGGCGATTACCGCTTCACGAATAGGAGTAATGTAATTGTATGAGTCTTTAACAAATCGAGGCAAGTCAGGTCTTACCGCATCGGTTGCCCAAATAGCTTCTAAATCAGCGTAATAGTGTTTTTTTAAATAGCTTTTACGTGCACTTTGCTTGGCATTTTCAACACGGGTTTCTACTTCATTTAATAAGGCTTTATCATCGCTAAATACTTTGTATTCAATGCTGCGCTCTTTGCGCGTGCTTTCGAGGCGGTATTTACGACGATCAAACTCTTTGATGGTATTCATTACCTTAACGTTAATTTTGTCGAGATATTCTTGGTCGTTAAAACCTTTAAAGCGGCGGTAATGGTTAAACAATTGATCATTTGAGTAAGTAAAATTGAGTTTTTGCTCATTGCCTTGATAATCACGCCATGAGTAATAAAACGTTTGCTGTTCTTTTTCTTGTGTAACTTGTCTATCAGCTGCAAAGCTAGTTGTGGTGAGTGAGCTTAATCCAATAACAACTGTTACGGCTAAACTGCGTAAAAGTCTATCCATTGCCTCTTCCATACTGGGTGGTTATCTATTTAATGGGAATTGTGTTAAATATTCATAAGCTTAGTCAAGATGTTGTGATAGAAAGAAATAATTTTCATCAATTCTATTATTGACAAAAAAAGGAAGCGGGAGCTTCCTTTTTGTCTTTCTTAACTCGAGCTTAGTTATCCATTAACGCGCGGATATATTTCACTGGTGAACTACCGTAACTTAAAAACTCCTCGTGGAAGGCTTTTAAATTAAAATCGTCACCTAGCTTTGCTTTCTGCTCTTCACGGAAATCGTAGATTTCACGGTAACCTGTGTAGTAACTTGTTAACTGCACTTGGCTAAGTGTTGCACGGCGCCACTTTCCTTCAGCTTCTGCGCGTTCTTGGAAAGCGCCATTCATAAGTAAATCAAGGCCTTGCTCTTTGCTAATACCTTCTACTTGAATTTGGTAATCCAAAATCGTGTTACAAATTACACGTAAGTTCCATTTGTAGTACATTAGCCACATTTCAGGCTCAAAATTGCCATAACCTTCTTCAAGCATCATGCGTTCTGTGTAAACAGCCCAACCTTCAATCATGGCACCGTTACCTAAAATACTTTTAATTAACGACGGAGATTCATTTGAATACACCAATTGAGTGTAGTGGCCAGGGATCGCCTCATGAATATTTAAGATTTGCAAAATCCAGTGGTTGTATTCTTTTAAATACGATTCGGCTTGCTCTTCACTCATATTATCGAGAGGAGTCACATTGTAATAGGTGTTTTCTTTTTTCGCATAAGGGCCCGGAGCACTGATTGATGCACCAGCAAAACCGCGCATATAATCTGGCGTTTCACGCACAACAAGTGGCTTTTCAGGATCAAGCGTGATTAAGTCTCTTTCTTTAATAAAAGCTTCTAGCTCAGGGATTTGTTTTTTAATTTCTGCGACAAAATCTTCACGTTTTACGTGTTTTACTGCAAGGTGATTAATTAATGTTGCAATGGCCTTTTGTGGCTCATTTGGCATCGTTTTATTGGCAAAGTATTTAGGCCAAAGCTGCTTGGTAATTTTTAGCATTTCAGCAGTAACACGGGCTTTATCATCCAATGCTTTTTGGTAAAGCTGTTTTGCGGTGTAACCAGATTGAATATCAAACGCAAATTTTTGCTCGTAAAGTTCCTCACCAATTCTAAATGAACGAGCACTGTTGTTTGCAACGAGATCGGTTTCAAGTTTAGTTAAAAAGTCGATGTAGTCATTAATTGCATTTGTAGCTGCTTTAAAGCGCGTTTCAAATAGTTGTTTATCGGCGTCTGATAGGTTTGATGTTTTTGCTTTATTAAATAAGTCTTTATTTAAAACACTAAAAGCTCCTTTGTTTTGGCTGATTGCCAGTTGGGTGTATTCAAGTGTCGGTATATCAATGTTTGACTTAGCCGCAGCATAGTATGCTGGCACATTTTCAAGGCGCTTTAGCACTTTGGCTATTTTGCTATTGTCATCATCAAAACGGCTATTCATAATCTGTGCAAAACCGCCTGCAACATTGTAGTTTGACGGATTCCATTGCCAAGATTTGAAAGTCTCTACTGACCAAATTGTTTCTTTTAATAGATTTTCAATTAAGTAGTAATCAGTTTTTAAATTAGCGGGTAACTTTTCAAGGTTAAACTGCTTAAGCTTAGCAAGTTGTGTATTGGCAAACTTAAGGTCGTTAATACGACTTTGTGAATCTGGCACGGTAAGGATGTGGTCGTATTTGCCATAGCCTGCATATTGTGACCACTCAGGGCTGTGACGCCATAAGTCTTCAATAAATTGTGCTGAAAATGCTTCAAATGCAGCCGTTTGAGATTGTTGCTGGCTAACAACTGTATCACTGGTCGTGTTTGCGTTTTGACAAGCAGTCAGGCCAAGTGTTGCCACCAAGGCTAAACTTAATGCTGTTTTTTTCATTGTGAGTCCCTAAAGTGATTTATAAAGCGGCTCAAAATAACTAAGCCGCATTAAAAGCAGTGTAACAACTTTGTTTAAAAATCGAAGTTTTTTCGATAGTTAGTCAACTATACGCGATTACGCATTTGACCCTCTTGAAATGCAGTAATATTTAGTGCGATTTGCTTGATTAAGCGAGATATTGATTGATTGCTTGCCCATGCAATATGTGGAGTAAGTAATAAGTTATCCCCTTTATATTGAATCAACGGGTTATTTTGCACGGCGGGCTCTTTGCTGAGTACATCGGTTGCTGCACCTGCTATTTTCTTGTTAATAAGCGCATTTGCTAAGGCGCTTTCGTCAACAATGCCACCTCGGGCTGTGTTGATAAGTACCGCTGTTGGTTTCATTAAGGCAAATTCATTTGTGCTGATTAAATTTTCGGTATCTGCATTTAACGGGCAGTGGATTGAAATGATGTCAGCGAGTTTCAATGCGTCTTCAAATGCCATACGCCCTTCACGCACAGGGCTGTTTTTACGTTCGCTGATAAGTACATCAATGCCAAACGCGCTCGCCGCCTTTGCAACGGCAGAGCCTAAATCACCATAGCCAAAAAGTGCCATTTTCAAACCTGCAACTTCATTAATCGGGTGATCTAAAAAGCAAAAGTGCTGTGCCTTTTGCCATTGGCCGTTTTTACAATCAGTAATGTATTTGTGGGTATTGCCAAGTAAATTAAACAGTAGGGAAAAGGTGTGTTGTACCACGCTGGCGGTTGAGTAACCGGCAACATTGGTAACCGCAATGCATTGTTGCTTTGCGGCAACTAAATCAACGTTATTGGTGCCAGTTGCAGCAATACAAATCAGTTTTACAGAGCTTAATTGTGATAGCACCTCTTGGTTTAACACAACCTTATTGGTAATTACCACATCAAACCCTTGGCAGCGTTCAACAACTTGAGATTGAAGTGTATTATCAAAGGTTGTGATATTAGGGCACAGTTCGCTTAGCGGTGATAAGTCACCATTTTCAATGGTTTCGTAGTCGAGAATAACAATGTTCATAATATTTAATAATCGATTTGACTTTGGAGTTAACTCTAAGGTTTATACTCAGTGAGAAAGTTAGATTTAGTGTATCTTAATTAGGTTATAAAATGGTAAGAATTGGCGAAATTGCAAAGCGTTTAGGCGTGTCCACCGACACGCTTCGCTACTATGAAAAACAAGGTATTCTGACGTCGTCTGGGCGAAGTGAGTCAGGTTATCGTTTATATACTGAGCAAGATATTGCGCAACTGGCATTTGTTATTCGCGCAAAAGATGTTGGCTTTACGCTAAATGAAATAAAAGA
This sequence comes from Pseudoalteromonas sp., assembly GCF_041629635.1. Lineage (GTDB taxonomy): Bacteria > Pseudomonadota > Gammaproteobacteria > Enterobacterales > Alteromonadaceae > Pseudoalteromonas. The sequence goes on along the minus strand of NZ_JBFKMX010000106.1, from coordinate 294 downwards.
GTTGTTAGCGATTAAAGTTGATAAGCAAAGCCACAGTTGTGAACAAGTAAAGCAGTTCACCAGCGAGAAGATTAGCCAGGTTGAGCGTAAAATCACTGAAATGAATGCCATTCTTAATTCACTAAAACTGCTTCATAAGTCATGTTGTGGCGGCGACGAACCCGCCATTCACTGTTCGATTTTATCAGCACTTGAGGTACAAAATGACGCTAATTAATAATTTTATCGAGCTCTTTGTGATTTCAGCGCCTTGGCTGTTATTAGGTTTATTTATTGCGGCACTCATTAATGTGT
>NZ_JBFKMX010000105.1:0-13450 GCF_041629635.1 Pseudoalteromonas sp. | reverse complement strand
TTTTTGCTTATCGCTGTTGAAAACGCGTTCACTACTGACAACAAAGTCAATATTATCTCCTGCATTCACACTGATTGTGACAAGACTTAAGGCTAAAATAATGTACTTCATAACACCTCTTATTGAGATTTAGTTTGCTGATAACTTAGTAACGTTTCTGCGAATGTGTCTGCTGCAGATATGGCAACTTGCTTAATTATCTTTCTGTCGGTGTTATCACCCATTTCATAAGTAATTGCATGGACGCCATAAGTATCTGATAACCATTGTTTAAATACGCCACGATTTGGGTTATGCCCCGGCTTATCAATGACTTGAAAATTTGGTTCTGCTTTTGCCAAGCGTGCAAGCCAATTCACTGTTGTATCGTCAGGTATTAAGCCCATTCCCTGCGGCATCGAATAAAACACATCATGATGGGTTGAATGGAAATCAATTCCATAAACAATTTTACCACCTGCATTTACAATCGTGTCTAAATAGCTTTTTATTGAGGCTGTTTCAGGTTGTTTAAATTGTTTCCAGTCACGGTTTAAGTCCACTCCATTAACGTTATGACGCCAGTGACCTAATGCAACACCATCAGGGTTAATATTTGGCACAAATAAAATATTATAAGACGCTCTTAAAGCAGTATTTTTTAACAAGGATTCACTAAATGGAAAATAAGCCAGAGCTCCTGTTACCTCGGGAGGGTGTTGTCTGCCAATCACTAAAATATATTTATTACTTTGAGCTTTACTTAACATGGCAGAGATAGGGCGCCCTTGCACTGAATTGCCAAGTAATATTGGCTCTACTTGATGTTCTTTCACTTGCATATCGAGCCAATTATTGTATGCAAGGTTTGAGATAATCTCTTGACCAGCAACATATACCGGAGTGTCAGTCAGGGTTAGTTTAAAAGTTAAATCGCCTTTTTTAAGTTTGAATGGCACAGCCTGCCAATTAACACCATCTTTACTGATCTTTGGATTATAACGATGCTTACCGTCATAATATTTAATTCTGACAGAAACTTGTTTTTCAGAATTAGCCTGTAACTTAAATGCATACCAAGGGCTATCATTAATAGGTTTATTCTCTGGCTTTATTTTTATGGAAATATCATCTTGCTTTATCACACAATGATTTACTCGGGCTGTGTCGAAGTTAGTAGAAAGAAAAATACTGTCACTTTGACAATTTGCTTTACCATCTAAACTCACCTGAGCATTTAAAATGGATGATGCTGACAGCAATAAAAATGCGAGCATTGTTTTTTGGAATAACATAATTTGCCTTAATAATGAGAAAAAAGCGACAAGTGTTAGGTGCCGCTTACTGCTTACATCACATATTTAAAGTTAGAATGACTTACTAAAATCTAAATAATAATACCGACCACGATTAGAATGAACGCTAGAAAAATAGCCAAAGCTCTCATCTGCAATCGGTGGTTTTTTATCATTTATATTGCGTACACCTAGGCGAATGCGGGTATCAGAAAACCAACCAGATTGTTCAAATCTATAATCCGCATAGGCATTGATGGTTGTAAAACTATCAATTGGTAATGGTTCACCTTCAGATGTGGTGGTGCTTGTATCGTAAAAATCGCTCACATAATTTGCTGTTGTTCCTAATGACCACTGATCGCGTTTAAAACGAAGTGAGGCATAGGCTCGCCACTCTGGGCGTCCATTTTGTTTCATCAAGTCACCGGCACCTGTGATCACTACAGACTCTGGCACTGCAGGGTTTCCAGCCTCTTGCGCAGCAATAACTTCTGCTGTTATTGCATCTGGCTCTTGCTCAAATCGAATTAATCGTGCTGCGTTTAATTTAAAATCAAAGTTGCCGAATTCTGTTTTTAAATCGTAAAAAACACTAAAGTCGACACCCTCAATTTCGCGTGGGTTTAAGTTGTTATATTGATTATTCACATGAATCACTTCATTGTCTTCACCGCGAATTACATCTGGGTTTGAACTACCTTGTGAGCGAAGTAATGAGTCATACATTAAGTGAGTTTGACTGTTCAGAATACCTACCACCCCGTCTTGTTCGATTTGCCACCAATCAGCAGTAATTGTTAAGTCATTGAATGGCATCAAAACTAAACCAAACGATGTATTCGTATCATCTTCAGGCTTAAGGTTTTTGTTACCCCCACGAATTTCTGTGATGCCATAAGAGCTATCAGTCACCGGGTCATAACGTGTATTCGATCGCGAGATACCTTGCTCTACAACTTGAGGTAAGTTTGGTGCCCTAAAGCCTTCAGCATAAGCTGCGCGTACTTGTAACCAATCGCTTGGCATCCAACTTAAAGCAACTTTAGGTTTAGTTACAGAGCCAACATCAGAAAAGTTCTCATAACGTGCAGCTAGTTGAATCTCCAAGCTCTTAGCTAACATGCGGTCAGATAGTAGTGGCGCAACCAATTCAACATAAGCAGAGAATACATTACGCGAGCCATCCGAATCAGGTGTTTCACTTGAGCCCAACACACTGCTACCAGAAAGCACATTACCAGTATTTGTATCAATAAATGGTTGGCTACCGTTAAGGAGAGGATCGCGATTATCCGCATAGGTTTCGCGGCGGAATTCAGCACCACTTGCCATCCCTACTTCACCATCAATGAGATCAAACAATGCTGCATTCGAAACTTTAAAGTCTGCTAGGGCTAGTGAGGTTTTACTTTCACGGTCAATCGTTACGCTAAATTGATCAATGACTGACTGGAGGTTCGCTGTTGCATCGCCTGAGTTTAAATTGCTAGGATCGCCGCCATTGAAAATATTGTAGGCTGTAGCTGCCTCAGTACTATTAACCGCTGCAAAAAATGCATTGGCATCCACACGGTTTCTCGCCTTATCGTGGGTTTTTGCTTCACTGTAAAGCACAGCACTTTCCCAATCCCAATCTTGATAATAACCTGATAGTCCAGTTAGAAGCCTAAAACTGGTATCTTTTACTTGAATATTTCTTTGACCACTGTCAATCGGACGATAACGACGAACCGTAACCATTTCGCCGAATGGATTGTAATAAGCATCAGGGCTAATAGTAAAACGTTGCGCGGTTAAGTTGCCTGATTGTTCACGTAATCGTCTTGTTTCAGCTTGGTAGTAAATAGCTTCACTAAACAGTGTTAAATCGTCGTCCAACTCATGATTTAAATAACCATAAAAGTTTGCGCGTTGCACATCTGACGTCATGCTTTGCTCATTTGCGCTATCATAACGCATATCACGCGACAAACTGCCTTTGTCGGCACACAAACCATCACCCAACTCAACAACACAACCTGACATGGTATTGGGCTGAATATGGAATGTCTTTAATGAACTAGTTGAAAATTCACCCCATGGAGTTGATGTAGAACGGTTATCTAACTGGGTATCACCAATGTATTCTTCAGGTAAGGTGCTATACTCACGTCGGTCTTGTGATGCAGAATAGTCTCTATCAGATGCGGGCATACCTTTGCGATCATAAAGGCTTAAGCTCAAAGTTAAATGCGTTTTATCTTCATTAAAAGCAAGCCCAGTTGCCCCTGATAAACTTGTTTGGCTGAGGGCGGTACCTTCAGAACTACCATGATTCACACTTATACCTGAACCTTCATAATCATCTTTTAATACATAATTAACAACGCCAGCGACTGCATCAGAGCCGTATATAGCAGCAGCCCCATCACGCAATACTTCTACCCGTTTTAAACCACTGACTGGCAATGTATTTGCATTTACCGTAGATACTGGAACAAAATTTTCAGTCTGTGTACCTGGGTGTAAGACTAAACGACGACCATTCAACAAGGTTAGTGTGTTGCCAGTGCCTAGACCGCGTAAATTGATTGAAGAAACATCACCTCGAGCATCATTTACACCACCAATTGCACGCTCGTTATTGAATGCCATTTCACCGATTTGTGGAATTGAGCGTAATAACTCTTCACCGGTGGCTGCACCTGTTGCAGCAATATCGTCACTGTTCATAACAGTAATAGGTAGAGTATCAGCAACTTGTGCACGTTTAATATTTGAACCAAGCACTTCTACGCGCTCAATATCTTTGTCATTCTTTGTTTGCTCTTCAGCATTTACTGACAGACAGGTAAGTACTGCGAATGCCATTGTACTTAGCTGAAAAGCGGGTTTTCCCTTGTTGTTCATAATGATTACCATTTATTTTTATAGTGACGGTACAACAAACAGGTTAACTGTTCGAATCTGGTTATAAACGTTACAGATGGTCACAAAAATAACAATTTATAGTTTTTTATCAGCCCATAACCTAAAGTTATACTTTGCTCTAATCATGTTAGTATTCAATATACTGTTATTTACTTAATATGACCCAAAAGCTTTAAATTTAATTGCAGGGCGTAATTTATGAGACTAAGACATATCGAAGTATTTCATGCCATTTATACAACTGGTTCTATTACTAATGCTGCACATTTTCTTCATGTGTCTCAACCTTCGGTTAGTAAAGTGCTTGCACATGCTGAACAACAACTTGGCTTTGCACTTTTTGAACGAGTAAAAGGGAGACTTATTCCCACATCACAAGCAGAATCATTATTTAGTGAGGTAGATAAAGTTTACAAACAAATACGTGGGGTAAGAAATACCGCGGAAAATATTAAAAAGAGCACTTCTGGCCATTTGAATATCGGGTTCACACCAGCCCTTGGCTTTGATCTTATTCCACAAGTGATCAGTGAATTTAAAAAACATTACCCTGGGGTGCATATTAATTTGCAGACCCTTCACAATGAAGATGTGCAACAAGCTTTACTGGAACATAAATTGGATTTAGCCATAATGTTCTCACCACCCCCTATTGCGAATATTTCCGCCATACCGCTCTGTAAGAGCGAGATGGTATTAGTTGCACCTAAACATGTTTTTCAAAATAGCAACACTCTTATTGAAACTGCAGAATTGGAACATCATGAGCTTATAGGTATTTGGGACAGTGGCCCTCTTGGTGATTTGCTATGGAATCGGTTATCAGAAAATGAAGTCAGTGTTTCGAGTTCGATTCAAGTGCAAACCTATTTTATTGCATCAAGACTTGTGTCTCAAAATGTCGGGGTGTGCGTAGTAGATGAATTTACAGCCCGCGGTAATTTAAGTGACGACACACTATACGCCGGCTTCAAACCAAGCCTCACATTTGATGTACAAGCGCTCCATCTTAGCGATAAACCCCTCTCGGTTAACTGTAAATCTTTTATCAAAATACTCTCTGGGCACGTGTAGATCTGTTTGGAAGATTGACCCTATAACCTTTAGTTATAGATCATTAAAGGCTTTGAAATAGGCAAGGTTTCAACATTCACTTAGTGTAGTTATATCGACATTAAGAATTACGAGACTCCCTATGTTACAAGCCCCCTATTTAGTTTTCCTTGGTGATGCTACCGATCCTCTCTCAATCAAAATGGCCAAGGGTGTTGCCACTTGGAAACCTGAACTTTGTGTTGGTCAATACCGCTTACCTGGCTGTAGCGAAACAGCAAACTTACCTGATATGAACATATCTGAAGCGGCAGAAAAAGGCGCTAAAACCTTTGTACTCGGCTTTGCTAATTCAGGCGGTAAAATTGACCAAAACTGGTTACCATTTATTATCCAAGCAATTGAAAATGGTATGGACATTGTTAGTGGTCTGCACGATAAATTGACTGACTTTGATGAACTCGTGTCACATAGTGAGCAGCATAACGTCAAATTGATTGATATTCGTCATCCCTGCGAAAAATTTGCAACGGGTAACGGCTATAAACGTACTGGTAAACGCTTATTAACAGTTGGCACCGATTGCTCAGTAGGAAAAATGTATACCTCGCTTGCTCTTGAGAATGCAATGCGCGAAATCGGTATGAACGTAGACTTTAGAGCAACTGGCCAATGCGGTGTACTAATAGCTGGAAAAGGGCTTGCCATTGACTGTGTTGTTGCTGATTTTATTAGTGGCGCAGCAGAGACCCTTTCACCAGACAATACAGAAGGTCACTGGGACATTATTGAAGGGCAAGGCTCTTTATCTCACCCAGCGTTTGCAGGTGTGAGCCTTGGTTTATTACATGGTTCACAGCCTGATGCTATCGTGGTTTGCCATGCACTCGGCCGTACCACAATGCGCGGTATAGCTGATCGTCCATTACCGACATTAAAACATACCATTGAGTTAAATTTAGCTGCCGCAAGCATTACCAACCCAAATGTAAAAGTAGCAGGTATCACCATTAATACGTCATCTGTTAGTGAAACAGAAGCGAATGATATATGCCGTAATTTAAGTCATGAGTTAGGTTTGCCTGTAGTCGATCCTCTTCGCCATGGCGTGCAATCAATTGTGGATAATTTGTGATGACAATTTCAATCAAAATGGCTAAACACTCTTGGCCTTTAGCACAGCCTTTTCGGATTTCACGTGGCGTAAAAACCCATGCAGATACCATTATTGTTAAAATTTTCGATAATGAGGTTTGTGGTATTGGAGAATCCGTACCTTATGCTCGATATAAAGAAACAACGGAAACTGTTCAGGCACAAATAAGTTCAATTGGTAATGCGTTTGCTAACATCAGCGATATTCATCATGCAATAAATGAATTATCTGCAGGCGCCGCGAAAAATGCACTAGATTGTGCACTTTGGGATTTTCGTGCAAAGAAAAATAATCAAAGTATTGTCAGCAAATTGAATATCCCTTTAAGGTCACTAACTACGGCGCAAACAATTAGTCTAGGAACTGCGGATGCGATGGCTAAAGAAGCCAAGAGATTAGCGCACGCGCCACTCATAAAAGTTAAGCTCGATGCCAATTCTGTCATTGATAAGATGAAGGCCATTCATCTATCTGCTCCAGACAGCAAGTTTATCATTGATGCGAACGAAGCATGGACCTTTGCTTTACTGAAAGATGTTATTAAACAACTTAAAGATTTCAACGTTGCATTAATAGAACAACCATTACCTGCAGATAGCGATAATGACCTTGAACACTTTTCGCCCTCTATTCCACTTTGTGCTGATGAGTCATGCCATACCCGACAAGACTTAGCAAAACTAAAAAACCGTTATCAAGCTATCAATATTAAATTAGATAAAACCGGTGGATTAAGTGAAGCCCTAGCACTTCTAGAAGAAGCTAAACGACAAGGTTTTTTAATTATGACAGGGTGCATGGTAGCAAGCTCACTGGCTATGGCACCAGCATTTATAATTGCTCAACACGCTGATTTCGTTGACTTAGATGGCCCTTTATTGTTACGAGATGATATTAAATTTGGCTTTGAATTTACAGGCACAAAAATGCATCAACCTACGCCATTTATCTGGGGGCAAACTTTAAAGCAAAGCGGAAAAATAGCGAGCCTTTGATATGAGCAAGCGCGACTTCTACCCGACATTCGAAGAAGCAAAGCGCGCTGCACAAGCTTTTAATTTCTCTAGCGCAATTGATTATCGCTGTCGTCGGCTCAAATGTGATAGTCGATTGCATTCTAACCCTCAATCGTATTATCGACAGCACTGGTGTGGTTGGCATAATTTTTTAAACACTACACCAGCAACCCAAAAACTCTATCAAGAATATAAAACCGCGCAAAAAATTGCTGCCAAAGCAAATTTTAAAAACGCAAGAGCTTATAAACTGTTTTGTAAGTCCATTGATGAGCGACTACCTAAAGTACCGGAACAATTCTATGCCAATCACTGGCGAGGATGGGGTGACTTTCTTGGTATTAATGAAAAAGAATATTACAAAACCTATCATGAAGCACAAAATGCTGCAAAAGCACTTGGCATAACAAGCTCACTTGATTACTTTGCAAAACGAAAAGCACAAGATGAAAAGCTGCCACCCAACCCTATTAAGTTTTATGCTAACGTTTGGTCATCTTGGTATGCTTTTTTAGGTACTAAGCGAGAAGATACTGAACTTTACTCAAACTATGATGATGCTAAATGTGCTGCAAAAAAATACAATTTTTGCTCAGCTAGCGATTATCAAAAAAGGGCAAAACAATGCGATAAACGTTTGCCTTGCAAACCTAGAGAAAAGTATAAACATAGCTGGCATGGTTGGTCTGATTACCTTGGCTTAACTGATTACGACACCGAGCCATTACCTTCATTTTCAAAATTAAAATTAATGGTGCAGGCTCAACGCTTTTCAAGCATTAATGAATATGTAACCAAGCGACATTATATCGCCGACAATCTGCCAATCCTTCCCAATGAGGTTTATCAAGAATGGCAAGGCTGGCAAGATTTTCTTGGAGCAAGTTACCAATCCAACCAGCAATTTATGAACCTTACGTTATTTACTTCAAATGCTAACTAGTTTGATAATATTCACTTAGATTTTCTGTGCTTGTTGATTAAAACTCATTGTTACTGCGTCACTCGCCAGGCCATAAAATGATAAATAACGGGCAATACTGCTAAAAGTCGTGGTATACACTTTATTGTCATGATCATCAGTCGAAATACCTGCCATAAATAAATCACCCATTGCTAGTTTGGCACGGCTTATTTTAATCTGCTGTGGCTTAAAATAGGCTTTGCTACTGGCTTTTAATTTCTGTGTATCGGTGGTCTGATAAATCGCTGAATTGATCACATCCAACAAGTGCTCATTGCAATTTTGGTATTTCGCTGTATAAGGATTTGATATCAATGAGTAATTTTCATTATGTAGCTTTCGACTCAATGGGCAGCTTAACTTACCATATTCAAGTACAACTCTATGTTTTTGTGAGGCTAAGGCCTCTTACTATCGCTGTTTTAGCATCAACTCAACATTATTTGTTACAGGGCTTTCAAATCCAATAAAGTTAGATTGGCCCGCACCATTATGGTAGTTGGGCTGCTGCTGCCTATTTAACCAAGTTGTACGCCACTCAATTAGTGCCAAATCATCAATATAAATTTCCTCAGTTGATTCAAACTCTAATAATATGCGAATACTGCGATAGCCCACACGTGGAGTATTAAACTCACTGACAATTTCTTGCCAGCTTCCATTTAGCTCTACACTTTGGATTAAATGTTTTTTTCCATTTTGTAACGCATCAAACATTTTGTCCCGGTTTTTTCGCCCCTGCCAATAAATATTTAACTTACCTTTACCTTTAACCATCGCGCTCACACTGGCTGGATTGCCTGCTCGGTAGACTCGGGTGAAATTCGTCATAGCTAGCACCGAATCAGCATCTTTGCCATCTCTTTTTAGCGCAAACTCTCCACTAAATGAGGTTTCATTAGTGATATAAAAATCACTTTGATCTAAATTAAATCCGCGGTCATGCGAGTAAAATGCGGAATGAGTTTCAAAGTCACTGTTATTAATTAGGTTTACACCTAATCGGTAACGGTTTGTTGATTCACCTGAAATTCTAATAATTTGCCCTTCAGAAACGCTTTTTGGTAACGGACTAACGCGTTTGCCATTTGAAGTAAAAAGCACACTTTTCACATCTGTTTGTACTTTTTGTGGAAAAATTACACCGTGCCCGGCATTGTGCGAAAAGTGCGTATTACGCTTAGTTGTTAAATCATTTAATCGTGCGAGAATACGACTTCTATGTTCACCTGTGGCTGGCGTTGGAACATAACCCTGTAAGTAAACCGGTACAACCTCTGCACGATAAAACGTTTCACCATCCATCCAGACATATAGCATAAAGGAGTGGTTCGTTGCATAGAAAAACTGGTCAAAAATAAAATTCCCCATTGAGTAGGCGATTAATTTTCCCTTGTATACTTCAAACCCTTGTGCAACATGAGGATGATGGGCAATAGCTAAATCAGCTCCCGCGTCAATTGCTGCTTTTAAACGCGTTTCTGTCATCATGGTGGGTTCATCGTTATACTCTAAACTACCATGATATTGAGCGATCGTTATTCTATCATCTGATACTTCACGCTTAACTGTAGCGACAATATTTTCCAATGTTCCATATGCTGCCCCGCCCTTATTTGCATCAGCCGTTTGACTTGGAGTGGTACTGCCTTCCCAACCGACAAAGCCGAGCATGCCAAATTTACTGCCATTAATTGAAGTGCGATATGCCTTAAGTGCGTCTTGTTCATTTTCACCAGCACCAGAATACGGCATGTTGTATTTGTTTAACGCTTCAATAGTAGACTTAAGCCCAGAATCCAAGTAATCGTATGTATGATTATTGCCTAGTGTTACATAGTCAACTCCAGCGTATTTTAAGGCTGTTACTGTCTCGGGAGGTGAAAAGAAAGTTACTGATTTTGGTGCTCGTTGATTTGGTTTTTCGTCAGCGATTTGTGTTTCTAAATTCACCGTAGCAAAGTCAGCTTTTTTTAAATAAGGTGCCATATACTGTACAATAGCTTTAGTGTCCTCATCCACCGAGCTATCTTTGATTAGCGTAGGGTTATCAAAATAAGGTTTTGAATAACGACGCCCCATCATGACATCCCCACCAAACGCCAACAAAACACGTCCAACTTGTTTTTTTACCAATGAAAAGTTACCCAAATTAGCCGATTTTGTATTCGCAGCGTTTAATTCAAAAAGAGAATAACTAAAACGCATCCCATAAAAATCATTAGCACTAATATCTAAAGAGTAAATGGCTTGTTTTGGCGCTGTCAGTTTAAATTCGCCAAACTCAGATGTAGTCGATGTTATATCCCCAATCACTATTTTTGCATTGGGTATTGGTATCGCTTGATCATCAACAATTTTCCCAAAAAGTGTAATGTAATTTTGTGCCAGCAACAGGTGAGGCACAAAAAGACAAATTAACAGTATTATTCTAAGCATTTTCGTAGTTTATTTTCTTTATGAGTGAGCACGCTAACATGAAATAGTGCTTAGCAACAGTAACTGTATATTCGGCTATCATAACCTTAGGTTATGTGAAGTTTTTCCAACTACTAGACTTTAAACTCTAAATATGAAATCGTCATAGACCGTAGTAAAAAGAACAAGAACAAATGCACACTGAAATCCCAACTGCTATTCCTCGCACACACAGTAAAATAGGCCGTTTTATTGGTCGCAATTTTTTATCACTGTTTGGTTGGCGTGTAACTGGCGCTTTTCCAGATCACCCTAAATTTGTTGCCGCAGTTGCGCCACATACCTCGAATTGGGATTTTATTATTGCCATTGCAGTGAAATTGGCGCTTGGCATTGAAATTAAATTTTTAGGTAAGCACACTATTTTCTTTTGGCCTTTAGGTGTGCTGCTACGCAAGTGGGGCGGTATTGCTGTTGAGCGTTCATCTAAGCATGGATTAGTGTCACAAGTTGCAGATGTTTTTAAACAAGAAGAGAAACTAATTTTAGGTATCGCACCTGAGGGCACAAGAAGGCGCACTGATGAATGGAAAACAGGCTTTTTGCATATTGCTTATGCAGCAAATGTCCCCGTAGTGCCGATGGCGCTTGATTTTCGAACGAAAGAGTTTGTTGTTATGGATGCCATCACATTAACAGGTGAAATAGAGATAGATCTTGCCACTATGAAAGCGTGCTTTCCAAAAGAAATGGCTAAGTATCCAATTAAAATGTCGGGTTAACATGCTTTAAACTATTTAACCGGCTCAAATTTGTTGTTGTGAAAATATAAGCTTGATGTATTTTGAGCGTTAACCAAATTGAGAAAGCCCACTAATTTGCAGGCTGTTATATCGCGTTAAAAGTTATTGATTATCAAGCTGTTCTTTCGCTTTTTCTACTTTTGAAAAATCAAGCCCTAACTCCTCTACCGCCTCTTTAATCAGAGTAGGGTTTAGCATCACCTGTCCCATTACTTGCTGTAATTGCTCTTGCGGTAAGCCCAGCTGACTTATCGTTAACATTGCCGCCATTGGATTTTCGGTTAACACCTGAAAAATTTCATTAATACGTTCATCACTAATGTTATTTTCTTTTAAAAGTGCAATTATTGGATTCATTTGATTACCTTTAAAAACTTAATCATTTTTAAGAGTTTATCAGGTGATAAGCAAGCTGTTAATCATCAAGTGATAAAAGGTAAACGCCAAGCAGCATTTGTCCTGATCAATAGCTTAATATAGTTTCATTTTGACCTAACACTGCACATTAATTTTTCATAAAGCTACTTTCATTGGCTTCACTGATACGGGTATTTTCACATGCTTGTACTCCTTGACTAGTTCACGTCTTGCTGAATCACTAAGTTCTAGGGTATTTATGTCAATAAATTCACCCCAAGTTAATTAAAAGACCTGATTAGCAGCATGAGCAGAGTAAAAACCCCATCTAAACTGATGTCGAGTGAACCCGTTGCCACTTAGTTTAACAACGGTTTCTAAATATGCGTGCAGTTTTATCAATAAGTGTGATATTTGCGCGTCGTGATTTCCTAATTTGATGCCAAATTTACTTGCAAGCTCATTGCCACCAGTGCTACTGCCAATAATCACTATATAGGATGTGTTTCAACCATAATTGTGCCGTTTAAAAGTTATAAAGAGCTGAATTCTATTGTTGCTTCAATTATATTCAGATCATTATAACCTGATAAACTATAGCCTTATGCAACTTTCCTTATAATCACTTTTAAAGTAATAATGTATTGCAAAATATGTATTGTTGTTATTAACTGATGTTCAGTTAGTATTCATCAATTAATTTCTATCTTAGAAACAGTTACCACCACAAATTTAAGACTATGACATTACTTTCCCCCCTTAAGATGGCTTCGCTTTTAGTGATTTATTTTTCACTCAGTGCATGTGCGGCAATTTCACCAGAAAAGTGTAAAACCGCTGATTGGTACAACCTAGGTTACAGTGACGGCCAAAATGGTGCTAAACGAGATCGTGTAAACGACTATACACAAGCGTGTGCCGAAGTGAATATCAAAGTGAATATTGAAAAATGGCAAGCGGGATATGAAAAAGGCAATCAAATATATTGCACACCCGAAAATGGGTATCGTGTTGGCCGTGCAGGCCAAACTTATAATGGTGTTTGTTTAAGTCAGGCGTTTGTTAAAAACTACAATAAAGGAAAACGGCAGTATGATATTGCTGAAGAAATTAATGCGCTTGAAAACCAAATTTATCAATTAAAAGAACAATACCGAAAGGAACCTAATGAAGATATTAAGCGTGATATTCGAAACGACATTCGCGATTTAGAAAGAGAAATTGATCGTTTACGCGTGCCTCAGGTACTTTACGAAGTCATGTTTTAATTTCAATAAGGCTTATATCTTTTTACCCCGAACATCACAATTAAAAATAACAACCAATGTAAATCTAACGGTTAAATCCCTATTTGCAAGATGTTGGGTTTAATTCTATTGCCATTAAAATTAAATAGTCAGATACTTTAAGTTATCGAGAAGTTTTTTTGCTTCAATTGATAATACGTTTTAGCTTTGTTCATTAACTGTAACTAAATTGAATAATCTAACTGAAGC
>NZ_JBFKMX010000104.1:0-13561 GCF_041629635.1 Pseudoalteromonas sp. | reverse complement strand
TATTTGAAATAGCTTCAATTGACCAGAGTCTCAACGAGAGGCTCTTTGGGAGGGTACATGATAACTAAGAAAGTATGTGTAGTAGGAGATTTTTCAGTGGGGAAAACGAGCTTAACTAGACGCTTTGTTGAAAATATATTCTCTGAGAAATATCAAACAACGGTTGGTGTAAAAATTGATACCAAAGAAGTGGCACTTGAACATGGAAACGTTAAATTGGTTATTTGGGACTTAGCTGGTGAGGAAAAATTAGCTGCGACAGCCAAAACATACCTAAAAATGAGCCAAGGCTTGATTTTAGTGGTCGATGGCACTCGGCAAGAAACTTTTGAATCTGCACAACGTATTTTTCTTGAGTTACCGCTACCAAAACCACCCACCGCCTTTCTTGTTAATAAAGCAGACTTGATTGAAGAATGGGAGATCACTGAATCAGAAATACGCTTATTTTCAGAAAGCTTTAATTTTATGCTCTATACCAGTGCCAAGAATGGTGAAAATGTTGAGACGGCCTTTCGACAACTTGCAGAATTAATGGTGTGATTATGACAAACCTTGAATCATCAATATTGAACGGCTTCATTCAAAAAAAATTCAAGCCAATCGCTTTTAATTTGTCATATGACGGCATTGTTGAAAGCGAGTCGATTGAACTTTGGTTTATGCAAAATACTAAATTGAAAAAAGGTGATTCATTCTTTGATATATGCCCATATTTTTTTGGTCTTGATTTATCCAAGCCTGCCTATTTACCGATTATAGAATTACCAGACAGTATTGCCATCGAAATAGAGCTCGTGCCAAAGAACAATGTTTGTATCGTTATAATTATGGATGCAACAACACAATTAAACGCTATCAGGATGCAACAACAGCTTACCAATGAATTGAAACTTGCAAATACTAAACTGGAGCAATTAAGTCGTAAAGATGCACTAACAGGGCTCTATAACCGAGGTTATTGGCAGGAGCAATTAGAGCTTGAATACAATCGATGTCAGCGCTATCAACATATATCCTCACTGATTATGCTCGATATAGATCATTTTAAAAAAATCAATGATAACTTTGGCCATCCCGCTGGTGACCTAGTCATTAAAAGGCTCGCTTTTATCTTGCGAAACTGTAGCAGAAAAACCGATGTGGTAGGTCGCTATGGCGGAGAGGAATTTGCACTCATTCTTCCAAATACCGACAGTAATACTGCATTATCACTCGCTGAAAGAATAAGAATGGAGTGTGTTAAAGAGTTGCTCACCTTTAGCGACAAACAACAAACAGGTTTTACCATTAGCATTGGCATTGCCGAAATAAATGAGGCCTTTAAAAACAGCCAAGACTGGTTAAATACTGCAGATCAAGCTCTTTATCATGCAAAAGAAAATGGTCGCAATAGAAGTGTTCAAGTTGACAGAATCAATCAAGCACTAAAATAACTATGTTATTTGAAAAAGTGGGAATTACAGAGGTCTCATTAGCATGTACCAATTGGTTAAGCTATGGTTAGCCGTTGTAAAATCGAGGTGGAAATCTGAAAATTTAAGGAGAATTTTTGTTTGACATTTTAGTGGATGATTAGATGAAAGCATTTATTCCACACTGAGTGAGGTCTTACTCTATTTCGTTTCACATGATTCGTTACATAAAAGTGATATGAGAACCAGTTGACTAATATACACTTGGTTATAGTTCAGTTTATATGGTCCAGCTATGAGTCTATTTATTGTTCGAATTTTAGTTATTACAAGTATGAGTGTTGCTCTGTTTTATAGCTGTGTAACGATTGCTCAGTCAGCATTTCAAACTAATATTAATGCCTTTGAGTTTGAACTCACTAGTCGAAACAGTGATACGGCTAAGCCAAATGTCCTTACAATGTTGTCATCTCGCCTTGCTGATTTAAATGTGCCAGGTGCAGGTGTTGCTGTTATTGAAAATGGTGAATTGATATGGGCCCATGGCTTTGGTACTCAACTCGCAGGTAAGTCTATGCCGGTAGATGAAAATACAGTGTTTTCTGTGGGCTCGGTCAGTAAAATGGTTAACGCGGCATTGATTTTACGTTTAGTAGCCGAAGGTAAACTTGATTTAGATACCGATGTTAATAAGTACCTTAAATCCTGGCGCGTGGAACAAAGTCGCTTCAGTCAAAAGAATAAAGTGACCTTGCGGGCGATATTGTCCCATACAGCAGGCTTTAGCCAACATGGATTTGCTGATTTTCAACCCGAAGAAGAATTGCCAACAGCGTTACAAACGCTTAATGGCGAGTGGCCAGCTAAACACCGCGCAGTAAGGTTAATGTTCACACCCGGCAGTGCGATGGATTATTCCGGTGGCGGTACCACTGTGAGCCAAGTAATGATCGAAGATGTAACAGGGCTCAGTTATCCAGCTGCGGCAGAAAAGTATGTATTTTCACCCCTTGGTATGACCCGCAGCACGTTCTTAAACCCTTTACCTGCAAGTCATGGCAATATTGCCCGTGGGCACAATCGTTACGGCAATCCGACTGCTTTACCAAGAGGATGGGAAGCCATGCCTGAAATGGCTGCGTCAGGTTTGTGGACAAGCGCATATGATCTTGGTTTGTTTTTAAGCGGTCTGATAAAAAGCTATCACCAAAAAAACGGCTTTATCCCGCAAGAGCTGATTAAGGATATGATGGCACGCGTACCAAACAGTCATTATGGCTTAGGACCAATTATAAAAACAGTGCAACAAACGAAAGTGTTTTACCATGGTGGTGCAAATGATAGTTATCAGGCATGGCTAGAAGGACATTTGCATTCTCAAAGTGGCATTATCATATTAACTAATGGCAGTAACGGGGGCAGTCTTTTTCGAGAAATCCGTAGCATCGCAGACAGTACTTTTAACTGGCAAGTAACAGCTGATGAAGTATTTAAAAAGCCTAAATTGTAAATTTGAAAGCTAAATATATGGATTAAAGGCGTTCGGGGGCATTCGATTGTGTCTAGAATGTCGTTTTGGATTCTCTTTTTAAAAATTTTTGGTGGGCTTGTTTTAAGCGTCTAACCAACTCTGGGTCGGAACCCTTTTTGAGACCAATACATAGGGGCTGCTTTGAATACTGCGGGATTTGATAAACAGGGCTCAAGAAGTCATCTGGTAAGTCAAGCGCTTTGAGCCGACGTTTTAACGTTATTTTAGAAGTATAAATTAGGTCAACTCTTCCGTGTTGTAATTTCTTTAGTGTGATATCTTCACTAGAAGCGACATCTAGGTTCTTCCTGTCTTCAAACCCAGATTCAAGCAAGAAGAGATGGATAGAGTCAAAACGTATTACTCCTGTCACATAACGTTTAGCGTCTTCTATGGATGAAATGTCAATATCAGTACGTGAGGTAAGCCGATAGAAAGCAAAATCGGAAATGTAGGCTATTGGGCAAATAAAGTGAAACATCTCTTTTCTTGAGTCTAAATAAACAAGTGGGTAGATCAGTAGATTTGGATTTTTAGATGCTTGGTCATAGGCGCGAGCCCAAGGTAAAAGATTAATAGTGTATGCCAGCTTAGCTTGATCCATGATTGCCGTGACAGCGTGAGTGGCTTTTCCTGTAACTTTGTCCTGCTCATCCAAATAGCTGTATGGGGGATAATCTTCTGTCACAATGCGTATCGAATTACCAGCCCAAGACCCAAAAGTCAGTAGCAAAAAAACCAAAGCAGAAATCGAATATCGCATAACGTACTTCAATTGAACAATGTTAAGGATTAAGTCTTAGTATAGGTAAGAGCTGCTTATTCAGCTAATATAACTTAGCTATTTATAGTTAAGGGTGCCGTCTACTAATTCTTTTGTCGCGCTCAACGCATAATGACTGTAGTTTAAAATCAAAAATATTTTTGTTTTACATAGTGATATAGTCAATAATAAAACTAACAAAAAAACACACTACCTCAACTGACGCTTAGCAAACAATAATGATAATGAGTGACATAATGGCATCTCCATTAACCATGCAATTTAAAAAAATAACGACGCTATTGGCGGTACTTTTCTGTTTTTCAAATATTTGTTATGCAAATGAAGAGGGTTTATTTGAACTTTCACTGGAAGAATTACTCAATACCAATATCAGCATTGCAACTGCTGTGCCAGTGAGTATGGTAAATGCGCCTTCGACGGTTTCGTTATTTACTAAAGGTGATCTTGAGCGCTTAGGGGTAAGCAGACTTACCGAATTATTTAGTTTTATACCTGGCTTCAACTCTCAGTATAACTCGGTTGAAGGTAATCAGTCATACTTAATAACCAGAGGGCATGCGCAAAAATACGCAAATACAGTGCTGTTTTTATTAAATGGTCAGAGAATAAATGATGATTACACTGGCGGAGTAAGTTACTTTGTACGTTATTTTGATTTAACCAATGTGCAACGTATTGAAGTGATTAGAGGACCGGGTTCCGCATTGTATGGCTCGAATGCCTTTAATGGTGTTGTCAATATCATTACCCAAGTCGAGAACCACGTTTCATTCACTAGTGGTAATAAACTAAATTATTCTGCTAGTTTTGCTGCTCGGTTAAATAGCGATAAATTTTCAGCAGGTCTCGCTTATCATGTTAGAGATGACAACGGTGATGAATTTAATAATATCTTCGATAGGTTTGGAATTCATCAGCAGACATATGATCCGAATAAGTCCTCTCAAGTCGCCTTATCTTTAGATTATGCTAAATTCTCTTATCGTGGTTTCTACAATCAGTCGCAAAGAGAGCAATTTTATTTATTTCGCCGTTTAGCGAATGATATTAATAAACTTGATTTGAATTCAGAGAATCATCAGATAAAAGTGACTCATAGCTTTGCAAATAACTTAAATATCAATTTATCCGCTGGCTTATTTAAAGCGAGCAGAAAATCCTTAGGTCAAATCGTACCGTTAAACATTGACGGATTTACCCAAGCACCTTTTTTGTTTGGTGTTGACGTTGAATACCGCTCATCTTCATTAGCGTTAGATTCAGATATCTATATAACTAAACATCATCATCTTTATGCTGGCGCTTCATACACAACGAGCAAATTACCTAGAGCAGCATTGGGTAGCAACTATAATCTTTATGGTGATTTTGAAAATTTAAATTCCTTTACTATTTTCGGTGAGCCTTCACAACGCAGCGTGCTTGATATGACAAGAGAAACGTCAAGTGTGTATTTACAACTTCAATCGCAACTCTCTGATCAGTTAAATACCACACTAGGCCTTCGCTACGATAAATATAATGATGTTGATAACAAACTTAACCCTCGAATTGCTTTGAACTACTCAGCTTCTGATAATCATCTTTTCAAAGTGATTTATGGCTCAGCATATCGAGTTCCTTCGCTCGGTGATTTATATGACGAAGAAAGTGGACTGACACAAGGTAATTTTAATCTTAATCCTACAACGTTAAAATCAACGGAAATCGCGTATAGTTACCTCAATGACTGTAATTATTTTTCGGCCGTTTATTTTTATAATGATATTGATAACTTGATTGGTTTTACGTCGGGAGATATATCACAATTAGACAATATCGCTGCAAATAAAGCGAAAGGTATTGAATTAGAATGGAAGCGTATATTATCTGATAAGCTAACGGCTTACTTGACGTTTACACATTTATTTTCGAATAACTCAAGGTTGATACAGCAAACGGAACTTACTCCCTCGGAGTATTTAGTACCCGATAGACACCTGACTACCGTCTTAGACTACAATGTTTTTGACAATTTACACCTTAACTTCCAATACTTTTGGCATGATGACATTGAGGTTGTAAAGCATTCACATAATCACCGAATGAATGTGATAGCGAGCTACCAGATCCTCCAAGACGTTATGCTGTCATTGAAGGTTACTAACCTATTTGACTCTAAACTTGCGGTTGGCAGCTCACTTAGCTTGGGCATTGATCCTAATAGTGGGCAGGCTGTACAAGAATATCCACTGAGAGGTAGAGAGATTGAATTTAAAGTAAAATATACATTTTAAGTTATATAAAAAATTAAAAGTTACTAACTCAAAGCTATTTTAGCCAGCCATGTTTAACATGGTTTAGAGCTTATAAATAAGCGAGTATTGCATCGTCAAATAGGTCACCATTTCTCTTAATTGATAGTCACTTTTATTATCAATTGATTGTCTTCAAGTTAATCTATTATGAACGTCCTATATTGCAAAATTTGCCCTTATTCAGTAGACAATTCATGACCTGATAATTATCTCGTTAGCCATTGGAAAGCGCCTACTCTATTTTTTATCATTACTTGAGCAAAAAGCAGGGCGCTAGCAACTGTTTTAATAGTTCCACTTATTAATTGATATGTTCGTCAATGAGTTACTACCACCGATGTTTTGTAATCGATTACTTTCATTGTTGCAATGATTTATCGTTGATTTTATGTGTCGCGGATTTGGAGATGGGCTTTTAAAGTGAACGATTCTTCGGCACTTAACGTAAAATACTTTTTAACTTTATAATAAACAATAATGAAAAAAATTATTCCACTGCTCGCATGTTTACTGATAGGGTCTGTATATGCCGATGAACGCGGTGATATAAGAGCGCAACTAGAGCCAACAGGTTTTCTCTATGGATTTGGCTTGGGTATAAATAAAGAGATTTATAAAGGCTATAATCGGCGTGTTATCCCGCTTCCTATATTGGGGTACCGAGACAAAGAGCTTGCTATTTATGGGCCGTTTATCAGTTACGAGTTTTTTCAACTCGATGATATTGAATTTCAAGTACAAGCAGCACCCCGTTTCCAAGGATTTGATGAGTCCGATAGTGAAATATTTGCTGGTATGCAAGAACGTAAGTTTTCGATGGACGCCGGATTAAGTATCAAGTATGAGCGACAAGACTGGAAAATTACCTTGTCAGCGATGTTTGATGTTCTAAATAATTCCAACGGTTATGAAGTCTCAGCTCAATTAAGTAGGGCGTATAAAAAAGGTCCAGTGTTTATTGAACCTAATATCTCGTTGAGTTACTTAGATGATAAACACGTCAATTATTACTACGGCGTTAGTGCGCGTGAAACGGCCAGTTTCAGGCCTCAATACCTAACTAGCAGTGCAGTCAACTCGGCAATTGGTATTGCAGTTTCTACCCCTCTATTTTGGGGGGGATTTACCCAATTAGCGATTGATTATAATTTGTTTGATGAGAATATAACGGACAGTCCACTTGTTGAAGACAAAACGAATCTCAGTTTTAGGTTGTTATTTAGTAAGTTTTTTTAATACGGCGTAAGATATATTTAGGCAGACACTTATAGAGTGTACCTTGTTTATGAAATATGAATTTAGTCGCAGGATACAAGTGTAAAATCGCAATAATACGGGCATTGATTTGTGACGGCTTAGTGGATAGAGCAGCTTTTTACATGGCCATAAAGCACCTTCAAGCTTATTTTTTATTTAAAAAATAAGATGTTTTTTTTACTCTCTGCACCTTTGTCTCGAAAGGGGAACTTACTTAATCATTGGTGCATTTGGATTGGGTAAGGTATTTAATTTCACTAAAAACGCCATGATTTTTAAACTCGATAATAGCCTTGTTCAACTCAATAACAAGCGACTCATAGTGTTGACTGCGTTTCGATATAGCTAAAAATAAAGCGTTCATTTTGATAATAGGATCTATTACTTTTATAGCACCAAGCATTTGTTTTTTTTCTGCCGCTGATTTATCTGAATTTTTAATTTCAGATTTAATGACCTCGGGATCGCCAATAATTAAATTAACCCGATTATTAATGAGCAACTCAACATTAGTGAGGTCATCTTTTGCGGCCACAATTTGGAAACTACCTTGATCCATCAAGCGGTCAAATTCAGGCGTATTTTGATATCCGCGTACCACACCTATGCGTTCATTATTAAGGTTGCTTAATTGGCCTTTGTAATGCTCCGTGTTGTAATCTTTCCTGGAAATAAATGCGATAGGCCCCCAGCCAATCGATTCTGATAACGTAATATGATCTTTCCGCTGTGTTCCAAGAAAAACATCTGAAGGAGCTTCTGGCTCTATAAAGTACTCAGGGAACAGAAGATCTGCTTTGCCTGACTCCGTCATTGAAACAGCGCGGCTCCAAGGGTAATAGGTAATTGTTGCCCCGTATCCAATGCGATGTAAAAGCGCGACAACCGATTGAAAAATCCACCCATGTTTGCAAATACTCTGTGATATATAAGGCGACCAATTCAAGGTTGCTAGGGCTAAGTGCTTATCTGCAATTTTGAATTCATAACTACTTTGATGAGTGCCAGAAACTAACACCTGATGGCTTCCCCGATAATCACGATAGTTTACGGTCAGGGTTTCTTTTTGCACTTCAGGCGTGTTACCTAGCAGCGCTATTGGAAACATGATAAGAAGTGACACAAACGTTCGCATATAAAGACTTCAACATGACAAGTGTGTAGCTGTGATTATAGACTTCAATCAGGATATTGAAAAATAGCAAAACGGCCAGAACACATAAGATTGGTTGTGATGTTGGTTATGCGTGAGAATGGCGTTAAGGACTTTGCGAGAAAACGACGTTAGCTATGTAGCTTCTAGTACTTGAGTAATAATGGGTAGCCTTCGTTGTGGCTACCCAGAGACAATAGAGTTACAGTTCTGAAATGGACACAGTGGATTGGTTAAATTCAAATACGTTTAATTTTCCACATTGTGCAAAATGATTTTGTGATGCATAAGGTGTATTCGCTTGGCTAATGTTGCCTTCCCAACCCTGGCCATTTTTTACAAATGCTTTCACTTCAAACCAACCGTTAATTGTATCTTGACAGTTCATATCTATATCGACCATCCAATAATGTGCTCCCCATTGATTTAAAAGTGATTCTCCAAAACCATCGGTGGCAACGGTTTTACGGAGTCCCCAATTTGATGGCCAGTGGTTGGTTGTCCAATCTAATGGTGTACCTTCGGCTCCTTCACTTTGACCACTTTCTACACCAAGCCAATCTAAAAACTGGTCTCCTTGCTTCCAAGCCGATGTGGTTGAATTGCGTAAATTATTGTGACGAATAGCTATCATGCATTCGAGGGGTGTTTGATGACAGTTTTTACCTAATTGTTCAGCATAGGTGAGGTCAATACCGCCACGGATAAACATATCTTGACCCGATTGGGTTAGCGCTTTAATAAAAATGACAGTGCGTTTCCAGTTATTCGGGACAGTTTCTCCAAGTAGTTTAGCCTGTTTGTGAATAGCAAGTGCGTCCATTGCTGCTAGTGAAATGGAGGTTTTGCCAGTACTATCAACGGTAATTACTTTGCCAGAGCAGGTGCGTTTATCAGCACTGATATTTCCCGATAAAGCATCACAATATTGTCCTTCTGTTAACCCTGTTTGCAGTTGCTGATTTAAACTTGTACTTTCTCGGTTGATGGCAACAAAGCCACTAGTGCCTCGTGAGAAAGCGATTTGGTTGTTGCCATTGTCCCACCAATTAGAAACTTGCCAAGCATCGTTAGTGTTGTTTCTAAAGTTAACAGCCCCCGCAATTTTTTGTTTGCGATGCTCACATTGCCACCCATTGGCACCACAATTTAACCTCCCATTATCATGAATAGGATAGTCTGGCCCGCCTGCATCTGTATCGTGATGGAAATTATAACTCGACATGACTTTTGGGTAGCCATATGGATAGGCTAACATAAATACGTTAGCTAAATCATACAATGGGCCATCTTGAAAAGTAACCACGTTTCCGGCACCACCATGACCTCGTTGATTATCATGATTATCAACAAAGACAACTGCTTTATAGCTAGGCATCATTCCCCATGCTTCACCAAAGCTTTTCAACCAAGCGAGCTTGCCACCTTTAAAAGTTTCGCCAAGTTTAGTTGTGTATTTAAATTCTGTTACTAAGCCATTATTAAAATACTCGTTGGCAGAAACTGCTTCAGCCCCTTGATCGATGACTTCCTGAAATACTAGAGGTTGTCCATCAACTCTACTTAGAATACTGGCAATATCTTGACTTGGCATGTGTTTACTTGCATCTATGCGAAAACCAGCGACACCTAAATTGACCAGCTCGTTCAAATACGTTGCGAGTGTTGTTTGGACATACTCTGTGCTCGTTTTAAGGTCTGGTAAACCGACTAACTCACAATGTTGTACGCGCCAAGGATTATTTCCATAGTCTTCTGCATTGATTGCACAACTATCATGAAAATCCCAAGCCTTATACATTGGGTAGCTTTTGTTGCCAAATTGATTGCCAGCAACCCCTTGCCCACTGCCTGCTGCCATATGATTAATAACGGCATCAACATAAATGTTAACCCCCACTGCCTTACAACGTTCAACCATTGAAATGAACTCATCACGACTGCCTCCTCTGCTTTTAATTTGATAACTAACGGGTTGATAACGTGTCCACCATTGTTTGCCGGTAATGTGTTCATTGGGAGGGGATACTTGCACAGCAGCAAAACCACGAGGGCCTAAAAATGTCTCACATTCTTTCGCAACATCTTGCCAAGACCACTCGAATAAATGCACAAAAGTGGTCGGCGCTGCAATGGTTGGGTTAAAGGTGCTCTGTGCACATATTATTACTGCACCAGTGATTGCGCTTTTTAGAAATGTCATAGTGTGTTCTCTTTATTTTTTTGTTCACATTTTAGTTACAATAAAACGGTTACACATAAACAACACCTTGAATACGTATGCAACGATATCAATGAAAAAATGAATTCAGAATTTGTTAACTAACGTTTGCTTTCTATACTTAAATAACTAAGTAAAGGGAAAAAATCATGCTTAAAAAATTCCTCACCCCAATAATTATGTTACTGGTCTTGTTAGCGTGTATCGGTGCCTACCTTCTTCCTCAGTTGGAAAAAGAAGCAATGATTGGGGCAAGCACGCGGGATGCTGAAAATACAGTTAAGCGCATTAAAACGCTACGTGGTTACTACACAAAACATGTTGTTGTCAAAGCAAAAAAAGCTGGGCTAGCGATCAATTACGATCACAGCGGCAGCAATGTTATTCCCTTACCTGCAACTGTTGTTCATGAGCTAAGTGAATTATCGGCAGGAGGGGATGGTTCCACTTTTTCACTTTTTAGTCTGTATCCATTCCCCAATAGAGAAAACAGAAAGCTAGATCAATTTCAAAAAGATACATGGCATAAACTACAAAATGACCCATCAGCAATCGTTGTTAGTGAACAACAGTTCAATGGTAAACCCGTATTGCGTGTCGCTATGGCAGATACTATGCAGTCTCAAGGCTGTGTTGATTGTCACAATAGTCACCCCGCTTCACCAAAAACTGATTGGCAGCTAGGTCAAGTTCGTGGTGTTTTAGAGGTGGTTAAGCCCCTTGATGGCGTCTACCAACAAGTAAATTCGACGCGCATTGAAATTATTGGCGCAATGGTATTTGTTATCATTTTAATTGTGTTGGTAATGCATACTTTATTTAAGAAAGTAGTATTATCCAGAACTAACAATTTAAATATGTCTTTGCAGCAATTAAGTTCAGGGAAAGGTGATCTAACAACACAATTAGACACCGGAGAGCATGACCAAATAGGTGAATTAGCATCTCACTTTAACGCGTTTTTAGGGTCATTTAGGGAGCTTGTCTCCAATATTGTGAATACAGCTAATACTGTTGAAAACGCAATTAAGGATGTCAAGGAAACTACAGGGAAGATCGCTAAAAAATTAAATGAGCAACATGATGAGACTAAACAAATTACAAACAGTATTCATCAAGTGACGACTAATATTAAAAGCATTAGTGAGAATACTGAGCAAGCTGCAAAAAACACCCAAGAAACCGATCAAGAAATTAAACAAAGCACCGTCGATATGCGCTGCGGAGTACAAGACATTAAATCATTAACCGATAATATGGCCGAAACAGCCGAAGTTATGCAGCAGTTAAATGCACAAAGCGCTGAAATCGGTTCGGTTCTTGATGTTATTAAGAATATAGCTGAACAAACCAACTTACTGGCATTGAATGCTGCAATTGAAGCTGCACGAGCGGGTGAGCAAGGGCGAGGATTCGCTGTAGTAGCGGATGAAGTACGCGCGCTTGCCAAGCGAACACAAGAGTCTATTACAGCCATTGAAGAAACAATAGAATCTTTACAAGGACTTGCGAAAAAAGCTGTTAATAATGTATCTACCAGTGCGTCTACCACTAACCATGCTGGGAGCTATATTGTTGAAGTTGCGAATCGACTACAACATACAGAGGAGCTGGAACATAGTGTCGCTAAGGCAATTAATCAGATTGCCAGTGCGATGGATGAACAATCAAATATGCAACAAGATATGGAAGCTTGCATAGAACATTTGCGTGAGAGCTCAGATTCCTCTTTAGCAGAATTACAACAAATTTTAGATAGGCTAGATAGTGTTGTAGAAAACGCGCATCAGCTGACTGAATTACTATCAAACTTTAAAGTGAAGTAGGTAATGAGAGTATTGGCTTAAGCAATGATTTTTTGTGCTAATTTATCAATCAACAAATGTAGAAATTGATTATATATTGGAAATGGATCTCCCTAATTTACCCTCAATTTCCTTGGTTTCTGATTTATTTGAAGCGATTTGTATTTTGTATATTATTATATTTCATTGACTTACCATCGTTTTGTTGATTACTCTGGGACAATGAAAACGTACCTAATTTTATGCCTTAGCTTGTCTCTACTATTTTTTCAAAGTGCGCAAGCTGACGTGGATAGTTCAATAAATTTTGTCACTGAGAGTTTGCCTCCTTATCAAGTAGTTAATGGTCAGGGAGAATTGATAGGTGGTACCAGTTATGCGTTAGTTAGATATATTGCTCAACAGGCAGGCATAAAGGCTAATATTAAAGTGATGCCTTGGGCAAGAGCTTATCGCACGGCCTTAACCGAACCAAACACGTTTATTTTTTCTATGGCGCGAAGCCCTGCTCGTGAAGATAAATTTATCTGGTTAGGGCGGCTGAGAGAATTGCGTTATCACTTTTACAGTTACTCCTCAAGTAATCCTAAACCAGATGTATTGACTGATTTATTTAATAAACAAATTGCAACGGTAAGAGACAGTATAGAAGAAGCGTTATTGTTAGAGCTTGGTTTTGAGTTTGGTAAAAATTTGATTCAAGTCGGTGATTATCGTAGTGCTTTGGAAATGGTTTATCGCAGGAGAGCAGATGCGATTTATGCTAATGAATATGTTGTGCAAGGTATCAGCAATGTTTTAGGTCACAAAAAATCGCCCTTTGTCGTGATATTTACTTTGAATCAAGGGCTTGAACTTTATGTGGCTGCAAATAAAAACTCTGATGAAGAGTTGGTTAATAGGTTTAAAAATACGTTTGATAATGTATTTGATTCAGGGATTGCAAAACAAATCATTGCGGAACAAGAATGGCAGATTTTTTCCAATTCAATGAATGAAGCTGCATCTGAAAATTCTTCAAATTAACATTCACTTCAGGGTTAGGCCTTTATCTTGCTAAGGTGTAAATTAACTTACAAAAGTTAGCTTTAAATT
>NZ_JBFKMX010000103.1:0-13601 GCF_041629635.1 Pseudoalteromonas sp. | reverse complement strand
TGTCTTTTTTTGTATACACTTGTGTAAATTTAATGATACAAATTTCAGCGTGTGCTGCATTTCCAAAAGAGCCATGATCATTACCTTTTATGTAACTTTGTCATAACATCTAGAACATCTGAATCCGGCAGTTAATGACATAATTAATCGTTTGGATGTTGTGCTTAAGCAAGCGACTTGCTTGCTGTTAAAGAGTAAAATTTATGGGCAAAAGTAGTAATTATATTTCTAAGCAGCCAGATGATAATGGGTTTATCAATTGGACTGATGAAGAAAATCAAATTTGGTCAGAGCTGATCGCACGTCAGTTAGAATGTATAAAAAATAAAGCGTGTGATGAGTATATGCACGGCTTAGATAAGCTAAACCTGCCGATAGACCGTATTCCTCAGCTAGAAGAGGTAAGTAAAGTACTTCGAGAAACAACGGGTTGGGAATGTGCACCTGTACCTGCACTTATCGACTTTGATGAGTTTTTCCGTTTACTTGCAAACAAACAGTTTCCGGTGGCGACCTTTATTCGCTCACGTGAAGAGTTTGATTACTTACAAGAACCAGATATTTTCCACGAGATTTTTGGCCACTGCGCGATGTTAACGCACCCTGCGTTTGCAGAGTTTACGCATAAATATGGCCAACTTGGCTTAGCTGCTGAGAAAAAAGATCGTGTGTATTTAGCGCGTTTATACTGGTTTACTGTAGAGTTTGGTTTAATGCAAACCAAAGATGGTTTACGTATTTATGGTGGCGGTATTTTATCCAGCCCAGGTGAGACACAATATGTGTACTCAGATGAGCCTCAAATCAAACCGCTTGAGCCGCTAGATGTGCTGCGAACGCCATACCGTATTGATATTATGCAACCGCTCTATTACACCATTAATGCGATTGAAGATTTATTTGATATTTCTCAGCTCGATATTATGTCGCTTGTAGAAAAAGCAAAAGCGCTAGGGCTCCATGAGCCACTATTTCCACCTAAACAAAAGAAAGCAAGTTAGAAAAGGGTTTATTATGTCTGAATTAAGTGCTCAAAAATGTGAAGCGTGTCGTGCTGACGCACCAAAAGTTTCAGATGAAGAGTTAGCTGTATTAGTTAAGCAAATTCCTGATTGGACACCAATTGTGGTTGACGGCATTATGCAATTAGAGCGTGTTTTTAAGTTCAAGAACTTTAAACTAGCATTAGAGTTTACTAACAAGTTAGGTGCAATGGCAGAAGACGAAGGTCATCACCCTGGTATCTTAACTGAGTGGGGCAAGGTAACGGTTACTTGGTGGAGCCACTCAATTAAAGGTCTTCATAAAAATGACTTTATTTGTGCAGCTAAAACAGATGCACTGCTAGAAGACTAATCACTTCTAAATCATAAAAAAGAGCGCTAATTAGCGCTCTTTTTTGGTATTGGGATTTGAGACTCATAAATGGATTCTGCCAAAATCGCCGCTTCAGAGTTATCTCGATACTTGTTTTTAAATGTAATATCACATACGTTTTGAAAACAATTGATCGATGTTTCAAGCGTTTCCGGACGTTTAAATTTTGCCATGGTTTTTTCAAGAGTTGAAAATGCATATTTCATTTCGACTCGAACGGTTTTTGTTTGGAAAACTTGGTTTGAAAATGAATTACTGTTAGTGGTTGATAGAATTAAATGCTGATTTAACAACCAATACCCAATACATAATAACAAAGAGAATAGGTAAAACGTCAGTGTTGGTTTAGATAACTCTTGAAAAGAAAATGTTCTGAATGAAGCAATCATTGACTTAATATTTTAGTAGTTTTTTTATACTAAAGCATATAGTTGTAAATTTAACAATAAGTTAAATGAGAAGAAAATAAAAAAGCGCCATTAGGCGCTTTTAAATTAAATTTTAAAACTATTACTCGCTAACAGAGCGAAGTAGGGCATTGATACCCACTTTTTCACGGGTTTGCTGGTCAACTTTTTTCACGATAATTGCTGCGTATAGGCTGTGTGAGCCGTCTTTTGATGGCAGTGAGCCTGGTACAACAACTGCGCCAGCTGGTACGCGGCCGTAATGAGTTTCACCCGTTTCACGGTCATAAATTCGCGTGCTTTGACTAATATAAACACCCATTGAAATTACTGCGCCTTCTTCTACCACTACGCCTTCAACAATTTCAGAACGAGCGCCAATAAAGCAATTATCTTCGATAATGGTTGGGTTAGCTTGTAATGGCTCTAAAACACCACCAATGCCTACACCACCTGAAAGGTGAACGTTTTTACCAATCTGTGCGCATGAACCAACAGTTGCCCATGTATCAACCATTGTGCCTTCATCAACGTAAGCGCCAATGTTCACATAAGAAGGCATTAACACCACATTTTTGCCAACAAAGCTGCCCTGACGAGCTACCGCGTTTGGTACTACGCGCATGCCTTCTTGCTTAAATTGCTCTGGTGTGTAGTCAGTAAATTTAAGTGGTACCTTGTCGTAAAATTGGTTAACACCATCACTCATTGGCGCGTTGTCACGAATTCTAAATGATAATAAAACAGCTTTTTTAAGCCACTGGTGTACAACCCATTCACCTGAGATTTTTTCAGCCACACGTGCTTTACCTGAATCTAATAGAGCGAGGGATTCGTTAATTGCGTTGAAAACATCATCTGTAACAGATGATGGTGAAATATTGTCGCGATTTTCCCATGCTTGTTCGATGGTTAATTTTAAATGTTCCATGGTGTGCCTTTAATCGTTTTCGGAATTGAATTTTTCAAGTAAGCGGTTTTTCAACACGCCACTTTCTTGTTCATTTAATGCGTCATAGTCTGCGTTTGATACCACAAAGAAGTCTTCTGCACGTTCACCTATGGTTGTGATCCGCGCAGCGTGGATATGTAACGCTAAACTTGAAAATACATCGGTTATTTTGGTTAATAAGCCAGGAATGTCAACCACTTGAATTTCGACAAGGGTTCTGTCCTTACGGCCATGCTGCGAGACAATAACGCGCGGTTTGATATTAAAATCTTTAAAGCGCTTTTTACGATCTTTCTTTAAACGCAGCTTTTTATTTGGTTCATCAATGACTTGCTGAATTGACTTCTTGATAGAGCTAGCGCGACTTTGACTTGTTACAGGTTCGCCGTTTTGCTCCAAAATAACAAAATTATCAACCGCATAGCCATCTTTGGTATTCATAATCTGTGCGTGCAAAATATTAGCTTTTTTGGCACCTAAAACCGCTACCAAGCGTGCAACTAAATTGGCTTGATCTGGGCAATATACAAATACTTGGCTGCCGCCATTTATTGGTTTTCCTGAGAGTAAAACAATGCCTTTGCTAGGATCTTTGGCTGCTAAAATATGTTCGCATTGCCACGCAATCATTTGTGCTGTAAAGCGGGTAAAGTAGTCTGGTTTAAAACGCAGCCATAGCGCATCAATTTGTTCTTCAGCAAAGCCTAAATTAAGTAAACGTTGTTTTGCTTGATCTTTTTTGTCGCGAATTTGGTCACGTAAGTCCATTGGATTTTCAAGTCCGCGTCGCAGCGCGCGCTGTGTATGAACATACAAATCACGAAGTAGCGTGCTTTTCCAATCATTCCAAAGGTTATCATTGGTCGCGCGAATATCGGCTAGGGTTAAGCAATAGAGATAATCGAGCTGTTTTTCATTTTTAACTCTTGCTGCAAATTCCGCAATTACATCTGGGTCGTTGATGTCTTTACGCTGGGCTGTGACTGACATAAGTAAATGGTTTTCAACAAGCCACGCAATAAACTTGCCTTCAAAAGAGGATAAGCCATGCAGTTTCGCAAACTCTCTGGCATCCACTGCACCAAGCTCTGAGTGATCGCCACCACGACCTTTGGCTATATCGTGGAAAATACCGGCTAAATAGAGCAGCTCTGGTTTTTCCATACGTACCACAATTTCACGGCAAAGTGGGAACGTATTGGCACACTCTGGCTGGAAATAATGATATAGGTTTTGGATTAAACGGTGAGTATGTTCATCTACCGTGTAGGCATGAAATAAATCAAATTGCATTTGCCCGACAATATTACGCCAGTTCGGTAAATAGGCCGATAAAATGCCGTGTTTGTGCATTAACGTAAATGCGCGCCCCATGCCATTTGGGTGCGAAATTAGTTTAAGCAGCATCGCGCGACAAAGGGAATAATCCTGTAAATCGCCAAGCAAACGGCGCCTTACTTGGCGTAAAAGGCGAATGGTGCTTGGGTAAATATGGGTAATTTGTGGGTTATCTGCAATATGCCAAAACAGCGCAATAATCTTTTCGCGATGGAAAAATACTTGCGGATCTTTAACGCGAATTTGATGACCAATTTGCTCAAAATCGTTGTTAATATCACTGACCTTGTAATTTACATGGCCACTTAAAATGCTTTGCTCAAAATAAGAGAGCAGCATTTGGTTAAGTTCACGTACCCGTCCCATAATGCGAAATAAACGCTTCATCATACGCTCAACAGCGGCACGTCCATCATCACCAAACCCTAGTAAATTTGCTGCAATTGGCTGATAGTCAAACAGTAAACGGTTTTCCATGCGCCCTGCAGCAAGGTGCAGCGCAAAACGAATATTCCATAAATTAACAATGCATTCGAGCAGCTCTTGATGTTCTTCAAAGGTTAAATACCCGTGCTCTACCAACTCTTCAAGAGTTTGCGAACGAAAGTGCTTTTTTGCTACCCAAATAATGGTTTGTACATCGCGCAAACCACCGGGGTTTTCTTTTAGATTAGGCTCAAGGTTATACGCGGTGCCATGACATTTGGCATGCCTTACAGCCTGTTCATCACGCTTGGCAATAAAAAAAGCGTCTGACTTCCAAGTAGATGATTCAATTAATTTTTTTTGTAAAGTTTGGTAGTTTTCTGGAACGCCACAAACAAGGCGAGATTCGAGTAAACTGGTGGCAAAATTGACGTCACTCTTCTTTTGTTCAATGGTTTGTTTTAGGGTGCGTACACTGTGACCAATATCAAGGCGTAAATCCCACAAAAAGGTCACAAATTGAGAAATAATTTCTTGCGTTTCTTTATTTGGCTCTTTATTGACTAGCAGTAAAAAATCGATATCGGAAAACGGATGTAACTCACCGCGTCCATAACCACCAATGGCAATAATATCGCCATGCGTTTGCAATTGATACTGATAATAGAGACGACTTAAAATAGCGTCGATTAACTCTGCTCGTGCCTTAACTAAACGCTCAACAGGTTGATGTGAAAATTGCTCTTCGAGCCACAGGTAAAATTGTTCTAGAAGGTTTTTGTAATCATCGAGTTGCTCGCATTTAGCGAGCAACTGTGTAAATTTTTTTGTTATTGCCATTGATGGCCTTCTTATGCGCTATGTTCGATCACTCTCGGAAGCTCATCATCTGATCGTAGCGTAAGAATTTCAACTCCGTTTTTAGTCACAAGTAGGGTGTGTTCCCATTGTGCTGACAATGAACGGTCTTTTGTTACTACTGTCCATTCGTCTTTTAGCAGCTTACATTGACGTTTGCCAACGTTCACCATTGGTTCGATTGTAAAGCACATACCTTCTTGCAGTACCTCACCAGTACCAGGCTTACCATAGTGCATTACTTGTGGCTCTTCGTGGAACTCAGCGCCAATGCCGTGACCACAATATTCACGTACAATTGAATAGTTAAAACCTTCAGCGTATTTTTGAATTGCTGCGCCAATGTCACCAAGGCGAACACCCGGTTTAACCATTTCGATAGCAAGGTATAAGCTTTTTTGTGTAATTTCACATAAGCGTTTTGCTTGAATCGATGGCTGGCCTACGTAAAACATTTTAGATGTATCACCGTGATAACCATCTTTGATTACCGTGATATCGATATTAATGATGTCGCCATCTTTTAATGGCTTGTCATTCGGAATACCGTGACAGATAACATGGTTTACTGAGGTACAAATTGACTTTGGAAAACCGTGATAGTTTAGCGGTGCTGGAATAGCATCTTGCTCGTTTACGATATAATCGTGGCAAATTTGGTTTAGTTCATCAGTCGTTACGCCCACTTTCACGTGAGGTTCAATCATTTCTAATACTTCAGCTGCTAAGCGCCCAGCAACTCGCATTTTTTCAATTTCAGCTGGGGTTTTAATCACTGCACTCATTTAGGCTCCAAAATTCTTTAAATTATGGTCAAACACGACATCGATTTGCTTAGTTCGTTTGACTGAAAATTACTCATAAAATTTGAGTTCTGATTGTTAATATGGTATAAAGCGCGCCGTATTTTTACAATTAAAATTTAAATTTCCTCGGGATTTTTAAGTTGATTGTAGTGAATACACTTAAACTTTAATTTTTAACACACACACATATCGGCACATACACTTGGGTGCAAGGCGCTTAATTAAGCAAACTGTTGGTGCTATGGGATATGTGGAGGCCTAACCCAAAATTACAGAGGAATATTAAAATGGCAAACGTTTCTATGCGCGATATGCTACAAGCTGGCGTACACTTCGGTCACCAAGCTCGTTACTGGAACCCTAAGATGAAGCCGTTCATCTTCGGTGCACGTAACCGCGTACATATCATCAACCTAGAGAAAACTGTACCTTTATTTAACGAAGCAATGTCTTTCCTTAAAGGCGTAGCATCTAACAAAGGTAAAATCCTTTTTGTTGGTACTAAGCGCGCTGCAAGCGAAGCAGTTAAAGAAGCTGCACTACGTTCTGACCAGTACTATGTAAACCACCGTTGGTTAGGTGGTATGCTAACTAACTGGAAAACAGTTCGTCAGTCAATCAAGCGTCTTAAAGACCTTGAGACTCAAAGCCAAGACGGTACTTTCGAAAAATTAACTAAGAAAGAAGCGTTAATGCTTACTCGTGAAATGGAAAAGCTTGAAAAGAGCCTTGGCGGTATCAAGAACATGGGCGGTCTTCCAGACGCTATCTTCGTTATCGACGCTGATCACGAGCACATTGCTATTAAAGAAGCAAACAACCTAGGCATCCCAGTAGTATCTGTTGTTGATACTAACTCAAACCCAGATGGTGTTGATTTCATCATCCCAGGTAACGACGATGCTATCCGTGCTATCCAGCTTTACACTAACGCTGTAGCAGACGTGGCTGTTGAAGGCCGTGAAAGCAACATCGCTGTTCAAGCTGAAAAAGACGATTTCGTAGAAGCTGAGTAATAGCGCTTATCAAGCTTTCATGAAAGTATCATAGAAAGCTTGATATTCTGATGATTAGGGGGAGCTTGCTCCCGCTTATTTTAAATAGATTTTGGATTTGAGGACATACTAATGGCTGTAACTGCTGCCCTAGTTAAAGAATTACGCGAGCGCACAGGCGCTGGCATGATGGATTGTAAAAAAGCACTTACTGAAACTAACGGTGATATCGAGCTAGCGATCGAAAACATGCGTAAGAGCGGTGCTGCTAAAGCTGCTAAGAAAGCGGGTAACATCGCTGCAGAAGGTACAATCCTTATCAAGCAAGGTGAAGGTTTCACTGCACTTCTTGAAGTTAACTGTCAAACTGACTTCGTTGCTAAAGACGAAAACTTCCTAGGTTTTGCTAACACTGTTCTTGATGCAGCTGCTGCGTCAAAAGCTGATATCGATGCACTTAAAGAGCAATTCGAAGAAACACGTGTTGCACTAGTTGCTAAAATCGGTGAAAACATCAACGTTCGTCGCGTTGAGTACATCGATGGCGCTAGCGCTGCTGCATACCGTCACGGCGACCGT
The DNA here is from genome assembly GCF_041629635.1 of Pseudoalteromonas sp. Classification (GTDB taxonomy): domain Bacteria; phylum Pseudomonadota; class Gammaproteobacteria; order Enterobacterales; family Alteromonadaceae; genus Pseudoalteromonas. The sequence goes on along the minus strand of NZ_JBFKMX010000103.1, from coordinate 5,863 downwards.
ATCGGTGTTGTTGTAACTGGTGAAGCTGACGAAGAAACACTTAAGCACGTTGCAATGCACGTTGCTGCTTCTAAGCCTGAGTTCCTTAACCCAGAAGATGTTCCTGCTGAGGTTGTAGAGAAAGAAAAAGCGGTTCAAGTTGAAATCGCAATGAACGAAGGTAAGCCTGCAGAAATCGCTGAGAAGATGGTTGTTGGTCGTATGAAGAAGTTCACTGGTGAGATCTCTCTTACTGGTCAGCCTTTCATCATGGAACCTAAGAAATCAGTTGGTGAGTTCCTTAAAGAGAAGAACGCTACTATCTCTGGTTTCATTCGCCTAGAAGTAGGTGAAGGTATCGAGAAGAAAGAAGAAGACTTCGCTGCTGAAGTAGCTGCACAAATCGCAGCAGCTAAAGGCGAGTAATCGACTTTTTTCACTTAGCAAAATGGCTTTTGCTTTTGCGCTAAGAGATAAAATTCTTTAGAATAACCGCGCTATAATTAGCGCGGTTATTTTTTGCAACTTTTTCAGCCAGGACTACTATGAACACAAATCGTAAGCCAGTATTTAGACGAGTTTTATTGAAATTAAGCGGTGAAGCTCTAATGGGCCAAGAAGGCTTTGGTATCGACCCATCAATTCTTGACCGTATGGCACAAGAAATTAAAGAGCTTGTAGAGTTAGGCGTTGAAGTAGGTGTGGTAATCGGTGGTGGTAACTTCCTACGTGGTGGTACACTTGCTGAAAACGGCATGAATCGTGTTGTTGGCGACCATATGGGTATGCTTGCAACGGTAATGAACGGTTTGGCAATGCGCGACGCGCTACACCGTGCATATGTTAATGCACGTCTGATGTCAGCAATTCCACTGAACGGTGTATGTGATGCTTATAACTGGGCAGAAGCAATTAGCTTACTGAAAACTGGCCGTGTTGTTATTTTCTCAGCAGGTACAGGTAACCCATTCTTTACAACAGACTCAGCAGCCTGTTTACGTGGTATTGAAATTGAAGCTGACACAGTATTAAAAGCGACAAAAGTTGATGGTGTATACAGTGATGACCCGGTGAAAAACCCAGAGGCAACACTTTATCCAACTTTAACTTACAGCGAAGTAATCGAAAAAGAATTAAAGGTGATGGACCTAGCGGCATTTACCCTGGCTCGTGACCACAATATGCCAATCAGTGTATTTAATATGAATAAACCAGGCGCGTTAAAACGTGTTATCCTTGGTGAAGATGAAGGTACGCTGATTACACATAAATCAGCAGAATAAGCTATTAGTTAGGAAGATTAACGTGATTAAAGAAATCCAACAGCATGCTGCAGAACGTATGCAAAAGAGTGTTGACGCGCTAGGCTCTCAATTATCAAAAATTCGTACTGGCCGCGCGCACCCAAGCCTTTTAGACGGTATTCAAGTATCTTACTACGGTGCAGACACACCACTTAACCAAGTGGGTAACGTGACAATTGAAGACAACCGAACACTTGCTATCACTGTGTTTGACAAAACACTAACTCAAGCAGTTGAAAAAGCAATTATGGCGTCAGATTTAGGTTTAAACCCAATGTCAGCGGGTACCGTTATTCGTGTACCATTACCTCCGCTTACAGAAGAGCGTCGTAAAGATCTTATTAAAATCGTGCGAGGTGAAGTTGAAGGTGGCCGTGTTGCAATTCGTAACATCCGTCGTGATGCTAACTCAGACGTTAAAGCACTGCTTAAAGATAAAGAGATTTCAGAAGATGAAGCGCGTCAAAGTGACGACGAGGTTCAGAAGCTAACGGATAAATACATCAAAGAAATGGATGCTATTTTATCTGCTAAAGAAGCTGAATTAATGGAAATCTAAAGCAATTATTGAGCGCTTTTGCGTTCAATCATTGAACAACTAAATTATTAGTTTTAAAGCGCTGTCTAGGGTATACTAGACGGCGCTTTTTACTTTAGGAAATGAGACTAAATGACAATCACCAAGGATGCTATTACTCAACAAAGCTTACCGCGTCATATTGCCATAATTATGGATGGTAATGGACGTTGGGCGCAAGCAAAGGGTAAGCCTCGTGTGTTTGGTCATAAAAAGGGCGTTGAGTCAGTTAGAAATGCGGTGAAATTCTGTCGCCAACTGAACATAGAATCGTTAACGCTTTTTGCATTTAGCAGTGAAAACTGGCGCCGTCCTGAACAAGAAGTGACTACCTTAATGGAACTCTTCATGTTTGTATTGACCAACGAAGTAAAAAAACTCGATAAAAATAATGTTAAGTTGAAGGTGATAGGTGATATTAGCCGTTTCTCTGACAAGCTACAAAAAAGCGTAGTTAAAGCTGAACAGTTGACTGAGAAAAACACTGGTCTAACACTAAACGTTGCAGCTAATTATGGTGGCCAATGGGATATCGCTCAAGCTGCAAAACAACTGGCTAAACAAGTTGAATCAGGTGTTTTATCTGCTGATGATATTGATGAAAATAAACTATCGCAGTACATTAGCATGCATGAACAAGCGCCACTTGACCTGTTAATTCGCACTGGTGGCGATTTACGCATAAGCAATTTTTTATTATGGCAAGCTGCTTATGCTGAACTTTATTTTACTGATACACTTTGGCCAGATTTTAATGAACAAGCGTTTGCAGATGCAATCGCATGTTATGTTTCACGAGAGCGTCGCTTTGGTTGTACTGGCGAACAAATAAAAGAACTACTTGCTCAATCGTGATTTTAAAAGGGTAATTTGATTTGTTAATAAAACGTATTTTAACTTCGTTGGTGTTAGCGCCAGCAGCGCTTGCGCTTGTATTTTTCACTCCACTTGAGCTTTTCAGTCTAATTGCGGGTTTAATTGTGCTGCTCTCTGCCTGGGAGTGGTCCGCGTTTATGGGGCTTAAGAAATTCCCAGCGCGCATTAGCTATGTTGCGGGTACGGCAGTTATTTTATTTATCGCGAATATGTTCTGGCCAATTGAAAGTTTATGGCAAAATGGCAAGTTAATTGGTTCTGCAAATTATGTCTTTACGTTAGCCGTCGCATGGTGGCTAGTCGCGTGCGCACTGGTGTGGACCTACCCAAGAACAGCAAAAGCGTGGCACAGCGGATTGATGATGCGTGCTATTGCCGGTTTATTAACGCTTCTTCCTATGTGGTTAGCGCTCAATGTGCTGCGCAGCAGCGAATACGCTACAAATGCAACACAGGGCTCGGTGCTTATCATGGTGGTGTTGGGTATTGTTTGGAGTGCTGATATCGGCGCTTATTTCTCAGGTAAAAATTTAGGTAAACACAAATTAATGCCGTTAGTAAGCCCTAACAAAACCATTGAAGGGCTAGTGGGTGGTTTAATTTGCTCGGGTATTTTTGTGCTTGCTTTTTGTTTTTTTACAAAAGTACCAACAAATAAATGGTTTATTTACGCGGCAATGGCTGCGGTAGTCGCACTTTTCTCGGCAGTTGGTGACTTATTAGAGAGTATGTTTAAGCGTGAAGTCGGCTTAAAGGACAGTGGCTCATGTTTACCAGGTCACGGCGGTATTCTCGATAGAATTGATAGTTTAACCGCCGCTGCACCTCTTTTTGCCGCATTTTATGCTTGGACCTTGGTGGCATAATGCAACGTGTAACAATACTTGGTTCAACGGGATCTATCGGTACAAGTACACTTGATGTCATTGCACGAAACCCAGAGTTGTATCAAGTTTTCGCGCTTGTGGCGGGTAAGAACTGGCAGTTAATGGCCGAGCAATGCAAACAATTTTTACCACAATATGCTGTAATGCAAGATGCTGAAGCAGCGCAGCAATTATCACAATTTGTAGCTCAACAGGGTTTATTTGTTACTGTGCTTAGTGGTGAGCAAAGTGCCTGTGATGTTGCTAGTGACGAGTCGGTAGGCTCTGTTATGGCAGCTATTGTTGGGGCTGCAGGCTTGATGCCGACTCTTGCAGCGATTAAAGCAGGTAAACGCGTGTTACTCGCCAATAAAGAGTCGCTTGTGATGTCGGGCGAACTGTTTATTAATGAAGTAAAACGCTCTGGAGCAACGTTATTACCTATTGATAGCGAACATAATGCAATATTCCAGGCGATGCCATCGAGTGTGCAAGAAAACTGTTTCAGCGCAAATTTAGCTCAGCATGGCGTAAGCAAGATACTCTTAACGGGTTCGGGCGGTCCTTTCAGAACACGCGATTTAAATAGCTTTGCCAATATTTCAGTAGATGAAGCAGTAGCCCATCCTAATTGGGATATGGGTAAAAAGATATCAGTAGATTCAGCCACTATGATGAATAAAGGCTTAGAATTTATTGAAGCAAAATGGTTATTCAATGCAGAGCCTGATGATATTCAGGTAGTAATCCACCCACAGAGTATTATTCACTCAATGGTGCAATACTCTGATGGCTCAGTATTGGCGCAGATGGGGAATCCTGATATGCGTACGCCAATTGCCCACGCTTTAGCTTATCCAAAACGAATTGACGCAGGTGTTGCGCCACTCGATTTTACGCAAATGGTCGATTTTAGTTTTATTGCACCTGATTTTGAACGTTATCCAAATTTAAAGTTAGCTATTGATGCATGTAGTGAAGGTCAATATGCGACTACTGCGATTAATGCAGCTAACGAACAGTCGGTAGCTGCATTTCTTGAAAATAAGATTGGCTTTTTAGATATTTACCGCATTAACTCCCAGGTGCTTAATGAGATTGCTAAGCAACACAAACATATGGCAATAAATAATCTAGACGAGATTTTACAACTGGATAGTGAAGCTCGTGCGCTGGCAAATAACATGATTACAGGGAGTTGTTAGTGGAATTTTTGTGGAACTTACTGTCTTTCGTATTAGTGATTGGCATTATTGTTGTGGTGCACGAATATGGGCACTTTTGGGTCGCGAGACGCTGTGGCGTTAAAGTTATTCGTTTTTCTATCGGCTTTGGTAAACCGCTGTTTAAATGGTATGACAAACTCGGTACTGAGTATGTTGTTGCTGCTATTCCGCTAGGTGGTTACGTAAAAATGCTCGATGAGCGAGTAGAAGATGTTGCGCCTTCTATGCGTGCTGCTGCTTTCAATAATAAATCTGTTTACCAACGCATCGGAGTTGTAGCAGCAGGTCCAATGGCAAATTTTGTATTTGCCATTGTTGTATCTGCCATTATGTATATGGTGGGTGTGCGCTCATTATTACCTGTGATAGGTGAAGTGGTACCTGGCAGTTTAGCTGAGCAAGCACGGCTGCAAGCAGGGCAACAAATTACAGCTGTAAACGATAAAGAAGTTTACGGTTGGCGTGAAACCTTGTTAATACTAATGGAAAACATTGGCGAGCAACAAGTACTCATTAGCGTTAAAGACGATGATTTAGGCTATCAACACACCTACCTCAACTTATCAGATTGGCAATTAAAAGATGATGGTAATCCAATTGTTGATATAGGTATCAAACCATTTAGACCGTTAGAGACTATGCGCCTTGGTCATGTGCAAAAGGGCAGTCCTGCTGCGTTTGCTGGACTTCAAGTCGAAGACACAATTCACCTTGTAGATGGTGAACAAGTAAGCTCTTGGCAAGTGTTTGTAAGCCGCATCCAACGCTCGCCAAATACGCCATTATTACTTACTATTAGCCGCGGTGATGAGAAGCTTAACATTGAAGTGACGCCGGGCAGCAAAAAAAATGATCAAGGGCTTAATCAAGGCTACTTAGGTGTGATACCCTTTGTTGAAAATTGGCCATCGTGGATGATTTCGACACAACAATATGGTGTCTTTGATGCCATTGTTTTAGGTGTTGATAAAACAATTCAATTAATAAAAGTAAGTTTTGCAACAGTGGTAAATTTGATAACAGGACAAGTTTCTG
>NZ_JBFKMX010000102.1:0-13623 GCF_041629635.1 Pseudoalteromonas sp. | reverse complement strand
TAGAAATTAAAAATTAAGGTGAAATGCTAATGATCACTTTACATATGCACTGGATTTCGGCAAAATCTGCAGCTTTAAAGAATACAACTGAGGTTATACGCTCAATATGGCGAAAGAAGACGTAATTGAAATGCAAGGCACGGTCCTTGACACACTCCCTAACACTATGTTCCGCGTTGAATTAGAAAACGGTCACGTGGTTGTTGCACACATTTCTGGTAAAATGCGCAAAAACTATATTCGTATTTTAACTGGCGACAAGGTTACGGTTGAGTTGACGCCATATGACCTTTCAAAAGGTCGCATTGTATTCCGTGCTCGCTAATTAATTTAGCAGTATCGAATATAAAAAAGCCCGCTAAATTAGCGGGCTTTTTTTGTTTAAAGATTAGGCTTCAACGCTTTCCTTTTCATAACTAAAAGTGAGCTGTTTATCTTTAATACTCACTTTTACGTTTCCACCATCGCACAACTGACCAAATAGAATTTCGTTAGCTAATGGTTTTTTCAATTTTTCTTGAATTAAACGTGCCATAGGGCGTGCGCCCATTGCTTTATCATACCCTTCTTTAGCAAGCCATTTACGTGCTGGCTCAGTTACTTCTATCGACACTGATTTGGCATCCAGTTGCGATTCAAGTTCAACAATAAACTTATCAACTACTTGCAAGATCACTTTTTCATCTAAATGATTAAACCAAATTGTATTATCTAAGCGGTTTCTAAATTCAGGGGTGAATGTTTTATTAATCTCGCTCATTGCGTCATGGCTATGATCTTGTTGCTTAAAGCCAATTGATTTACGAATGGTTTCTTGCACACCCGCATTAGTGGTCATTACCAGTACCACGTTTCTAAAATCAGCTTTACGACCGTTATTATCGGTTAGCGTACCATGATCCATCACTTGCAATAATACATTGTAAATATCAGGGTGCGCTTTCTCGATTTCATCTAATAACACCACGCAATGAGGTTGTTTAATCACTGCATCTGTTAATAACCCCCCTTGTTCATAGCCTACATAACCAGGAGGCGCACCAATTAAACGGCTAACCGCATGTTTTTCCATGTATTCAGACATATCAAAGCGAACTAATTCAACCCCTAAACACTTAGCTAATTGTTTCGTGATCTCTGTTTTACCAACCCCGGTAGGACCTGCAAACAGGAATGAACCAATTGGTTTATCATCACTTGATAAACCTGAACGTGAAAGGCGAATTGCTGCACTTAGCGCATCAATGGCATCATCTTGACCAAATACAACCATCTTCAGATTACGGTCAAGCAATTGCAGAACTTGTTTATCTGAATTAGATACATTTTGCTCAGGTATACGTGCAATCTTCGCAATGATATGTTCAATATCAGATACTGTAACTGTTTTCTTACGGCGTGATGCCGGTAATAAACGTTGGCTTGCACCTGCTTCATCAATCACATCAATTGCTTTATCAGGTAAGTGACGTTCATTTATATATTTTGCTGATAGCTCTGCCGCCGCTTTGAGTGCTGTTTGCGTATAACGAATACCATGGTGCTCTTCGTAACGTTCTTTCAAGCCCATTAGTATTTTGGTGGTGTCCGCAATTGACGGCTCAACAATATCAATTTTTTGGAAACGACGAACCAATGCTCTGTCTTTTTCAAAAATATTTTTAAATTCGTTGTACGTTGTCGAGCCCATACAACGAAGTTTGCCACTTGAAAGTAATGGTTTAATTAGGTTTGAGGCATCCATTACGCCACCAGAGGCTGCACCTGCGCCAATAATGGTATGAATTTCGTCAATAAACAAAATCGCGTTTTTGTGTTGTTGTAGCTGCTTTAACAATGATTTAAAACGTTTTTCAAAATCACCGCGGTATTTTGTACCAGCAAGTAAAGCACCCATATCCAATGAAAATACGGTTGCATCAGAAATCACTTCAGGCACTTGTTCATTTACAATTCTGTATGCAAGGCCTTCAGCAATCGCTGTTTTACCAACACCCGCTTCACCGACAAGCAGTGGATTATTCTTTTTACGACGACACAATACTTGAATCGTGCGTTCGATTTCACTATCACGCCCAATCAGAGGGTCAATTAATCCAAGTTCCGCTTGTGTATTTAAATTGGTAGTAAAGTTTTCAAGCTTAGACTTATCGTCAATCGCTTGTTCAGTACTACTTTCAATTTCTTGCTCTTCTTCAGCATGGTGATTTTCTTCGTCAATACGAGAAATTCCGTGAGATATGTAATTGACGATATCAAGACGAGTAATGTCGTTTTTTTTCAGTAAGTAAACAGCTTGACTCTCTTGCTCGCTAAAAATTGCTATAAGTACGTTAGCGCCATTTACTTCGCTCTTACCAGATGATTGCACATGAAAAACAGCACGTTGCAGTACTCGTTGAAAACCAAGTGTTGGTTGAGTTTCTCTATCCTCTTCAAATTCAGGGATTATTGGCGTTGTTTCGTCAATAAAATCTGACAACGCAATTTTTAGTGATTGTAGATCTGTACCACAACTTGATAACGCATCAATAGCTGACGGATTATCTAATAATGCTAACAGTAAGTGCTCCACAGTCATGAATTCATGTCTGCGACTACGCGCTTCTCTGAATGCGGAGTTTAAGGTAATTTCCAAGTCTTTATTAAGCATAATAAACTCCTCTCATAACTTCTTTATTCGGGCTCAAAACTACACAACAGTGGATGTTCATTATCACGCGCATATTGATTAACCTGCGCTACCTTCGTTTCAGCAACTTCGGCGCTGTAAATACCACACACGGCTTTACCATCGTAATGTACCTTCAACATGATTTCAGTCGCCCTGTCTGAATCCATGCTAAAAAAACGTGTTAGGACTTCAACAACAAAATCCATCGGCGTGTAGTCATCGTTATTTAGAATGACTTTATACTTGCGCGGCGGTTTAATGCTTTGTCGCTGCTTTTCCTTTTGGCTATCTACTAAATCTGAAAATTGTGTACCACTCATAATTTAATATAGTCATCTCTTGTAAACTCAAGCAACTTTGAGTCTTAAAAATTAAAAATTTCTTTAAATTGTTAAAAAACAATTAAAAAATACTTGACTGTTTGTTCATATAAACTACAGTCAATAGGTGATTATTTACTAAGCAATTTACGAACAACAGTTTGTGTAATCTGCAACACTGGTTCATTTTCGCCTTGGTAGATAATTTACCATGTAGAATAACATGATTTTAGTCAACTTATAGAAGGATGTTGAGGTATGGCTTGCGGAAAAGTCAAATGGTTCAATAACGCAAAAGGGTTTGGGTTTATCGTAGAAGAAGGTAGTACTGATGATATTTTTGCTCATTTTTCAACCATTCAAATGGATGGCTACAAAACACTTAAAGCCGGCCAAGATGTAACATTTGAGTTGCAACAAGGTCCTAAAGGCCTACACGCGACCAATATTGCGCCAACAGAAGGCGATGTTTAAGGGTTTTTCCTTAAACAAATTACAATAATAAAGAAGCGGATCGCCCGCTTTTTTTATGCTTGAAATTCAACCACCCCGTGTCAATTGAACATTTTGTGATTGCTAATTCTTTTTATTTAAACTAGCCCTGCTATACTATCGGCCAATTGTCAGCAATAAAAATAACGCTAGACTAAGTCAATTACATTCAATTTTTGTGATTTAGCAAAATCACACCCCTTTCAATGTAAGTATTGAACGCCGTGTTTAAATGGCATTTAAAAGTTAGGAATAATAATGACTAGTAAATCTAAGATAATTTATACAAAAACGGATGAAGCACCGGCATTAGCCACGTACTCGTTTTTACCAATTGTAAAAGCGTTTAGCGCTGTATCTAACGTGAACGTAGAAACACGTGATATCTCTTTAGCAGGTCGTGTAATCGCAAATTTCCCTGAGTATTTAACTGAAGAACAACGTATAGGTGATGCGCTTGCAGAATTAGGTGAGCTAGCAAAAACACCTGAAGCTAATATCATTAAACTCCCTAACATCAGTGCTTCTATTCCTCAGCTACAAGCTGTAATTAAAGAACTTCAAGCACAAGGTTACGCACTTCCAGAATACCCTGAAGAGCCTAAGAACGAAGAAGAAGCAAAAGTAAAAGCAACTTACGACAAAATTAAAGGTAGTGCTGTAAACCCAGTATTACGTGAAGGTAACTCTGACCGTCGTGCACCAGGTTCTGTTAAGAACTACGCAAAAAATAACCCACATTCAATGGGTGCATGGGCAAGCGATTCTAAATCACATGTAGCATCAATGACTGAAGGTGATTTCTTCGCATCAGAGCAATCAGTAACTGTTGACTCTGCTGATGATGTACGTATTGAATTCGTAAATGAAAACGGTGATGTTGAAGTATTAAAAGCATCAGTTCCATTACTTGCAGGCGAAATCATCGACAGCTCTGTAATGAATGTTGCAGCGTTAAATACCTATTTAGAGCGTGAAATCAACGCAGCAAAAGACGAAGACGTATTACTTTCATTACATATGAAAGCAACCATGATGAAGGTTTCAGATCCAATCATCTTCGGTCATGCTGTAAAAGTATTCTATAAAGATGTATTTGCAAAACACGCTTCGACATTTGAAAAGCTAGGTGTAGATGCAAACAACGGTATTGGTGATGTTTACGCTAAAATCGCACAATTAGATGAAGCAACACGCGCTGAAATTGAAGCTGATTTACAAGCTGTTTATGCAAACCGCCCTGCGCTTGCGATGGTTGATTCTGACCGTGGTATCACTAACTTACATGTTCCAAGCGACATCATCATCGATGCATCTATGCCTGCATGTATCCGTTCATCAGGCCAAATGTGGGGGCCAGATGGAAAACTAAAAGATACTAAGGCACTTATTCCTGACCGTTGTTACGCAAGTGTTTACCAAGCAACAATTGATTTCTGTAAAGAAAACGGTGCCTTTGATCCAACAACTATGGGTAGCGTACCAAACGTAGGCCTTATGGCTCAAAAAGCAGAAGAATACGGTTCACACGACAAGACATTTGAAATTAAAGCAAAAGGTCAGGTACGTGTAGTTAACCAAGCTGGCGATGCAGTAATGTCTCACGACGTTGACGCGGGCGATATCTTCCGTATGTGTCAGGTTAAAGACCTACCAATCCAAGACTGGGTTAAACTTGCTGTTAACCGTGCACGTGCTACCGGTACTCCAGCAGTATTTTGGTTAGACGAAAACCGTGCTCACGATGCACAGTTAATTAAGAAAGTTAACCAATATCTTCAAGACCATGATACAAACGGCCTTGATATCCGTATTCTTGCACCATTTGAAGCAACGCAATTCTCATTAGCACGCATCAAAGAAGGTCAAGATACAATTTCAGTAACAGGTAACGTACTACGTGATTACCTAACTGATTTATTCCCAATTCTTGAGCTTGGCACAAGTGCAAAAATGCTATCAATCGTTCCATTAATGAACGGTGGTGGTTTATTCGAAACTGGTGCCGGTGGTTCAGCACCTAAGCACGTTCAACAATTCGAAAAAGAAAACCACTTACGTTGGGATTCTCTAGGTGAGTTCTTAGCGCTTGCAGCATCTTACGAGCACTTAGCGGTAAATACTGGTAATGCTAAAGCACAAGTACTAGCAGATACACTTGACGCGGCAACAGCAAAATTCCTTCTTGAGAACAAATCACCTTCTCGTAAGGTAAATGAGCTTGATAACCGTGGTAGCCACTTCTATCTAACAATGTATTGGGCACAAGAACTAGCTGCACAAGACAAAGACGCTGAGCTTAAAGCGAAGTTTGCACCAATTGCTGAGCAATTAACTGCAAATGAAGCGGTAATTGTTAAAGAGCTTAACGATGCGCAAGGCGTTGCTGTAGATATTCAAGGTTACTTCCAACCGAATGAAGAACTTGCATACAAAGCAATGCGTCCAAGCGAGACATTCAACAATATCATTGCTCAAATTGCATAATATTTTAGAATGAATGAAAAAGGGCAGCATGTTGTTGCCCTTTTTTATTTGCTACAATTTTCATCAAGCGCTTTTTTCACTCATCACTATGACACGACTATCAAAACCAAAATCAGCTCACATTAATAGACAAACAAATAAACCTGCTAAAAAAAAGCCAGCAGCATTTAAACGCAAAGCATCTTATGAGCGCGAAGTTAAACCGCATCAAGGGCCAACTCATATCGTATTATTTAACAAGCCATTTGATGTACTCAGCCAATTCACTGATGAAGGTGAAAGGAAAACACTCGCTGATTTTATCAATATAAAAGATGTATATGCAGCAGGTCGCCTCGATAGAGACAGTGAAGGCCTTTTGTTACTGACCAACAACGGTAAGCTACAACATAAAATCGCTTCGCCAAAACATAAATCACCCAAAACTTACTGGGTGCAAGTAGAAGGTGATGTTTCAGAAGAAGCAATCAATGCGCTAGCGCAAGGTGTTGAACTAAAAGATGGTAAAACACTTCCGGCAAAAGTAAAACGCATGGATGAACCAAAGGTTTGGCCGCGCAAGCCACCCATTCGTGAGCGCAAATCAATTCCAACCACATGGTTAAGTATCACCATTACCGAAGGTAAAAACCGCCAAGTAAGACGTATGACAGCCCATGTTGGTTACCCTACTCTTCGCTTAATTCGCTATTCAATTGGTAGATATACCCTTGATGGTATTGAAAATGGTGAATTTAAACTTATAACAGAGAATAATTAAGCATTAGGCGTAGTCATTTTAGAACATGTTTTATTAAAACAGCTATGATATAATTCGCGCCTCAAATTTTCGGAGTAATTCAATACTATGAGTGACAACAGTAACATCAAAGTAATCGTTGGCATGTCTGGCGGTGTAGACTCTTCAGTTTCAGCTTATCTACTAAAGCAACAAGGCTATCAGGTTGAAGGCTTGTTTATGAAAAACTGGGAAGAAGATGATACTGATGAATATTGTGCGGCTGCACAAGATTTAAAAGACGCTCAAGCCGTGTGTGAAAAACTAGGTATTGAATTACACACCGTAAACTTTGCTGCAGAATACTGGGACAACGTATTTGAGTATTTTCTTGCTGAATATAAAGCAGGTCGTACGCCTAACCCAGATATCATGTGCAACAAAGAAATCAAATTTAAAGCATTTTTAGAGTTTGCTGCAGAAGCGCTCGGCGCTGACTATATTGCAACAGGTCACTACGTTCGCCGCGCTGAAAAAGACGGCAAAGCGACGTTAGTGCGCGGCCTTGATGACAATAAAGATCAAAGCTATTTTCTTTACACATTAAGCCACGAACATGTTGCACAAACTTTGTTCCCTGTTGGTGAAATCGAAAAACCAGAAGTTCGCCGCATTGCTGAAGAGCAAGGGCTAATTACGCACGATAAAAAAGACAGTACCGGCATCTGTTTTATTGGTGAGCGTAAATTTAAAGACTTCTTACAAAAATTCTTACCAGCTCAGCCGGGTACCATTGAAGATTGCGAAGGTAACAATGTAGGCGAACACGAAGGCTTAATGTACCACACGCTCGGTCAGCGCAAAGGCTTACTAATCGGTGGTATGAAAGAAGGTTCAGGTGAGCCTTGGTATGTTGTTGATAAAGACATCACACGTAATGTGCTTGTAGTTGGTCAAGGCAAAGATCACCCTCGCCTATATTCAAACGGTTTAATGGCAAATCAACTACACTGGGTTGACCGTGAAGGGCCAAAAGCTACACTTCGCTGTACAGTGAAAACCCGCTATCGCCAAACAGATATTCCATGTACCTTACTGGTAGGTGAAGACGGTGTAGCCCGTGTGTTATTTGATGAGCCACAAAAAGCGGTAACACCAGGCCAATCAGCCGTATTTTACCTAGAAGAGACCTGTTTAGGTGGCGGTATTATTGATTCGGTGATCCGCTAATGGATAAAAATCAGGTAATGGCACTGGCTGCTATGTGCCAAATCACCAAAGCGGTACAAAAAGTAGCGCAAACCGGTTCAATTACCGATTATGAAATGCAGCAACTACTTTCGGGTATTTTAGTTACCAATCCAGATGCACCGTCAGATGTATTTCGTGATATGGATTTACGCCAAGGTTATCAATTAGTTGTTGAACAACTCGACCCCGGCCAAAACAAAAGCATTGAATTAGTAAAATATGTAGGTGGGTTAATTCAATTAGAGCGCGCGTTAAATGCAAACCCCAAAGCGCTCAACGAATTGGCAACACGTATCAGCAGTATTGAGAATCGTCTTGCACATTTATCAATCTCAGATGATGCCATAATTGCTAGCCTTGCTGACATCTATGCAGATGTCATTAGCCCGCTTGGGCAACGTATTCAAGTATTTGGAAAACCTGCGCTGTTACAACAACAATCGGTGCAACATCGCATTCGTGCATTGTTACTTGCAGGTATTCGCGCCGCAGTATTATGGCGCCAAGTAGGTGGTAAACGCCGCCACTTCTTTTTTGGCAAAGGTAAAATTGTCAAAATTGCAAAACAGTATTGTTAATCTCTAGTACAAAAATTTAGGAGTGATTATGGAGCTTTCAGCGTTAACTGCTATTTCACCTGTTGATGGTCGTTACGGCAGCAAAACAACTGAGCTTAGAGAAATCTTTAGTGAGTATGGCCTAATTAAATACCGCGTAACTGTAGAAGTTCGTTGGTTACAAGCACTTGCTGCTGCAGAAGGTATTGATGAAGTACCATCACTAAGCGCTGAAGCAAATCAAATCTTAGATAACATCGTTGCAAACTTTAATGAAGAAGATGCAATGCGTGTTAAAGAGATTGAACGTACAACCAATCATGACGTTAAAGCTGTTGAATACCTACTTAAAGAAAAAGTAGCTGACAACGCTGAGCTAAATGCAATCAACGAATTCATTCACTTTGCATGTACTTCAGAAGACATCAACAACTTATCGCACGGCCTAATGTTAAAAGAAGCACGTGAAAACGTACTTTTACCTTACTGCGATAAACTACTTGATGCAGTACATTCACTTGCAAAAGCATACCAAACAATCCCGATGATGTGTCGTACCCACGGTCAACCAGCTTCACCTTCGACTATGGGTAAAGAGATGGCTAACGTGTACATGCGCCTTAAGCGTCAGCGCGACCAAATCGCAAATGTAGAATTACTAGGTAAGATCAATGGTGCAGTTGGTAACTACAACGCACACATTAGCGCTTACCCAAACTACGACTGGCATGCACATGCAGAAAAGTTTGTA
Source organism: Pseudoalteromonas sp. (assembly GCF_041629635.1). GTDB lineage: Bacteria > Pseudomonadota > Gammaproteobacteria > Enterobacterales > Alteromonadaceae > Pseudoalteromonas. The sequence goes on along the minus strand of NZ_JBFKMX010000102.1, from coordinate 4,373 downwards.
ACAAGCCTAGGTCTTGAGTGGAATGCGTTCACAACACAAATCGAGCCACACGATTATATCGCTGAGCTTTACGATGCGATTGCACGTTTCAACACTATCTTAATTGATTTTGACCGTGACGTATGGGGTTACATTGCACTTAACCACTTCAAGCAAAAAACAATTGCAGGTGAAATCGGTTCATCAACAATGCCTCACAAAGTTAACCCAATTGACTTTGAAAACTCTGAAGGTAACTTAGGTATTGCTAACGCTATTTTTGCGCACCTTGCACAAAAACTACCAGTATCTCGCTGGCAGCGTGACCTTACTGATTCAACGGTTTTACGTAACTTAGGTGTAGGCATGGGCTATGCGTTAATCGCATACCAAGCAACACTAAAAGGTATTAGCAAACTAGAAGTAAACCAAGATAAGCTATTAGCTGAGCTTGATCAAAACTGGGAACTTTTAGCTGAGCCGATTCAAACGGTAATGCGTAAATACGGTATCGAAAAGCCATATGAAAAATTAAAAGAGTTAACACGTGGTAAGCGTGTTAATAAAGAAATTATGGCGGATTTCATCGATAACCTTGAATTACCAGAAGCGGTAAAAGAAGAATTAAAACAACTTACGCCTGCTAATTACATTGGACGTGCAGTTGAATTTATCGACGACATCAAATAAACGTTATTTAAAAAACGTTTTTACTTGAATAAAAAGCGGAAGGTATTTTAAATATCTTTCGCTTTTTTAATACTAATTTTTAGAGACAGTTATGTATCAGCTCAGCTTTAATATCAAAACGCCAGATGGAATAATTACACTCTCACAGCAAGAGTTTATCAATCATTATTGGCAAAAAAAACCAGCATTAATTAAGTCAGGTTTTGCTGATTTTGCTGATCCAATAAGTCCTGATGAACTTGCCGGCCTTGCCATGGAAGAATGCATAGAGTCGCGCCTAATTACCAATCACAACAATGAATGGCAAGCGTATCATGGTCCATTTGAGGACTTTGAGTTACTAACACCCAATAACAGTACCCTGCTTGTTCAAGCGGTAGATCACTGGCATCCAGATGCAGCTCAGTTAATCGAACCTTTTCGTTTTATCCCAAACTGGCGTATTGATGATTTGATGATCAGCTTTTCAACGCCAAGCGGTGGTGTTGGCCCGCATTTAGATCAGTACGATGTTTTTATAATACAAGGCCAAGGCAAACGTCATTGGCGTGTTGGCGAATCAACACAAACAGTTAATGAAGTCATTCCATGTAAAGATTTGCTGCAAATCGATGGATTCGAAGCATGTATTGATGAAATACTTGAACCTGGCGATATTTTATATATTCCACCAGGCTGCCCACATGAAGGCTATGCAGTAGAAAATGCAATGAACTACTCTGTTGGTTTTAGAGCACCTAATCAACGCGAACTGTTGTCATCATTTTCAGACTATTTAATCGATAATGATTCGGGTAATAAACGTTATAGCGATCCAACGATACAACTTCGAAGCAATCCTGGTGAATTTTTTCAAAGCGAAGTTAATGACGTTAAGACACAAATGATAAATGCGCTTAATAACGAAAACGACTTTAATTTGTGGCTTTTGCAAAGTCTCAGTGAAGCTAAACACGACTTAGATTTAGCGCCAGTTGAAGATGAATTTGATGAAGATTACGTTCGCGAATTACTAAGCCAAGATATTGAAATCCATCGTTTAGGTGGCCTTCGTTGCTTTTATTTATCAACAGAAGATGCGGTATTATTTGCGGTGAACGGTAACGTATTAACCCTGCCAAATAACTGCTTATCGTGGGTAAAAACACTTTGTGAGAACGTGACTATGACATCCGATCAGATAAAAAGTTCCACAAGTTGTTCACACTTTATACAAAACTTTACTAATCTTTTAAATGAGGGCTATTGGTATTTTGATTAGTTGAGGCATTGATGAGCTTTACATTTAAGCAAGTGACGTGGCGCGAAAAACGCAAAGAATTAAAGCAAGTTAGGGAAAAAGTATTTGTTTATGAATACCATATACCTATTGATGTTGAATTTGATAAATGCGATTTAAACTGTCAGCATTTGCTTGGTATTGATCATCAAGGCAATAGTATTGCTACCGCTCGCATAAACAACCTAGGTGAAATTGGCCGAGTGGCAGTACTTCAAGCGTATCGTACCAATGAGTTTTACAATTTGATGTTTCAGCAGATTGCGCTTTGTGCAAAGCAACTGGGTGCAGAAGAACTGTCGTTTAATTGTAATCTGATAGAAAAAGATAAATTTACACAGTGTGGCTATTCAGCCCGTGGCAATGTGTTTATGGAAGCAGGTATTGCGCGACAACGTTTGGTATGCCCATTGTCGCGCTTTGATCCCAAACCGTTTACGCTGGTACACTAGCCCAAAGTTTGTCGTTGTTGTAAAGATCATACAAACCATGCGCACGGTTCACGAGAAGATTAGCAAAATCAACTTGTGCTTTTTCTCGTACACCTGCATTCATAATTTCTTCTGCTTTCATTTGCCATTGGAATGAAAAATAACGTAATGCATCACGTGCGTTGGTTGCAGCAGTTACTTCAACATGATCCGTTGGTAAATTACCTGAAATTACCCAATAGGTTTTACCCTGCTGGCTTTTAATTTTCCAAATTGCACACATAGGTGCAAGATAACGACTTTCTTTATCTAAAATCGCTTTTGGAAGAATGCCTTTTTCTGCTAAGTGTTTATTTGCACGATCAAGTGTTTCACGTGTCCATTGATTACGCGCTGCTTCAATTTCAGCTTGAGTTGGTTGTGGTTTTTGTTCTTGGTTTTCCATAATACATCTTTAGAAAATTTCAATTGTCTCACTCTACTGATTCAACAACGGCAAAGCAAGCAGTAACGTTAAAAAGATGAATTGGGTTGTGTCAGAAATGTTAATTCTTGTTCAGTAGACACTCGACCAAGAATTTCATTGCGATGCGGATAGCGACCAAACTGATCAATGATCTTTTTATGGGCTATTTCAAAATCTAAGTTAGGATGTTCAGCATAGAGTGAGAGTGCAACTTCATGAATTTTAATACTTTCACTGTGCATAAAAGGTAAATATAGAAAACCGACCTCCGTTTGTGTGAGCTGCTTATCAAAGCCTTTTTCAATAGCATGCTGAGCTAACACAAGGGCTATCGCGTCTTGACTAAATGCACTTGGGGTATTGCGATAAATATTTCGAGAAAATTGATCAAGTACAATTATTTCACAAAGCGCACCTTTTGCATTGATTCGCCAGTCGCTAAGTTCACCTTTACTTGCTGCAATCAATGTTGCTTCAAATTGATTGCGGATGGTTTCATCAAGTGTTGGATTGACACGAAACCAATCTTCACTTTTCAGTTGTTTAAACCAAAAATCATACACTTGTTGCCACTGCATATCGCCACCTCATTTATTTCTTTATTAAAGCAATAGATGTAACACAAAAAGGACATTGTTTACACTAATGAGATTAAAGCTAATGACCTAAAATCTTAGCAGGATCCGTTTTACTCGCTTTAACAGCAGGATAAATACAAGCAACCACAGCCATGGTAAAAGTAATTACTGTAGTAATAGCCAAATCTTTAAGGTTAATTTCACTCGGTAAATAATCAATAAAATACACTCCAGAGAGTACATTTTTACCCAATAATTCACTTAAAAATAAATAGATATCACTAATGGTTAATGATAACAAAACACCAAAAGCCAGCCCTAACGCTAAACCTATCGCAGCTTGATGCACACCTTGCAGTAAAAAGCAGCGGATAATTGTGCTATCAGTAGCGCCCATGGTTTTTAATATCGCAATACTGTACTGCTTTTCTTTCACTTCCATAATCAACGTGGACACAATATTAAAACTTGCCACCGCTACAATTAAAAATACAGTGATATACACTATAAGCCGTACCATTTGAATATCTTGGTATAGGTTACCTTGTGAGCGATACCAAGTTTCAATATATACCAATTCATCGAGTGATTGCCCAATAGACAAAGCGCTTTGCCTTGCAGAAAACACATCCGCTACTTTAACTTGTAGGCCATCAAATTCAGTATTTGAAAAACGCTTTAATTGCTGCGCTTTTCCTAAAGTAATTTGGCCATAATTCATATCTAATTGACCGCCTAAATTAATCGTACCCACTAGAGTTAAATTGATACGATTAATACTGGCGAGCGATTGTGTACCTGGCTCTGGTAATAGCACAGTTACAGTGTCACCTAGGGATAGTTCTAGTTTTTCAGCCAAGGCTTTACCTAATACAACGTCTCCATCGGCTAAATTAATACTGGATTTTGGCGTAATGTATTCAGCACTTTTGGACACTGTTTGCTCAAGT
>NZ_JBFKMX010000101.1:0-13660 GCF_041629635.1 Pseudoalteromonas sp. | reverse complement strand
TCAATGGCAGCGATGAACTACAAGGTACTTTTAAAGCTTGGTTAAACGATAAAGGTTTGCAAATTGGCAAGCAGGAACTGATTTTTTGCCAAGGTGCTCAGCAAGCGATTTACAGTGTGCTTGCTGCATTGTGCCAACCTGGTGATACGGTGCTTCACGAGGAAATGTGTTATCCGGGTTTTTATCAAGCATGCGATTCACTCGGTTTAAATACAAAACCGATTGAGCTTATGCCTGAAGGCATCGATTTAACTGCGCTTGAGGCCTACTGTAAGTTACATTCAGTCAAAGCAATTTATATTACGCCAAACTGCCAAAACCCCACCAATATTTGTTATGACCAAGCAACGTTGGATGGGCTGCTTGCACTCAGTCAGCGTTATAACTTTTTCATTCTTGAAGATGACGTTAACTATTGCTTACCTGAAAACTGGCGTTTACCACTTTGGCAAACTGCCAACGACAGGGTGTTTTATATAGGTAGCTTTTCAAAATACTTTGCTGGTGGCTTACGGGCAGGATACTTAATAGCGCCATTTTTGTGGCAACAAGCAGCACTAAAGCAAATTCATAGTCAGTGTTGGTCGGTATCAATGATGAATTTTGAGTTGTTAGCACTTGCACTAAATGATGATGAATTTAAACGCAACCAATTGCAGCTCGCAGATGAAGTAAGAGCGCGCATCAACTTACTGCGAGCGCTTTTTGAGAAACATGGCTTAGCGGCGGTGTTTTCGGGCTTAAATGTGTATTTACCACTGCCGGAGCATATCAATATGTTCTCATTGGCAAATCAATTAAAAGCCAATCGAGTTATTGTGCGAACGGTGGATGTATTCACACGCAATGGCAACGCGAATTGCAACGCACTTAGGTTTACTTTAGGCGGGCCAAGTTCACGACAAGCATTCGAGCTTGGCCTTGCCCGTGTTGATCAAGTACTAAGGCATCGTGATGGTGGGATAGAGGTGGTAATTTAACTTAAAAAAGTGTGGGAATGACTTCGAAAAACAGCCGTGGTGTGCTATCTTTTCGCCAATTTTATCGCTATCGATTTATAAGAGACATTTGATGACAATTCGTACACGTGTTGCACCGTCACCAACCGGTGATCCGCATTTAGGAACGGCCTATATTGCACTATTTAACTACTGCTTTGCGAAACAGCAAGGTGGTGAATTTGTACTGCGTATTGAAGATACAGACCAAGTGCGTAGCACGCGTGAATCAGAACAAGCGATTATGGACAGCCTTAAGTGGTTAGGTCTTAATTGGGATCACGGTCCTGATGTGGGCGGCGAGTTTGGCCCTTACCGTCAGTCTGAGCGTTCTGATATGTACAAAAAGTTTGCTCACCAATTAGTTGATGAAGGTAAAGCCTTTTACTGTTTTGCCACAGCTGAAGAGCTTGACCAAATGCGTGAAGAGCAGATGGCAGAAGGTCTTCGTCCTAAGTATGACGGCCGTGGATTAAACTTGTCTGAAGACGAAATTAAAGCAAACCTTGAAGCCGGTAAGCCTTACGTTATCCGTATGAAAATTCCTGCTGAAGGTTCTTTTAAGTTTAACGATTACCTACGTGGCGAGATTGAAATCCCGTGGGAAAACGTAGATATGCAGGTGCTTTTAAAAGCTGACGGTTTCCCAACCTATTTCTTAGCGAATGTGGTAGATGATCACCATATGGAAATTAGCCATATTTTCCGCGGTGAAGAGTGGATTAACTCAGCGCCTAAGTTATTAAAACTTTATGAAGATTTTGGCTGGCAGCCGCCGGTATTGGGTCACTTACCACTATTGCGTAACCCTGATAAGTCAAAATTATCTAAGCGTAAAAACCCAACATCGATTAATTACTATAAAGAGATGGGCTTTTTACCTGAAGCATTGCTTAACTACCTTGGCCGCATGGGTTGGTCAATGCCAGATGAGCGTGAAAAGTTCACGCTTGATGAAATGATTGAACACTTTGATATGAAGCGTGTATCACTAGGTGGTCCAATCTTCGATATCGACAAGCTTAACTGGTTAAACGGTTTATGGATCCGCGAAAACTTATCAGACGAAGAGTTAATGGCGCGTTTCTTTGACTGGAAGTTTAACCCTGAGTTACTTGCTAAAGTATTGCCGCAGGCAAAAACACGTATTAATACGTTATCTGACTTAGTTGATTTAGCAGGTCACTTTGTTGCGGGGACACCAGAATATGATCCTGCATTATTAACTTCTGGCAAAGTAGAAGAAGATGTGGTGCGTGAAGCATTGCAAATTTTCATCTGGGAATTAGAAGCGCTGCGTACTTGGGAAAAATCAGAGATTTTTGCCATTGCTAAAGCGGTTGCAACGCACTTTGATCTAAAGATTAAAGACTTCTTAGAGCCAATTTTTGTTGCTATCACCGGTAAAACATCGTCTACATCGGTTGTTGATGCAATGGAAATACTTGGTTCAGATATGTCGCGTGCACGTTTACGTGTGGCACTTAACCATGTTGGTGTGTCGAAGAAACAAGCGAAGAAATTAGAAAAAGCCTATAAAGAGTATCAAGCGCAATAATCCTTACTTGTTAACTCACTTTCAAAAAGCCAGCATCTTGCTGGCTTTTTACATTTTATTACTATCAATCTGTAGGCGTTTTACTTATTTTAGGTACTATATATCCGGTTTTGATTTTTCATGTAAATACAAAAGGATATATTATGAAGCATATTTCTTTTTTGGCTCTTTTTCTCGCACTGCTATTTCCTATTTCCACCTTGGCAAATAATCAGAGTCAAGGACAATATTTTATTAATTTTGGTCTTGCTTCTAACTATTATAACTACAACACTAAGGATGCAAGAGACGAACTAGATCAAAACTTACAAGATTTGTTAGATGAATATGATTTAAATGGCGACGATGCCGATATTGTTAATGCAAGTATCGGTTTGGGTTACTATCTGACAAATGATTTAGCGGTACGCGCAAACTATACCTATGGCATTGAGCTGGATTGGTTAGACTTTTGCTTTTTTGATTGTAAAAACAATGTTTACCATGACAGCGATGCGAGCATTCTCACTTTAGATGGTATCTATCACTTTTATTCAGTAAATGACAAGCTTTCATTTTACGGTTTAGCAGGCCTTGCAGTTACTCATGTAACGACCAAGCTTTCTTATTGGAGAGATAATCAGCGAGAAGTGATTACTCGAGAAAATTCAACAAATTACGGTGCCAATTTAGGGGTTGGTGTGCAATATGATTTTGCTAAAAACTGGGGGCTAAAAGCGGGCTATAGTCACCATACCTTCTTATCAATGGATAAATATTACTTGAATATGGAGTATCGATTTTAAACGTTATTTTAGCCTTTCAACAGGTATGACCAATTATTCAGGAAAACGCTGATAAAATGCGCGGCCAAGTTAAAATTGAGGTTATTTTATGTTATCTGGTTTCTATCAAGAATCTGAAGGAAAAGTATCGTTTACACGTGATCAGGCAAGCCGATTTGCGAAACTGATTGCTGACGATTACAACCCGCTTCACGATATTGATGCAAAGCGTTTTTGTGTGCCAGGTGATTTACTTTTCTCAATGGTGTTAAACAAGTACGGTGTAAGTGAAAAAATGCACTTTACTTTTGCTGGTATGGTTGATGAGAAAGTATCACTTACTTTCCCTGAAGCTGAAAGTGATATTGCATTAACACAAGATGATAAAGTGTACTTATCGGTAAATCGTGAAGGTGAGACTTCAACTTGTGAAGAGTTGACCCAAAGTTTAATTAAAAACTATGTTGAGTTTTCAGGTAAAACCTTTCCTCATGTAATTATTCCTTTAATGGGTGAACAAGAGGTGATGATTAATCCTGCACGCCCTATGGTGATGTACGAATCAATGTCGATTGAGTTTTCTAACCTTGACGTTAAACAACCTGTGTTAGAGTTTGTGACGCCTGAATTTGAATTGTCAGGAAAGCGTGGAAAAATCACGCTACCATTTGTTTTTAAAGATGGCGACAAAGTTATAGGCAAAGGCGAAAAGAATATGTTGGTTTCGGGCATTCGCGAGTATTGTCAAAAAACAGTTGATGAATTAATTGCCTATTACAATCAACGTAAAATTGATTTAAAACCGGCTTAAAAATTGATACGGAAAAAGGCGAGCATTTAGCTCGCCTTTTTTAGTTCTTCTTCCAAGGCTTGGCTTAGTTGTTCAAGTGCTTTTATTTTTTCTTTAGCAAATTCGATTTGTGTTTGATCAATTTTTTCTTCTAACCCTCTAGCAAGCCAACTATTAAGCAACTTAACCTTTTCTTTCGCTGCCTGAATATAGGCTGTTTTAAGAGCGACTTCTTGTTCACTTTCATACGCTAAGTAAGCGTCATGTTCATCTAAATCACCGGTAAATGTTGTCTCTAGTTTAGTTGGTGATATCGGCGGAATATCAACCTTAACATGTGTTTTCACTGGGCTGATTAATGTGGTTTTTGATCTGCTGTTAAAGGTTGGTACTGGTGTTTGTGCTTCGATGGATTGTATTTTTGCTGCGGGTTTTTCATTTGAAATCTCGGCGTTTGGGGCATTAATCGCAGTATAAGTATTTGGGCCCATTGGCAAATTGCTAAACCAACTAAGCGCGATAATTAAACCTATAATTATGCTAGCTAACAGTAATTTTAATTTCATAATTGGCCGCCTTTTAGCCATTGATTTTTAGTATTGGCATACTGTTTTTTAGCCAATGTTGCTGCAAGCGAGGTTTTCGCCTGATAAACAACGGTTTCACTGTTTTCAGGATAGTAATCATATTTTTTATCAAATACTTGAATGATCACCCACAGGTTTTTAGGTGTGCGTAAAAGTGTAGGGCCTTGTTTTATAGATAAATTGAATGCGGCTTGATTAACAAAATTAGTGTTAAGTGCTTGACGTTTTATAACTGCTTTTTTGCTATTAAGCTGTTGTGGCAGCTCGTTATTTTTATAGGCGTTTTGTGCAGATTCTTGCGAGCTAAAGGAAAGCGATGCGGCTGTTACTTCTGAGCTGTAGCGAAATTGCTGTTTATTTTGTTTGTAGTAATTAGCTATTTCTGACGATGTTATCTGCTGTTTCAAATTGTCGAGGTAAGGGCTTTCATTATGCATACTGGCTTTTACACCGAGGTAAGAGAGCAGTGCTGGTGTGATAGCCTGACTTGTACTGAGTGACTCGAGCACCTGCCAGCGAATATTTGGGTTCTCATGCTGTTGCTTTACGGTTTGGTAATGTGTTTCTACTTTTACAAATTCAGTTAGTTGCTTTACGTCCCCTTGGTGCAAGTTAAAGCGTGCTTGCATCGATGCATCATTATAAGCATCTGCCAATGTGTAGCCTTCAGTTAAAGGCTGAGTTAACTTAGCTAAAATTTGCCTTGTTGCGATGCCATTATTAGGATAGTTACCAAGTAGCTGTTTTAGTTCAGTGCTTGTAAGAGCGGTGTTTGGCACTGAAACTTGAGTATTTTCATTACTTAATAAGCTGATCATATAGCGTTTTTTATGATAGTTAGTGCTAAAGCCGACACTTGCAACACGCTCCAGTAATGTTGGTGCTTTTTGTTTAGCAAGGGCAAGGTGAAAGTACAGGGTTTCAAGCCTTTGTTGTGTTTGACTTAGTGTTAATTGCTCGCCTTGCTTTACATAAAACTGGTTCATAAAAGCAATTTCTTCGTTATTAAATTGCACATTAGCGTGTGCAAAGCACGCTAAAAGCGTGCTTAATAATACTAAAAACTTCATTTATAGCTGTACCACGGCATGATTAAGTAAATGAACTACCATAGCAATGGCATGTGGGATCACAACTTGCCCGGTATTTACGCGGTCGTAGTGATCTTTTGAGTTAAGTACAATGCCACCATGAGAATATGAAAGTGCACCACCTTGAGTAAGAATAGGGCGAATATCTTGCTGGTTTGCATCAAGTGTTGCGTAGTATTCAAGTGCTTTGCTGACTTTACTAAAATCGTTTAGCTGCTCTTTGTCGTAGTAATCTTTTACCCACGATTCCCAACCAGAGTGATTTAATGCAGATGTTACCCAAGTGTGATGTGGTTGTAGTAAATCAGTGGTATGAAATACAAATCCTAGAATCTGTGGGTTTTTGCTTTCGACAAACTTTTGAAACCAGTATTGACCCAAATGATCAATTGGTTGGAACGGCATTTCTTCAAAGTCATCATACATGTTGTAGTGTGAGTGGCCATCAATGCGGTAGTTTGCTTCAGTGATACCATAGCTATTGTATTTCGTTGAGTCAGAACCAAACCAACCTGTTTCGCCACCGCGGCCATCGTCCAAGTAATCGCCTTTTAACCAAGTGGCGGCTAAATTATCAATGTCACCCCATACTGTAAGTTTTTGGTAGTTATAACCGCCAAAGTCATTGCCGTGTTGGTCAGGGCCTTGGGTATGGTTTTGAAAGTGCCAGTAGCTAGTGTACTTTACAATGCTTTCTGCAGCGCCCCAAATAGGTGCTTGTACGCAAGAGCCTGTGATTGCGCCACAAAAGAATGTATCTTCAAAATCATCAACGTCGTAAGCAGCTTGCCCTAGCAGATTTGCTAACTGAGTTACCGTTAGATTAAGCTGTGACGCCCAGTTCGCTAATTTTGCGTATTCTGTGGAATTAGGGTTTTGCTGCATATAATTCACAGCATCAATCACAATACGTTTATGTGTTTCTTGTGAGAATGCATTAGCTTGTTGGCTGACTGCAGCAAGCGAGCTTGCCAGAAGTAGCGAGGTGAGTTTGATGTTCATATTTACCTTTATTTTTGTTGTTAATAAAGGTACTAAACTAAGTGGTTATTTTTACAGTCAATTTACATTTATGTGAAGTATTTACTCTAATTGTGAATATAAAAAAACCGCGATGTACGCGGTTTTTTTATTTTTGGCTTGTTAGCCAGCTAAGGAATTGACGAGCGTCGCTCTTATTTTCGAAATCAACGCTTTGATTGCCTGATTTATCTTCGAAAGTCACCTTGCTTTTGTTGATGGATGCAAAGTCCACAGGCAATGCCACATGGATTTTGGATCCTTGATATAAATAGTCCATTTTTTGACTCTCTAATCTATGTGTTTAGGGTAAACACAGGTTTAACATGTGCAGTCACTGGATCAGGGTAACCGCGATTTCCATTAACTTAATACAGAGTTATGACGTTTTAATGACGTTAAAGTTCATTTTAATAATGCTGTATTTTCAAAGTGATTTACCACTATAGTGTTTTATAAAATGTAACAGTAAGGACATTTGTCCTCAAAAGGGGTGTTTCACCGCCACCGATTATTTTTGATAACTATAAACGCGATTATTTCCCTGTTTTACACATTTCATTTTCAATGCCCGCTATTATTCCATCTGTAGCTAAAGTGATATCAGCCACTACAATGTTGTGTGCCATTATAGTGGTTGGCAGTTTTCCAACATGTTTGAATTTAATATTAATTTCACTCCGGTCTTTTGAGGAACTTAGTACTTTTTGATTGAATTGCATATATCGTTATCTTCAATTGTTAAAGAGCATGAACCATTGCCCTTGCCGACAGGTAACTGTAACTCAAGAGACAAATGCAAATTTAATTAAGTTTTTCTTATTTATACCTTTATGGTATTCACTCGCATGATTTTGATTTAAGAGTTCGGTTGCAAGTTTTTTATCGGTTTAAATGGTAAAATCAATGCAAATTTTAGCTAGGATATTTATTTGTAAAGGGTTTTCGAAATGAAGTTAAAAGAGATCAATAAAGCACGCTATCGCAATCATTTAAACAAAGTAATAGCGGCTTGCATTGGGGCTTTGGTTTTAGGGAGCTTAGGCATTGCTCAAACCTTAATTGCTTTTTTCCCAAGCGTTAAAGGTAGCCACTTTCATTGGAATCTTTTGGGGGTTGTAGTGACTTCTTTGGTTATAGGTTGTGTACTTAAAAAGTATAAAAACCATGGATTTATGTATGAAGTAACTTATGTGTGGGAATTAAAAAAGCAACTTAATTACATCACAAGAAAAATGCGGAAGCTAAAAACTGCAGTTGAAGAGGGAGATGTAGTTGCAATGCAAATCATCAATTATTCATATGCAGGTTCACGTCAACTATGGCAGCTGGACGATAATACCATCACAATGGAAGAGCTTAGTATTTGGCAAGCGGAACTTGATGCTAAAGCCCGAAAATTCAATGTAATACTCGACACTGACAAATATCAGCCAAGCAGCTTAGCAGTTTATTGAGCTATTTAATTTTTAATACTTTTTTATTGTTTAATGCTGTAATTATTAATTATGAGACAGAATTAACAATTAGAGTTTTGTCTATTTTTTATGCTTTTCTATACTTTTTACAATAGCAGTGCAAAAGGATTTGCATTTCGAAGCTAAACTTGCAAAAGGTTACAGAAATGCATAAAGACAAAGGCTTTACATTGGTTGAAATTATGATTGTGGTAGCAATCATAGGGATTTTAACAGCTGTTGCGTTACCTGCTTATTCTGAATATGTAAAAGAAAGTCGCAGGGTAGACGCACAACAGTATCTTCTCCAATTGGCCGGAACACTTGAGCGAAATTATACCCGCCTTGGCGAGTATCCGGCAGAAGATGCGATTACCTTTGAAGCATCCGACTATTATGCCTTCACTTATACTCGCGGAAGCGATACCGCATTTGTATTAAGTGCTTCACCTAAGGGGGTTCAAGCCGACGACAAGTGTGGCGCATTATCTGTTAATCAACAAGGCGCTACAACAGCTTCTCTTGATGTATGTTGGCGTTGAGGTGACTTATGAAAAATGGCTACACCTTAATCGAATTAGCAGTGGTGTCCAGTATTATAGGTATTTTAAGTACTGTAGCAATTCCCTCTATGATAACCACGATTAAATCGGATCGACTTGTCGCAACTGCTAATCAACTGACCAGTACCTTTAAGTTTGCTCGAAGTGAAGCGGTAAAAAGAGAAACAGACGTGCAATTAGTTGCTTCAAGTGATGAATGGTTAGTGCAGCTTGATGGTGAAACAGTTATGACATTTAGTAGTAATTACCCCAGCATTACTGTTAAAGGCTTGGCAAATATGACTGTTCGTGCGTCAGGTGAAACTACAAGCATTAACTTAAGCATTGAAGATGGAGATGCCGAAACAGTTGACCGCTGCTTTACGGTTTTAGTTAGTGGTCAAAGCCATTTAACAAAAGGGGGATGCATTAATGAAAGTACACAGTAAACAAAGAGGTTTCTCTTTAGTTGAAGCCATGGTTGCAACTGTGGTCTCTGCAATTGCTTTGTTAAGTTTAGGTGTTGGGCAAGTTAAATCTCTGCAGTACGCTTCGAGCAGTCTAGACTACACACTTTCTTTAATTCAAGCGAATAATGCAGTTGAACAGTCATGGGCAAATTTGTGTGAATTGCAAAATGGTACGCTGACGCTCGAAGATTTGAATGTGGCTCCCCAAACAGATAAATACTTTATTGAGTTTCCCAATGGTTTTAATGTGGATGATTTTGAGATCCTAGTAACTTGGAGTGATGAACGGATGACCGATAACCTTGCAAATAGTGCAGGTTTACAAGTGAAATTACCAAGGGTTTGTTCATGAAAGTATATGCCGGTTTTTCACTTATTGAGTTAATGGTTGCAACAGCTATGTCTATGTTCCTAGTTGCAGGAACTGGGTTTGCCTATATAGGTATATCAGACTCTATCAATCTGTCAAAAAACATTGAAAATACACAAGAGGTTTTACGATATACCTCCGAAGTATTTAGCCGTAGCTTAAAACAAACAATGGTGTCACCTGTTTCAACAGCACCCGATAATATTCGTGTTATCCAAGATAAAGTAGGCGCTGTTGCATGCGATGGCTCAGTGCCTGTAGTAGCACCTTATACTGAATCTTATCGCTTTCAAGCACCAAACCTATTCTGCAATGCCGGAAATGGCGAGGTGATTATTTTGCGGGGCATTGAAAATATGGCGATAGTAATTAATGACGACCTTATCCAAATAACCGTTTTACCTATAGGTTTTCCTATTGCTGATTTACCTAATGGAGTCAGGATTGATATAGCCTTAAGCAGTAAAATTTTACAGGAGGAGACTAATTAATGCGTTATTCTCATCCCAATAATGGCTTTGCCATTTTAAGTGTCATGTTACTAGTCATGATGGCGAGTGTGTTAGTTGCTGGATCATTAAAAGACAACTTTATTCAGGAAAGACTGGCAGGTAATTTTCATAAAAAAATGAACTCTAGGCATACAGCTGAGTTGGGGGTAATCAACATCCGAGAAGAAGTTGAAAACATGATTAATGCTAATCCCTTTATGGATCTTGATGATTTTATCGAGACAGTCACTGCTAATAAAGAAATGTTGTCAAATGTAGGTTTAGTCGATTCCAGCAAGTATAGTAGCGAATTAGCTTCTGTATCAGGTGATACATTTACTTTTAAAACACAGGGAAGTCAGTTTGAAGGGCGCGACACTTTAAGTGCTGTTTTTAAATTTGTTCCGGGAAATATTGTTAGTTACCCAACCCCGTTTGCCACAGGGCTTACTGGTTGCGATGGGGTTGTACTGGGGGGGAGCGGTCAGGCAGATAGCTACGATTCGCGAAGTGGCGCTTACGGTGGTGATAATGTGGGTGATGCCGTAACGGTAAGCACAATTTCTGACACAGGTATTATAAGCATAAAAGGTGGTGCTGATATTCAAGGTGATGTAAAAGCTACTAGCAATGTTGTTTTCGGTGGTTCAGCGTCTATTTCAGGTAATTTAAGCACAAATGGGTATGTCGATATTACCAGTTCTGCAAGCTTTATCGGCGGTGATGTTTCAGCATTAGGCTATGTTGACATTAAAAACTCCATTGTTGGCGGCTCAATCCAAAGTAATAGTTACATCACATTATCGCAAGTTGTGGTTGGTGGAGATGTGATCTCATCACCTGTAACTGGCAGTGCTACCGATCCATCTGATTTAAGTATTACCGGCGAAACAGTTTATGGTGGGGTTTATAGTAAAGGTAATGTTTTCTTAAATAACACAATAATTGATTTTGAAACTACTAGCTTGTCTTTTGGCGTTCAAGCTTATGGTAACTTCATTCAATCTTATGGGCGTGTTGATGGCGGTGTTCGGGTAATTGGCGATGTTAGTTTACCTAAATGGGGAACCACAATTTCAAATGATGATTTAGTTTATGCTGGCACAGGCAGCTTTGTTGAGCACACTGACTATGGGTTGGGGACTTATCACGACACTGAAGAGAATATTTCAGCTTTATTTGACAACATCACACCACTTGAAGAAATTCCTTTTGATGATGGGAGTGGTAACAGTGATGTGCAATGTGACCCACTGAATATCGATAGCCAAATGGCAGACATAAATGAAGACTATGTATCTAATGGTGATTTATTTGTCAGTGGTTCTGGCAGTGGTGATGTATTTGTTATTGGTGAAACAAGCGCTAAATTTACTCGCGATCAAAACTCCACCAGTCAAGGCAGTTTAGCATCTTTAGAAAGTGTTAGAGCTAAATTTTTAAGTCTGGATAGAGATGTCATTATGGTTGATAATGTCTCTGTTAAAGGTCATATAAGAATAGCGCCAAATTCAAATGTTGTTTGGTTTATTAAAGGTGATTTTGAAATGGGTGGCCAATCTACCCTCACTATTCCAGATGGCAGCAGTTTGATGATTATTATACAGGGTAGTTTCACTGTCGGTGCGGGTGGCGAAATATATACCCCAGACGTAGGCTTAACAGAGCCTGATAAATTACCTGTACTTAGTATTTTTAGTGATTACGTTGGCGATGGTGTTGCTATACAGGGAGGAACAGAAGACATTTATGCCGCAATCTATGCACCAAAAACCGACGTGACGGTGACGTCATCGGCTGATTTTATGGGAGCTATTTTAGGTAAAACCGTATCTATTACTGGCAGTGGGGCTTTCCATTATGATGCTTATTTAGGTGAATCTAAAGTAGGGCCAGACCCTAAAGATTCCAGTTCAGGCAAATTCCAGTTCTTAGGCTTTCAGTATTTGTAAGGTACCCTTTATGGTATGTTAAAAAAGCAGAGGTATTCTGCTTTTTTAACGAGTAAATTTAGGTTTTTTTGAACGCGGTTAGTTTTCAAATGTCCGTTTTCTATAATTTTAAGTGCGCTGTACCTTCTAAAAAAACGCTACTGTTGCCTTAAAACGAATTATCATTGTGGTAAATTACATTTGAAGTGCGATTATTTCGCGTTCTTTTTTTGTCATTTTACTGACTACTAATGAATATGAATTATCTATTAAGCGTTCTATTTCCCCTTTTGGCATTGAACCATCCAAAATAATTGTATTCCACAACTTTTTATTCATATGGTAACCAGGGATTACAGCGTCAAATATATCTCTCAGGGCAAGGGCTTCATCTGGATCGCATTTTAAATTAATGCAGTAATGCCCCTTCATTCTACCGTTTGTACCTTTTTCATTTCCGCTGCCCAAGGAGAGGGTTGCAAACATTTTATCTTTTACTTTGAATACATCTACTTGTTCGCCAAAGGGGTGGCTTACGCATGTATAAGGTTTATTTAGAAAATACTCTGTGATGGTGTGGTTATTCATTTGAATTAATTTCCTTATAACATTTAAAAATGATGCAATCTAAGTTAACTTTTTGATGCTTTTGGGGCTTTCAATAGGTTAGTCACTATCCTTGATTCGGGAAAAATAGATAAAATTAATTTAAGCATTTAATTGCTTGGCCAATACCATCTAAGGTTAATGGGTACATTCTTTTTTCCATTATATTTTCAATTATGCCGATTGAGTGATAATAGTGCCAATGCTGCTTAGGCTGAGGGTTTAACCAAACAACATCACTAAAGTGTTGTGTAATACGCTCTAACCATACTTGGCCAGGCTCTTCATTCCAATGTTCTACACTGCCACCAGGGTAACTTATTTCATAGGGACCCATTGTTGCATCACCTACAAAAATCACTTTGTAATCACTCGAAAAGCGATTAATAATACTATAAGTATCAAGCACATTTGTGTATCGTCTTTGATTATCCTGCCAAACATGTTCATATAGACAATTATGGAAGTAAAAAAACTCAAGGTGTTTGAACTCAGAATGTGCCGCACTAAAAAGTTCTTCACAGGTGTGAATATAATCATCCATAGAACCACCAACATCAAAGAACATTAGTACTTTTATGGCATTGTGCCGCTCTGGTTTCATTTTGACATCAAGCATGCCACCTTGTTTTGCTGTAGCACTTATGGTGTTATTTAAATCGAGCTCATCACTTTCGCCACTTCTAGCAAATTTTCTTAATTTTTTCAGTGCGAGTTTCATCGTACGAGAGCTTAGATCAGCGTCTTGATCGAGATTTTTGAATTGGCGTTTGTCCCACACCTTGACCGCGCGGCGCTGACGGTTGCTATCTTGACCAATACGAACTCCCTCTGGGTTGTAACCATACGCACCAAAAGGTGAAGTGCCGCCTGTGCCTACCCATTTATTTCCGCCCGCGTGTTTTTTTTGTTGTTCTTTTAAACGCTCAGCTAATGTTTTCATTAGCTGGTCGAGGCCGCCTAGGGCTTCTATCTTATCTTTTTC
>NZ_JBFKMX010000100.1:0-13775 GCF_041629635.1 Pseudoalteromonas sp. | reverse complement strand
TTTATTGATGCCTTTAACAATAGTTGATAAATTTCGTTTTTTCCTAAAACTAGCCTCTTTTTATTGGTCTAGCCACTTTGATACTAGAGCATCAGAAGATAAATTTATTTACGACAGAGAGACTAATTAATTACCACTTGTTAGTTTAGATTTGCGAGAACTGAATCATTATTGCTGAAGAGGGAAATACTTTTCACAAATAAATAAACCCACTTCTATTAATTGTGATTACGAATGCCAAAATTTTAATTAAAAAAACTAAAATTATCATTTTTGTTCAAGTAATTACGAATTTATGTGGGTTATCACTTCATTTAAATTCGCACAACCCAGCTGAACAATAAACAGACAAGTGCTGGACAAAAACTTCCTTCTTTTGTCATCAAATTATCATTGACTTTAACTAACATGCCAGTTACCTTGAGTTAGTAGCTAATAAGTTGAGTTACAGTATTATTTCTTCATTTCGCCGAATATGTTGTACGACGTCCTGTAGTCACTAACACTTTGCTTTATTTTGACGCTATTCACGCTCATTGCGAGCAATTGTTACACCCCTATTTATATACTGGATTTATATCATGTCAGAAAAAGTAAACGGCACTGTTAAGTGGTTCAATGAATCAAAAGGTTTTGGCTTTATCGAGCAATCATCAGGACCAGACGTATTTGTACATTTTAGTGCTATTACTGGTGACGGCTTCCGTACCCTAACTGAAGGTCAGAAAGTTGAGTTCACTGTAACGACAGGTCAAAAAGGACCTCAAGCTGAAAACCTAGTGGTTTTATAAGCAAATATTCCGGAGGCAAGTACCTAACTTGCCTCAGCTCTATCCTCTCTATCTAATAGCAATTGCTAACTACATATACCCTTTAAAATCAGTTACAATTAACATTATTTATGTTTTAGTTTATTTATGAAACTCAACGCTTCTCATCGTCATGGCGAATGTAAAATCGACTTAATCAGTGATCGTATTATTTCTGCTGCTTTCATTGGTAGTTTCAATGGTCAATCCGTACAGAAATACGCCTCGGAAATTAAACGTTTAGTCAATACCTTTCAAAGCCAACCATTCGCAATGATTATAAACAATCTTGAAGTGGAAGGTGGTACACCCGAAGCATACCAAGAGCTTGAAAACTACAACCTATGGTTAAATCTGCAAGCAATTGTTGCAAAAGCCTTTATTATTGATAACAACGTCACCAAGCAAATCTTACTCGCGCGTACCCCCGCACTTAAACAGCAAAATATCGCTTTTTTTGAAAACCCAGCAGACGCAACAATTTGGCTAAAGCAACAACTCACCACCTCGCCCAACTAAACCTCACTGTTTATATTATTATTGATTTATCCTTCCTAACCATAGTGCACTTTAATAGTGCCGATCAGTATTTTCTACCTTATAAAGTAAAACTAACAATTTGAATTAATTTGCTTTTATGGTAAATGAGCATAACTATATGCAATATCCAAAATCTATGAACTCCAGCAGTTATAACTCTTTAACCATAAAGTATTTGCAACCGTCTTTTGGGTAACCTTCTTGTACCCACTGAGTGATATAGCCGTGTTTTTTATAGAAAGGCATCGCTTGAAAATTTAACGTATCTAGCAAACATTTTTTACAGCCTCGCTTTCTCGCCTCAGTTTCAATCTTATTAAGCAATTGCGTACCGACTTGTTGACCTCGTAACTCCTCCGACACCCATAAAATATCGAGCAACAGCCAATCACCAAACGTGCGAGCAGAAGCCCCAGCAATTACCTCACCCGAATCACTTTTTAATTGCGCAGCCAAAGGTAATCTTTCTTGCACTTCCCAATTCGCCCAGTTGAACTCTCTAATTTTGTCAGTAAGGTAATCCGTCAGCTCTTGCTCAGGGTTATCTAGTATTTCAATATCCAATTTCAACTCCAGTTCATGTCACCACAACACAATAAATCACAATACTTAGCTTTAAAATCACACATTAATTCGCCTATTGTAGTACTTCTTTAGGTGTGATTATTATCAATGTCATAATCACAATTATGACATCTCGATTTAGATAACTGAAATTTATAAAAAGGGGAGGTACTCAGCTCCTTTTAATTTTGCAGATGACCTATGCTAAATAATGTTGATAATTTTCAAACTTAATTTGGAGAGTGTATTGAAATCAAATAGCAGACCTACTCAACGAGATTATTCCATCGCTTTTAAATTAGCCGTTTTTGAACAAGTCGAATAAGGCGATTTCACTTACAAGCAAGCCAGCAGCATTATGGTATCCAAGCTAGTAGTACAGTACAGGTTTGGCTAATCAAACATGGTAAATTAGATTGGTCTCAAGCGTGAATTAACAGATTTATTTAAAAAAATATTATAAAGGATGAAGAGTATGGCGCTGGTTTGCGAAAAAAGTACATATTCGAACTATCATAAATGCAAAATCAAACAATGAAATAAAATTTGCTCCGTTATGTCGCGCTTACGACATAACACCGCAAGGTTATAATCAAGCCATAGCTAGAATGGCAGCTCGGGTAGAACAACTAAAACCTGTCAAAGAGTTAGTGATGTACTGACAACAATTTATGCCTCGCATAGGAGGAAAGAAACTACTGTAAAACTACATGTATCCATCATTTTACGTAAACTTGGCCTAAACAGGCGCACCCAAGCCGGCATTTTATTTAATCAATTAAGTCAAGTAGATACCAAATCCACAGAAGGGTTTGCTTGTTTTTTGGCTTGAATAAAGCTGAAATGAACCTTAAAAACAATCCTCAAGGTCACAATTGAACACTGAAAGTGCGTTGAAGCTCTTTTTATATCGTGTTGATTTTTTGCGGTCTAAGTTCTGTTCAAATTCAAACCGCTTTGATCGCGGCGTCGCTTTGTATGCTTTGTGGGGTAAGTCAAAAAGTGACAACAAAGAGCATAACGGTTTAGGTTGCCCCTACTGGCAGCGCTTGTTTAGCATTTATACTGTGTTATCGCTCATTTATGTAGAATCACGACAATCGCGCTACCTTGTCTAAATACTAAACAAACTGCTGCAGAAAGATACAGCAAAGTTCAACACGCTCTAGTATAAATTTGAATGGCTTACTCAGTGACAATTATAATCAGCATACCTAATAATACTTCGATGGCTGCAACGCATTTCAAATAGTAAAAGGCACAAAGAATGAAAATATTGGTAACAGGCTCTGCCGGAAGAGTTGGGCGTGCTATTTATATCAAATTGATGAAAGATCATGATGTAGTTGGCTTGGATAAAACCCCTTGCTCAACGGTAGACTTTGTCGGTGATATTGGTGATGGCGAGTTAATTTCTAAAGCCCTTGAAGGAGTGGATGCAGTTGTTCATACCGCAGCACTTCATGCACCACATGTTGGGTTAAGGGTTGACGAAGAATTTTTAGCGGTCAATGTAAATGCAACCGAACACCTGGCCTTAGCTGGGATCAAAGCGGGAATTAAGCACTTTGTCTTTACCAGTACAACCGCACTTTATGGTTATGCTTCATCTTCTGAAGGTAAAACGAGCTGGATAACGGAGCAAATCAAGCCCCAACCTAAGTCTATATACCACAAAAGTAAAATACTTGCTGAACACAAATTGAATGAAATTTCAAACCTTTTCACTCTTCCAGTTACAGTATTGCAAATGTCTAGATGCTTCCCCGAACCCGCAGACTTAATGGCCGTATATCGCCTTACTCGCGGTATAGATGTGCGAGATGTCGCAAATGCCCACTCATGTGCCATAGATAAACGATTAAGCGGTTTTAATCGTTTTATTATTTCTGGTTTTACACCATTTAACCTCAATGACTGCGAAAGCCTTTATAATAATGCAAGTGCAGTAATCAAGGAAAAGTGCCCTGAAATAGCGATAGCGTTTGAGCAAAGAGGCTGGCCTTTGCCAGCAAGTTTAGACCGTGTTTATGACTCCTCAGCGGCACAAGCCAAATTAGGTTGGCTACCTAAGCATAGCTTCGCTAGTGTTCTGGATATGTTAGATAACGAAATAGCAGAAGTGTTACCCATTTTAAAACGAAGATAGGCAGTAATGAGCGCAGGCTGTGTAAAAACTGATTTTGAGTATATTTTGTTAGCTGTGTTTTTCGTTAGAAACCATCGAAGATGGTTTCTAACGGTTTTTCTCGGCATAGCCGTTTTATTTAGGCGAGCGAAGTTGCTATTGCAACGCAAGTCTAATCGCTTTGCTTAAGCCGCTAGCTCCAATAATCGTTAACATTCTTCTAAAATTATATGCCAGCACAAGCAGGCTGATTTCGGTACTGACATTTTTAAACCTACGAGTAAGGAGATGCATAGTTCCCATCCAGAGTTTTATAGTGCCAAATAGGTGCTCTACTGTTTGTTTTCTATGAAGTATTAATTCGTGGTTATTTTCCAGCTTTTCAATTGTTTGCTCTGTTAACTCTTCAAATACCCACCCTCGTATTCACCTAGGATGCCTTTTAGATTTTTGCGCTTGCTTCTAACGGGACAATCTCGATAAGCAATGCAGTTAAAATAAACATCAAGGTATTTTCCACTTTCAAATACCTGCATTCGATTTTGCAACTCATTACCTGCGGGACAGACATAGATATCTTTTTCTGCATCATATTTAAATAAAAAACGATTAAATATGTTTTTGCTCTAAAGAAGAAGTATCCTTCTTTGGCATGACAGGCTCTGCACCTAATTCAATTGTGGACTTTATCTCAAGTTGGCTAAAGTACTCTTTGTCAGCGAGTACCCGTACATCTTTTTTTATGAAATGCGTCTTATGCAAGTTTAGTCATTTGTTTGAGTTGACCTCGGTTTGGTACATTGGTACATCATGTGCCACTACACTATGAGATGATGCTTGATATCCATTGCGCTTTGCACGTTATAACTCACAACCCGAGTAAACCCTTGTTTATCATTAATCGTGAGTCTGGAACGGTTCATTAATCTTGTATCTCATAAGTTTTTGAAAAAAAGACAAGTTAGGAAAATTGCTACTTAAGAGTTGAAGGAAAGTACTCAAGTTAAAATAAGTAAATGATAGAGGAAAAATATTAAGCCCCTGCTACCTTTAAAGTAATGTATTTAAAGGGATCATATTTTGGGACAGAATATTCAACGGACGCATTTTACCGACCACGATTTCTGTAGTTTTAATAATAAACTTGCAGTGCAACTGGCAGAGCTGCGAAACTTAATTGATCACGGTCTCGCTAACGAAGGCGAGCCGTCAATTGGCGCGGAACTTGAAATGTATTTGGTAGATGAAAACCTTTCTCCTTTACCTATCAATCAACAAGTAATTTCAGATATCGCAAACTCGCAACTTCAAGAAGAACTTAATAAATATAATTTAGAGTTTAATTTAAGCCCCGTAAATGCCAGTGGCAATCCATTTGGTCAAATGGCAAAAGAGCTTGACGATATGCTGAAGCGACTGCAAAAACACTTAAAAGCCTATCACGGCAATGTAATTCCCATAGGTATTTTACCAACGCTAACACCTCATCATCTCGACCAGCAATATATGACCGAACTGCCACGTTATTTTGTACTTGCAAGGCAATTGTCTAGCTTAAAAGGTGATGACTTTGAGATAGATATTCACGGTAGTGACGAACTAAAAATGCAATGCCCACAAGTGACATTAGAAGGAGCAAACACCTCGTTCCAAGTTCATTTAAAGGTACCGAGTGCGAATTTTAAAAGCATGTTTAATGCCGCACAACTTGTAACACCCATAGTTACAGCAGTTGCGGCCAATTCGCCTCTACTTTTTGGGAAAAAGCTCTGGCATGAAACCCGAGTTGCCTTGTTTAAGCAATCAATTGATGCCCGCGCAGCTACCGAACTCAATTGGCATCAGCCTGCACGAGTTAATTTCGGTCATGGTTGGGTGCGAAATGATGCATGGGAGTTGTTTGCTGAAAATGTTAGGTTGTTTAAGCCAATCATTCCTTTGTGTAGCGCAAGCCCATTTGCAGAATTATGCTTACATCATGGCACCATTTGGAACTGGAATAGAGCAGTCTTTCAACCAGGAGAAAGCGCACATTTTCGCATCGAATTTCGTAGCTTGCCGGCAGGTCCCACCATCCAAGATATGATGGCAAACGCCGCCTTCATGATTGGCTTAACACAGTATTATTCTCATACCATTGATAACTTGATCACCTGCATGCCATTTCGTTATGCGGATTACAATTTTTACCGTGCAGCACAACATGGCTTAAATGCTAAATTAGTTTGGCCTGAACTAGAGCAAACTGAGTTAATAGAAATGAATGTTATAGATATTGCATTAAGTTTATTGGACAAAGCGAAGCAAGGTCTTAACGAGTTGAAAGTTAATAATAACGAAACTGAAATGTTATTAGCGATTATCGAAGCAAGATTAGTTCAAAGACAAAATGGAGCAATATGGCAACTGAAGAAATATCAAGAGTTATTAAAACACCTATCTCAAGATCAAGCATTAAGTGCGATGTTAGAGTGTTATTGTCAACACTCAGGACAAAATCAACCTGTTGCTAACTGGCCAGTATAGGTGATTTCATGACAGCTATTAACCTTTCACATGTGTTTGATAATCATAAAGTTGATAACCATATTACAGTTCATGAATTCTTACGTTCACTCTCGGGACCGACAGTCTTTCATTTTAAAGGTCGAAAAACAGGTAAAACACGCATCATCACCACCCTATTACACGGTAACGAACCCTCTGGGATAAAAGCGTTATTTCAGTTGTTTAAGCAGGGCTTTAAACCCATGTTTAATACTCAAATTATCGTGGCTTCTGTGACGGCAGCGAAGACAGAGCCTGAGTTTAGCCACCGTATGTTACCGGGAAAACGCGATCTCAATCGCTGTTTTTCTCCTCCTTATCACGATGTCCAAGGTAAGCTTGCCGAATCTATTAAAGATTACATAACCTCGCTTGGCCCCGAATTTGTGCTAGATATTCACAATACCAGCGGGAGCGGTCCTGCTTTCGCAGTGGTAACGGAAACCTCAGAACAACATCTAGCTATTGCATCTTATTTTTGCTATCGACAAATACTTACAGATATATCGCTCGGTTCATTAATGGAGTGTGATTTTAATTGCCCTGTTATCACCATTGAAGGAGGTGGATGCCAAGATGAAGAAGCTGACTTAACAGTTTATCAAGGCTTAGTTAACTTACTGAGTTCTGAGAACATTGAACAACAACATTCTATGCAAACCCTTAAACACCCAAGGCGTTTTGAATTAAAGCAAGGCGTTAACTTAGTGTATGGTGATTCGCCTAATCCGTATGCAGATATAACAATTTTGCCCAATATCGAAAAATACAACTTTGGTGTCACTCAGGCTGGCACACTTTTGGGTTACATGAAATCAGATAGTTTTGAGCAAGTTATGCTGGACGATGGCTCAAATATAAGTACTTTTTTTAGTATCAAACAACAGAGATTAACAACTAAAAAAAGCTTAAATATGTTTATGATCACCACGCGTCCCGATATCGCGAAAAATGATTGTTTATTTTACTTTGTTGTAGCAGAAGGTAGTCTTTGATATTTAAATTGCCGGTGCTTTTTAGCATTTGTCTTCGTAAGATTTTTAAAAGTAATATTTGATTTTTCTCAATTACATCAAACTGCATGAGCGACCGTCTAAAAAGCGTTGTAAACTCTTTTAATTTCTTTGTGAGACGTCTGTCCAAGTGCCAACGAAATCTGCAAAAGCAACTTTTCAGTCACACTGAGTATCGCTAAAGTGATGATAATTAGCAGTTTAAAGTCACTCTTAAAATTTGGCTTTGGCATCTTTACTCATATTGTTCTTGGCTGAAGTATGGAAATTTTACACCTCTATCGCACCACCATAGGTACCAAATTATCTAGTATTCAAAGTGCCTGCTTTCTCAGCAAGTGGGTAGCACGATTTAAACATTTATCACTGTAAAAAATGTACGATAAAAACCTTGCATATACCTACTTGAACTCTGTTACGCCAACCACTAACCATTTGTTACTTTTCAAATAGAGGTAACGCCTAGAGTGTGTTTTATTCGTTAGATCAACCTTGAACCTCCAGACCAATGCCGATAAAAATATAACGCGGTAAAAGCTCTTCAAATGATTTTTTTGTGACTTTTTTAAAATCACTTCCTGCATAATTAGAGTATTTACGATGTATACTAAGCTCAAATATTTATCGGTTTGTCTTTTAGTCCATTGCGCTTTTTACTCAGGCTATCAAAAATGAGTAGGTCTTCACGATACTCAGCAACACAAATACCAACAAACCCTACTTGGTGTTCGATTAAATGTTTACTGGAAATTTATATAGTTAGATTGGTGGAGAATCTTATTCAAACTTATCCAAAATATCGCTTAGAACTAAAAAACAAACCTCAACCTGCTAAAGAACCTGCACTTTTGAGGAATACTGCATACTAAAACCGAAATGATACTGGGTAAAACGGGTGTCTCATTGCCTAGCTACAAAACTGACATATCCGAAGGCTTTTTCAAATAACAGGGGTTTAATTTTTTACTCCCTGCACACTATCAGAAAACCAACGCAATTTATGATCGTGATTTGCAATGTGAACGGAATTGATCTTTGTAGTTGGCAAAGCCTAATGCTGAAATGATTGTTTACCCTGCTGATTTTTTGTGCTTAAAAGCAGCTAAAAATAGCAAAATAAGCACAACCGCAATAAACATGCGCATTTACTGTTGGCTTGCTTTAGGTAAACAACATCTCTACATCAGTTTATTTCAATTGCGATAAAAAACGTGTGGTATATTCGGTTAAAATATTTTCCCACGCATTGGCGGTTATAGAATCAAATGCATTATCATATTCCGCAAGTGTTTCAATGTAACAATCTTTCCAAAGAGTAAGCAGTTTTATATCAATACCCATTTTTTTGTGCTTATCAATCACCATTTGAGTCTCTTTGTGATTGAAAAAGACATCAAATTGCCCGAGGTTTTCAATCATTAGATTAACTGACTGTAAGATCATGGACTGCTGATGAGCCATATCAACACTCGCAAATAACTGGGCAATTACCGCATCGCAATTAACCAGCTTTTCATGGAACCTAGTGTAGAACTGGTAATGGTCAGCTGTCGCACGTTTAAAACTCTCTTGTAAAAGGTTTTTATCGACATTTGTTGAATCAAAGTGAATACTCACTTTGGTACCTTTAAACTGCCTGCTTTCAATATGCAATTGCCCATTTAATGAGCCTGTAACCAAATTATGCACAATACTCATACCCAGTCCCATACCACCTGAAGTGCGATCGGTTGTAAAAAACGGATCAAGTATATGCTCTTTGGTATCTTCATCCATACCAATGCCATTATCAACAACTTCTAACGTGTAGTTGAATGGATTACCAGCTAGCTTGATAGTAATCTTTTTTTCAGCCACATCAAATGCGCTGGGAAAAGCATGCTTAATTGCGTTTGATACCAGATTGGTAACTACCTGCGCCAAACGTGAAGGGAACGAAGTGACTATTAAGTCCTCTTTAGGTAACTCAAGGTATAACCTTATGCCAGCATTTTTAAGCATTGGCTTTAAGCTGGTAGAAATAGAATTGACCCATTCAACTAGATTTACTTCACTCTTTGGATCTGAGTGAAAGTCAGTGGCCATTTGTTTAAAATTGACCACTAACTCACTCGCGCGATTTAAATTAAACTCAACACCTTCACTGGCTTCTTGTGCATCATCAATAAACTCTTCTAAGTCATGTTTACTTAACGTACCTTGGTTCAATTTAGCTGCTAAAGCATGAATCCCAGATAACACTGTGGAATTTCCAAGCATAGCCACACCCAAAGGCGTATTTACTTCATGCGCAACCCCGGCCACTAAGCGCCCTAACGATGCTAGCTTTTCTTGTTCAATCAGTTGTTTTTGCGAATTTTTTAGACGTATAAGTGCTGTTTCTAACTCATAGGTGCGATAAGCCACTTTTTGCTCAAGCGATTGATTAAGCTCAAACAGTGCTTTTTCTTTTTCTGCACGTTCAATTTCAGCAGAAATACGCCCAGCAAACAGTTCAAAAAGTGATGCTACGTCTTGCGCATTTTTTATCGGTTTATTGTAAAGCGCCACCACAATCCCAAAAACAGCTCCCATTGAGTCATGCAATGGTGAGCCAATGTAACCATCGATGCCCATATCAACCAAAAGTTGGTCTTTAGGATACAAACTACATATTTTACTTGGAAAAATACAAGTAGAATCATCTGATACATCGGCACAAGGCGTATGTTCGAGTGAATATTCAAAGTTATCTGCAAATTCATCGCCTGCAACTAATGACATAGTTTTCGATACATTTCGCTCAATATCTAACTTAGCAATAAAAGTAAATTGTGAACCAATAGAGCGATGCAATTGCATTGTTATGGTATCTAAAAAATCTTTTCCGTAAGTCGACTTTAGCGAGGTAATAATTTTATCAATGTTAAAGTTGAGCATTATTCAACTCCTTTAACTTTATTAACTAAAGCACATACGTGCTCAGTAAAAATTTCGACCAATTCAATTGCATTTCTATCAAGCTCGGTATCAACCTCCAATACAACTACTGCTTCAGTATCATCATACTGGTAATAAATCCCCGCAAAGTTACCTTGATAAACAATATCTTTAGCTGATGTCACAGCGTCAATAAACGCTGGCATGTCAATTATTGATGAGCTTGCAGCTTGCGCATTAATAAGCGTAGTGTTGGTACTTTTAATGTTGATCACTGATGCCTTACGTTTATTAATCACAAGCTCTGCTTCATAAGCATCAAGGACATCAGTTAAATAAGTTAGTAAATTTACGGAAAATGATTCGATATCATTAAAGCGGTCAACTTTTAGTACTGAGTTAAGTAGGGCTTTAAGCGCATTTTTGTAGCTGCCCAAACGGGCAATATCACGGTAGGAGCGAAGTGCAACATAAAATAAATGATGAAGGCTATCTATGGTAATCTCTGTTTTTGCTTTATAGCCATCAATATCATAGTTTTTAACAACTTCTCTCTCAGGCGCGAACCCTGCTTGACCCGTTCTTAAAACAATCCGCGTATCAGAATTACCCAACTCCTTTCGAATAAAATTAACCAGCTTTAATCCCGCATCGTCTGTTTCCATTACGACATCAAGTAAAATAACAGCTATATCATGATGCTCTCTAAGCAATATTTTTGCTTCAGCACCACTGTATACGCTCAGAAAATCAAGTTTACGGCCCATAAATTCAAATGACTTCATTGCCAATTTAGTAGCTTTATGTACCTCTAGGTCGTCATCAACAATAACCACTTTCCATGGTTTGCGAATATTAGTGATTTGTTCGGATTCTTCCGCGAGCCAATCCATTATTAATCCAGAAAAAATGATTTAGATGTAAAACTTATCAGTTTATATATTATAGCAAAAGAATTTACATTAAAACTGATGGGAAAATTAGAATCAACAGCATCAAATGATTGATTTTAAATCACTTCGTGGGTTTTGAATAACAAAATCAAATAATATCACAGTAATACATAAGACTAATTAAGCTGCAAATTTTTTCTCACCAGCGTTAAAATAAATAGCAATAGACTTAGCACACTTAGAGTATCATGAGACTTCTATTTCCTTTTATAAAAGGACAAATGCAACTGCCAGTTGACAAGATTCCACGCCAGCTTGCTAGTGTGCAACCACCGTTATTACTAATCTGAAGGCAAGTTCACAAACAGAGTAAAATAAAATGATCCTATCAGAGAAAATTATAAAATGCCGAAAGCAACTAGGCTGGTCACAAGAAGAATTAGCCGAAAAAATGGGTGTTTCACGCCAGTCGGTTTCCAAATGGGAAAGCACCAACAGCATTCCTGATTTAAATAAAATAATTAAATTGACCGAGCTATTTAATGTCTCAACTGACTTCTTATTAAAAGATGAAATTGAAGCGGTAGAGCATTTAACAGAGCAAGACAACAACGAGGTTAATCAAGTAAGTCTTGAGCAAGCTTTGGACTATATCAAGGCGAAAAAAGAGCAAGCGATACTCACAGCAAAAGGCGTTGCATTTTTTGTTTGCTCAGCCGTACCATTATTTTTCTTATTAGCATTATCAAACACCGTAAGTGTTGCATTAGATAAAAAAGTGGCAACGGTGATGGGCATAATTTCTATATTTTTAATGGTTGCAGCAGGTGTAAGGCTGGTAATTCAAACTAATGGATTTAAGCGCAACCTTACATTCATAGAAAAGAATAAGTTTGAGCTAATGTACGGTGTACACAGTGCAATTAGCGAAAAACTCGATGCGTTTACACCCAGCTACAACAATAAAGTATCGCTCGCGGTTACCTTGTTTATTTGTAGCACTGTCCCTTTACTGCTTGTTGTGATGTTGATTGGTCGCGCTGATCTCACCTTACTAATGCTCGCGGTATTATTATTTTTAGTCACGCTGGGCCTTTGGATAATTATCCCAACATCAAGCGAGTTCGAAGCATATAAGCATATTTTGAACGAGGGCGATAAAAACCGAGAACTTACTCAAAACGAACGCAATGCGATCAAACTAGCGCCCTTTTACTGGCCAATGGTACTCGCTATTTTCTTGGCGTGGAGTTTATGGACAATGAACTGGGGCGTTACTTGGATTATTTGGCCTGTAGCTGGTGTTCTCTTTGCGGCCTTGGTGGGGTTAATGGGGCTTTTAACAAAAGAAGAATAGCCACAGTGATAAGTCGCTTAGTTTTGTAATACTGAGCGACTTTATGGAATTCACAGCGATTGGTAATCAGCCAAACTTAAGTTTTCCTTTTCACACACGGTTTGTATAGCCGGATGCTTTGCAAGCTGTTTTAAATAACGTGATAAATGAGTAAAAGCGAGCGGTGGCTTTTTAAATTCATCAGCCCACACACACAACATAAACAAGAAAAAATCACAGGCCGTCACACTTTGCCCAACCAAGTAATCTCTATTTGTTAACTCTTTATCAAGTAGCGCGAGCATTTCAGTAATGCGTGCTTCTTGCGCCTGAATAATCTGTGTTGTGTGCTGAAGCTCCAGCGTGTGTTTTTCAGGGTAAAAATACACCATAAGTTCAGCTTGAACTGTATTGGTTAAGTACATTATCCACTGGAAAAATACCGGGCGATTACTATCACCTAATGGCGGGATAAGATTCGCATCTGGGTGGTTTTCAGCTAAATGAATACAAATGGCAGGACTTTCAAAAATCACATTGCCGTTATCAATTAAGGTAGGAATGCGCCCTGCAGGATTAAGTGCCAAATATTCAGTTGATTTTTGCTGGTTATTTTTCCTATCAACTTTAATTAACTGATACTCAACCGCTAACGCTTCCAACATAAAGTGTGGCGCCATACTGGCATTAAGCGGATAATAATATAACTGATACAAAGTACATTCCTTTTTGTAATTATTTCAATCAAATAAAAAGCTATAAATTTGCCCACTGCTGTTTTAGGCCAATAAGGTGAAGTAAACCGATTGTTAGGCAAATTGCTGAGCTCCAGAACCAAAATTCAGGGCTTCGCCCCATCGAATAGTTGATCAAGAAAAAACCGGAAATTCCACGCAACAAATAAATAAAAGTGATGATTGTTAGTGCTAAACGCATTAATGGTAACTTTATAATCGCGCCAGCTGCAGAAAATACATAAGTTGACCACGCTGTAAGAATAATAAAGATAACGCTGGTGACGATTGT
>NZ_JBFKMX010000099.1:0-13792 GCF_041629635.1 Pseudoalteromonas sp. | reverse complement strand
TAGCGAATACCCGAATCCACATGTAATCGAATGATGGATGATGAGGTGCCACGCCTCACTTCAATGGCGTGTTTTAACCACTTTGTATCAAAGTAACCATTTTCAAATAATGTGGCACTAATAAGGGCTTTGGCTTTTTCATATGCACTATGACTAAGCCCATCACCGACTTTAATACCAAGCTTTGCAATGCGCTCATTGACGGCTTGCTGATTTTTAGCCTCACCAAAGACTTGGATATCGAGTTGACTTACTTTAGTTTGCTGTTTGGGTTCTACGATAACAACTAACTTTACTTTACCGTCGTTATTTTCAGCTTTAACGTCAATAAGAGGTAAATAATAACCAAAAGGTTTAAGTGCATTTTGGCTAAGTGTCTTCGCTTTTTTGATAATACTAGGAGAGAACGTCTGCTGCTTAAGCTCGTTAAGGTATAATTCGACATTACGCTTTAAGGCTTCATCGTTTGCTTTTACAGTGATACTTGACACTGTTTGCGCTGCAAAACCTGATATGCTCCAAAAAATAACAGCAAAAAAAACAAGGTAGCGTAACAAGTTAAACTCAAGTTTTAGAAAAGGTAAATTATTCTAACCCGACAAATTGCGCTAATAAACAAAAACATTCGCGATTACATATTTACCCAGCTAAACGCACACAGTAAACTTAGCGCTATAAATTACTATATGAGTACCTTAATGGACTTTCCAACTGACGATAACGGTCAAATTTTAGCTGAGATGCACCAAGAAGGTGTCGATTTAAGCAAAATACATACACTGGACTTTTTCATTTTGTTTGAAACACAAGGTGATGCTGACAAATTCGCAAAAGTAATTAGTGAAGATGATTTAGCACCAGCGACTAAACAGCAAAAATGTGCAGATACAGGCGTGTTCGAAGTACTAGTTAGTATTGAAATGGTACCAGACCATCAGCTGATCACTGATATGGAAAATTATTTAGAATCGGTAGCCAACCCATTAAATGGTTATGGCGATGGCTGGGGGATTCTCGCCGACTAATTAAAGAGAAAACATGACGAGTAAGCGCTGAAAAAGCGCTTACTGTTTTTTAAGCAACACTTACTGTATTACGCCCTGTTTCTTTAGAGCGATAAAGCGCTTTATCCGCATCTTCAATCCACTGCTCGTACTTTGTGTACTTGCCATCAAACTGCGCAATACCAATACTGATAGTCAGTGTAATTTCAGACTCTTCATAATGAATAACGGCTTGTTCGATTGTTTTCCTTAGTCGCTCGGCAAATACCTTTGCCCCTTCGATGTCGGTATCAACCAGTGTTACTGCAAACTCTTCGCCACCGTAACGACCTGCCACATCCGATTCTCGAAGTACATTTTTTAATGTTTGCGAAACAAAACATAGCGCCGCATCGCCACCCGGATGTCCATATAAATCATTGATCTTTTTAAAGTGATCAATATCAAACATTAACAAACAGCTTTTGTTATGACTGCGTTGTTGACGCTTAAACTCTTTCGCAAAACTTTCTTCCCAAAAACCGCGGTTATACAGGTTTGTGAGTCTGTCTACACGACTGAGCTCTTCTAATTTTGCATTGGCTTGTTCTAGTTCCAGTTTGTTGACTGCTTCATCCGTCACATCGTAAATAATCACACACAGATGGGATACTTCACCTGTGGTGTTGGTTAGTGGGATCAACGTACCGTTTTGATACATATAATCCGCTTTACCTGTGATTGGGCGATAATTTTTAAACTTAAAAATATACGGATGTTGTTCCCAAATAGTAAAAGAACGGGTTTTTAGCACAAATACCGATTCCGCTTTTGAACGAAACCATGCCTCATCAATACCTGGAAATGCGTCAAATACGTCTTTGCCTTTTACTGCACTGGGTAATAAGCCAGAATGCGCTTCCATAAAGCCATTCCAAACGCAAATATTATACTTTCGGTCTAACACCACAAGGCCAACGTCGATGGTGTTAAACATATCCATCATCCAGTGAATTTCATTGAGTTCAAAGTCTACGCTCATAGTGTTAGTCTTCTAATAAATATTGAGTTTTAAACTTAAGTGTTTTTAATGAGTCTTCCGTGAATAACAGCATTAAATCACAATTTATATTATGGTTTTCAATACCATAACTTATCTCAATTGCTAAAGTACGTTGCCATCTATCTTGATTGGTACTAACCAAATCAGCCACATTACAATGTTGCCCCATTACCACAGGGTGTCCTTGGCTAAAATGCATATCGAGTTGTTTGGCAAGCCCTGTTAACACTGCACCTATCAGAATATTACCAACATCCATCAGGAGTTCTAGTTCTACTTTTTGATTGAGCTCACCTTCATAATTCATCAGTGAAGCAATTTCGACAAAGCTTGAATCATTCAGTAATAATAAGGCTTCCCCTGAAACACCCCCACCAATAAACCCTTGACACACGCCCGATGTCGATGCGTTAGTATCGATTGATTGTAGTGCCATGGAAAGTTCATTTACTTCCAAAACATTGACATTCGGGATTGGCAATTCAACAAACACATTAAGTAAACGCGCAAGTAAATTACCTGCTTGCCCCATAGCAACGTTGGTGATCTCTTGATAAATATCGCGTAATTCTGGATCGAGTTGTTCACCTAGCGAATGCTGCAGGCGTTCTCGCATGGCTTTGTCTTTGATGCCATGTTTTTCAATGATTTCTGCGAGCTTAGCGGCATCACACGGTTTCTTAATAAAGTCGATTGCACCTAATGCCATAACACGTTCTTTGGCTGTGGGCTGAATGTCACCAGACACCACAACAACTAAGACATGTAAATTTTGCTTTTGAATTGCTTGCAGCACTTCGTAGCCATCCATTTGGGGCATATTTAAATCAAGGAACAAAATTTCCGGTTGAATCGCTTTTATTTGCTCTAAGCAGTGAAGTCCATTTTCAGCGTATTCGATTTGTATGTCCCAATCGTCAGGTAAAGAGCGAGCAAGTTGTCGCCGCGCTAAACGTGAGTCATCGCATATTAAAACTGGGGTAGCCATACTATCACTCTTATTATTAGTCTTTTTAAGTTTAGAGCAGGAAGTTCGATTTCACTAGCACTGCATGGAAACTACAACTATTGTGCTAAAAATTGTAACAAATTTCAAAATAATAGTTCACAAAATAGCTGAATCTTCACAATTTAGCCAATGGTTGTACCTCTTTTACTATATTGCTGTTGAGTATCCATTACTATCGCTTTATCAACAGTTTAGGCTTATGCTAAATTAACTAAACTTTTAGCCGCTGTGTATTTAAAAATTATGATATTAAAAAAAATGATCACCTTAACTGGTTTACTAACTGCTTCTGCTTTTGCATTGAATGTATCAGCTGAACAATACCAATTTCCTGTGAACCAAGTAGATTCAGGCAAAATATCAGCCAATAACAATAAGCTGACTTTGCGCGGTAAACCTGTTGAACTTGGTCAACCAGCGCCAAACTTTAAAGCTGCAAACAATAAATTTGCGCCAGTGTCATTAAGCGACTTTGCAGGCAAAGCGGTCTTAGTCAGTACAGTACCAAGTCTAGACACTGGTATCTGCAGTCTTCAAACAAAGCACTTTAACGATAAAATTGCCAATAACTACAGTGATGTAGTAATGCTTACCATCAGTATGGATTTGCCGTTTGCACAAAGTCGTTTTTGTAAAACTGAAAACATCACACAAATACACACTTTATCGGATGCAGTATGGCGCGAATTCGCTGAAAACTATGGTCTTTTGATTGAGGACATGGGATTACTTGCGCGCAGTGTTATCATTTTAGATAAAGAGCATAACGTGGTTTATAAGCAACTGGTGACTAACCTTGCCAAAGAGCCCGATTATATTTCGGTAGAAGCTGCACTGAAAAAGCTTTAAAAAATAGACACAAAAAAACCGCCAATGGGCGGTTTTTTTTGTGCTTAGTCAGATTAACCAAGTAATTCAGCAAGCTGTGCACTTACCGCTTCAACTGCTTGCGTACCATCTAGTTTGTGGTACTGAGTATTACCTGCATCAGCTTCTGCACGGTAGTAATCAACTAACGGCTTAGTTTGCTCATGGTAAATTGCTAAACGCTTACGCACTGTCTCTTCAACATCGTCATCACGAATGATTAAGTCTTCACCGGTTACGTCATCTTTACCTTCCGTTTTAGGCGGGTTGTAAACAACATGATAAACTCGACCAGAACCTGGGTGAACACGACGGCCGCCCATACGCTCTACGATGATTTCATCAGCAACATCAAACTCAATACAGTGATCAACTGTAATGCCATTTTCTTTCATTGCGTCCGCTTGAGGAATTGTGCGCGGGAAACCGTCTAATAAGAATCCGTTTTCGCAATCAGCTTTTGCAACTCGCTCTTTAACAAGACCAATGATGATTTCATCAGATACAAGTTGACCTGCGTCCATTACCTTTTTAGCTTCAAGACCAAGTGGTGTGCCCTCTTTAATCGCAGCACGTAACATGTCGCCTGTCGAAATTTGTGGGATACCGTACTTATCCATTAAAAATTGTGCTTGTGTACCTTTACCTGCACCTGGCGCTCCTAAAAGAATAATGCGCATGACCTTTCCTCAAGATGTTTTTTAATTGTGTGGATTCTTTCATAGTGACAACTGATTCTCAATAGTGATTAGCCAAAAGTTTAATCTTTGTTTAATTACTGTGACACAATCCTCATTTGGCTGATTAAGTTCACAACTAAATCGTCTAACTAATGCCAAAGTCGAGGTGTTCTCGCTTGCTTTTATATGCAGCTCCTTTAAGCTGGAATTTGGATTAAATAAAAATCAATAACAAGGAACTTATATGCAATCCGTGTTTATAGTGTTACTGGGCATTATCGGCATGTTGTTTGGCTGGTTTGTCTATTCAAAATTCATCGCCTCGCGTATTTTTCAAATGGACGATAAATACATTACCCCTGCACATCAAATTAACGATGGCGTTGATTTTGTTCCCACCAAAAAAGTCGTACTTTGGGGTCATCATTTTACCTCTGTTGCAGGTGCTGCGCCAATTGTTGGCCCTGCCATTGCTGTTTATTGGGGCTGGGTACCTGCAGTTATTTGGGTTGTATTAGGCACCATTTTCTTTGCCGGCGTTCACGATATGGGCGCACTTTGGGCAAGTAGTCGTCATAAAGGAAAATCGATTGGCGCGTTGTCTGAAGAGGTGATCGGTAAACGCACCCGCGCACTGTTTATGATAGTGGTGTTTTTAGTACTACTGATGGTAAACGCGGTGTTTGGTGTGGTTATCGCAAACTCATTTGTTAGCCAACCAACTGCGGTTTTACCTGCGTGGGCTGCAATTGTATTTGCCTTAATTATAGGTCAGTTACTTCGCCGTAATTTTAACCTTGTGTTCCTTTGTGTGTTGGGTGTTATAGCGCTTTACCTCACAGTGTATGCCGGCAGTGAAATGCCTATGGCATTACCAAAAGAAATGTTTGGTTTAAGCGATAAAGCTAATTGGATTATCTTGCTATTTGTTTACGCCGCAATCGCATCTCTTTTACCTGTTTGGGCGTTACTGCAACCACGTGACTTTATTAATGGCGTGCAACTATTAGTTGGCTTAATCCTACTTTACGGCGCGGTATTTATGTTTATGCCAGACATCACAGCGCCTGCTTTTAATAGCGAAGTTGCTGAGTCGACTCCAAGTATTATTCCGCTGCTGTTTGTCACCATCGCCTGTGGTGCAGTGTCTGGCTTCCACGGTATTGTGTCGAGCGGTACAAGTTCTAAGCAATTAGATAAAGACACCGATGCCCGCTTTGTAGGCTATTTAGGCGCGGTAGGCGAAGGTTCACTTGCGCTTATTACTATTGTTGCAGTCAGTGGCGTAACGCTTGCAATGAGTCCACAGGAATGGCACGAAGTTTACAGTCACCTTGGTGCAGGCAGCGTTGGTGCGTTTATTCAAGGTGGTTCTAACCTGATTTATCAAGGCTGGGGCATTCCAGCAGAACTTGCCTCCACATTACTTGCAGTAATGGTAGTTTTATTTGCCGGTACCACAATGGACTCTGGCGTTAGGCTACAACGCTATATCATTCAAGAATGGGGTGAAATTTACCAAATCAGTGCATTTAGAAATGGCATTATTGCAACCCTAATTGCTGTTGCTTGTTGTTTACTATTGGCCTTTGGTGCTGGCGGTTCGTCAGGCTCAGGCGGCATGATCATTTGGCCATTGTTTGGTTCCACAAATCAAATTTTAGCAAGCCTTACCTTATTGGTTATCTCTGTGATGCTGATTAAGATGGGACGCCCTGCCCGTTATACCTTAGTGCCAATGCTATTTGTCTTAGTGATGGCATTTTTAGCGGGTATTCTTAAGCTGCAAGAATACTACAATGCTGGCAACTGGTTACTTGTAAGCCTTGATATTATTGTACTTGTAGTGTGCGTGTTAGTTATGTTTGAAGCTTGGTCTGTGATAAAGCAACATAAACATATTGAGCCAAACGTAAGTGAAACAACTGAGCAATAAACTACATAAGATGAAGTTTATTTAATAAAAAAGGGCGCTAGGCGCCCTTTTCTTTTAACTTAAAACTGGTTACTTGCTTAAATCTAACATCAGTTTGTTTAAGCGAGATACAAAGCCAGCTGGGTCTTTTAAGCTACCACGCTCAGCTAGTAATGCTTGGTCGAGTAACACATCAGCCCATTGTGCAAAATTATCTTCATCCTGAACATTGTTGAGATGTTTCACTAATTGGTGCTCAGGGTTTAATTCAAATACCGGTTTTGTTTCTGGTGCTTTTTGACCAATTTGCTCCATCAGCTTTTGCATTTGTGAGCTCATATCGTGCTCATCAGCAACAACACAGGCTGGCGAATCAGTTAAACGGTGGGTAAAGCGAACTTCTTTTACTTTGTCGCCTAACACTGTTTTAACGCGCTCAATTAAGCCTTCTACTTCTTTTTCAGATGCTTCTTGCTCTTTTTTGCTTTCTTCATCATCTAAATTGCCAAGATCTAAATCACCACGAGTTATAGAAGCTAGTTGTTTGCCATCAAACTCTGTTAAGTGGCTCATCATCCACTCATCAACGCGCTCTGAAAGAAGCAGTACTTCGATGCCTTTCTTACGAAAGATTTCAAGATGTGGCGAGCTCTTCGCAGCTTGGAAGCTATCTGCTACTACATAGTAGATTTTATCTTGACCTTCTTTCATACGCTCAATGTATTGCTCAAGTGATACATTTTGTGTTTCAAGGTCAGAATTTGTCGAAGCAAAACGAAGTAACTTCGCGATCGCTTCTTTATTTGCCATATCTTCCGCTGGACCTTCTTTGATCACTTGACCAAATTCATTCCAGAATGTTTGATACTCTTCAGGCTTATTTTTGCCCATACGCTCAAGCATTTTAAGCACACGTGAAGTACAGCCTTTACGAATCGCTTGCGTTACCTTGTTATCCTGAAGAATTTCGCGTGATACGTTAAGTGGTAGATCATTTGAATCCAATAGACCTTTAACAAAACGTAAGTAGTTAGGCATAAACTGCTCAGCATCATCCATAATGAATACGCGTTGCACATACAGTTTTAAACCATGTTGACGGTCGCGGTTCCACATATCAAATGGCGCTTTCTTCGGGATATAAAGTAAGCTAGTGTACTCTGTTTTACCTTCAACTTTGTTGTGAGCCCACGTTAGTGGCTCTTCCCAGTCGTGGCCAACATGTTTGTAGAATTCTTTGTACTCTTCTTCAGAAATCTCTGATTTATCGCGTGTCCAAAGTGCGGTTGCTTTGTTAATTGCTTGCCATTCACCTGGTGTTGCTGGAATTTTTTCACCATCAGGACCTTCAGACTCTTCCGTTGGTGGTGTGTACATTTCAACTGGAATTGAAACGTGATCCGAATACTTAGTTACGATTGAACGTAAACGGTACTCTTCAAGGAATTCTTTTTCATCATCACGTAAGTGAAGGATAATTTCAGTACCGCGCTCTGCTTTTTCGATATCAGCTAGCGTGTATTCACCCTCACCTTTCGAATGCCATTCTGTCGCCTCACTTTCACCTGCTTTACGCGTGCGCACAGTAACACTGTCAGCAACAATAAACGCTGAATAAAAACCAACACCAAATTGACCTATCAGCTGTGAGTCACGTGCTTGGTCGCCAGTTAAATTTTGGAAAAACTCAGCGGTACCTGATTTTGCAATGGTACCCAGTGAGCTAATCACTTCATCACGTGTCATACCGATGCCGTTATCAGAGATAGTCACTGTATTAGCTTCTTTATCGGCGCTGATGCGAACGCGCAATTCACCATTACCTTCGTAAAGGTCATTATTTTCAAGCGCTAAGAATCGCAACTTATCTGCTGCATCAGAGGCATTTGATACAAGTTCACGTAAAAAGATCTCTTTATTTGAATATAAAGAATGGATCATTAACTGTAATAATTGCTTTACTTCGGTTTGAAAACCAAATGTTTCTTTTTGGGCAGACATTGATTACTCCGTCAAAATCTTCGTTCTTAACCATGTTGAATCTTATATAAGGTTGAGATTTTAGATTTCAAGGGAAAAAATTTAATTCTTAGGCGCTTGTTGAATTAATCAGCAAACAAACGTCGAGTTGTTTTAAATGGTTCCTATTCTCGCTACAATCGAAAGCTAAATTGCATTGAGTAAATAACAATAATGACAATCGCTCTTCGTACCATCGGTTTTTTATTAATTTTGTGCTGTACCGCTTTCATTTATTCAGCAATTCACGACCGCAGTGTGCAGTTAAGTCATTTTGATTTTTTATCAAATCATCACATTTTATCTATAGAAGAAAAGCCTGATCTTAAAGATTGGCACTTTTCTGCTTATCCAAATGAAATCTATCGCTTTGGGTTGTCTGATAAAGAAGTGGTTGATGGGAAAAAAAGCTTATTTATCGTTAATAAGCTTCCAAGTCAAAACGGTGTTGCAGCTGTAAGGCAATCAATCAAGGCACAAAGTTTTCATAGTAAAAAAATAGAGTTTTCAGGCTACTTCAAAGCCAGTAATCTTGCTGGTGACGTTACCTTGATGCTTGATATACTCGACGATGATGACATAATTCGACGCGCTGATGTAAAGTTCAATGGCACAAATAGTGACTTAGAATGGCAACAGTTTTCCATTATTGCTGATATTCCAGCCAATTCCTCTGCACTTTCTTATTCGGGTTTTTTGCATGGCTCAGGGCAAGTTTGGTTTGATAATTTTGAAATTAAGTTAGCACCTGATAATGCAACAGATATTAGCTATCCCATCAGCTACACCTTGCCAAAAGATGAAGCGCCCAGTGCTGAGCGTACCAAGTATTTAAATATCGTTGGTTACAACACCGAGCCTGTTGATGGGTTTACTTTGGGTGCACAAATTATTGCTCTCTCGACCTGGTTCATAAGTGATACACTTGATGGTGAATATCAAGCCAGTAATGAAGATAATGCATTACTACTTGAAAGTTTAATTGATGCACCTGATCTTGGCGTAGTGTTAAAGCGTTATAACTTCAATGCCACTAACCCATTAAAGTTAAATGTAAAAGGAATCAAATTTCGAGCTCAGATGAAACATCAGTTTGTTAAATCGGTAGCGAGTATATGGATGCGTATTGAAGATAAAGACACCAACCCATTAGCATTTGATAATTTGCGCTACGCAAGTAGCGGCGGAACAAGTGATTGGCAAGATATTGAAGTAACTCTCCCCATTGACGAAAACGCTGCAATTATATCATTTGGTGCTTTATTAGTAAGCAAAGGCAAACTTTGGTTACGCAATCCGCATATTGAATATGTATATGAGCCTGTTCAACGCAATACGCACCTATTGATTAAACCTAGCAATCTCAGTTTTGAGTAATTGGCTCATTTAGTAACTTAGTGTATGTTATAGCAAAATTGGAAAATACAAACTCCGTATGAAATTAACTTCTGGCGTTAGCCAACTTGTGGAAGCATTAAGATGCTTACCTGGGATCGGACCAAAATCAGCTCAACGTATTGCGTTTCACTTATTAGAGCATGATCGTGATGGTGGTCGTCAATTAGGCCAAAGCCTGACCTTTGCAATGGAAAATGTTGGACACTGTAAAAGCTGTCGCACTTTTTGTGAAACCGAACAATGCGATATTTGTTTAAGTGCAAAACGTCAAGATTCAGGGCTAATGTGTGTTGTGGAATCACCAACAGATATTCTTGCAATTGAACAAACTGGTCAGTTTCAAGGCCGATATTTTGTGTTAATGGGACATTTATCACCCCTTGATGGCATTGGCCCTATGGAGCTTGGCCTTGATATTTTTGAGCAACAGCTTAAATCAGGCACCATCGAAGAAGTGATTTTAGCGACAAACCCTACTGTGGAAGGTGAAACAACAGCCCATTACATTGCCGATATCTGTGCCAAACAGAATGTCAGTGCATCACGTATTGCACACGGTGTACCTGTAGGTGGTGAACTTGATTTAGTGGATGGCATGACACTTTCACATGCATTTTCTGGCAGAAAAAAAGTAAATTAACTTGTCAGGGTTACAAGGAAAGTAAGTGAAAAAATTCCAACTCTGTTTTTTATCATTAGTCCTAATTGGAGTTTTCGGTTGTCACAAAAAAACAACTGACATCGTGACATGCACTGGTACAGCTTCCAGTGGTAGTATTTGGGTTTCTATCTCAAAAGAAAATCAAGTAACTATTGGTAGCTCACAATTTTCTGAGAGTTTGCTTCGTTCAAAGCATCAATTAGTTAGCCAGTCTTGTGAATCTGTTACTGTAATAATACAAGCTAATAAATCTGCTAAAAACAAAGTGGTTTTTGACACAATTCAAGCAATAAAATCTTTAGGCTATCAAGTGTCCATCTAACCCCACAATCGTATAAAGCAAGGGAGACCTAAGGTTTAGCTTTGTTTCGCTTTGTGAATAATTACTTAGCCTACTATCCATAAATTAAATTCAAAAAGCCCGTAATTTGAAAATTACGGGCTTTTTTGTTGCTTGGATTTATTACTTATTCATCCAGCATTTTTGATGCGATGCGCTGCTCGGCTACATAACAAATCATTTTTAAAATAGCACCGTAGTAAAGGGTTAAAATTGATACTGCAAACGCCGGGCCGATAATACTGCTGAACTCTTCAGCACTAATATTTGATCCTATGGCAACCCAACCAATCAGTGTAGTAATACCACCACACCCAATAGCCACATTGCCAAGCACAGCAAAAACACGTTTTGATTGTATCAATTGACGCTCACTAAATTGTCCTTTTTCACTAACAACACAGCCAAAAGCAAACAGAAAATCATGCCAAGAGGTGGCGGCAATAGCAAAGAAAATGGCCGGTGGAAACACCAGCATGGCTGATGGTACATCAATAAACGCATAAACATCTGCGCCCATCACCATGCCAAATACCATCATAGATAGAAATACT
Organism: Pseudoalteromonas sp.; assembly: GCF_041629635.1. Lineage (GTDB taxonomy): Bacteria > Pseudomonadota > Gammaproteobacteria > Enterobacterales > Alteromonadaceae > Pseudoalteromonas. The sequence continues at coordinate 2,303 of NZ_JBFKMX010000099.1, read as the reverse complement.
ACTAAGCTCAGAATAAACATAATTAACCCTCGTTGTGTTGTCGGCATAAAACGGTATGCAAGATTCAGCGTTTGCTGCCAATACCAGTATTGAAGAACAATACTTGCCTGCCCTTGTTGTTGTTTTAATAAATACGTTTCTTCAAGATCGCCAATCACTGCATCAACCAGTGATTCAGGCAGTGACCACGCTAATAATTTGTTCGCAAGCACTTTTGACAGTGCCTCACCTTCAGGTTGTTTGAGTGGAGCTGAATTATGCATAAAGCGCCTTATGCTTTAGCTGGATACCCTGCCAAAGTGTTTCTAACGCATTTTTAGAGCGGTTTAATGCTTGCTTTCCCTGCCCTGATACGACATAAAATTTTTTGGCACGACCGCCGCGCTGTGCTATTGCTTCTCCCTGCGAGCTGGTTAACAACCCTTTTTTCTCGAGTCGCTCTAACGTGGTATAAAGCGCTCCCACACTCACATCGCGTCCAATTGCATCTATTAATAATTCACGAATTGAAACACCATAGGCATTGTCAGCTAATTTTAAAATGGCGAGCATTACCATTTGCTCAAACTCGCCCAAATATTTTTCTTGCATAATGATACTAATGACTATTTTTATCACAATGTAGAATAAATAAATTGATACGTCCAATTAATTCTACAATGTAGTATTAATATACGAAAAAAGCGTGATACAACTTAATAAGCAAGAGGTGAGTTGTTACATAAAATAAAACTTATAAATTCAGTAAGTTATGAAATTATGGAAGAAACAAAGCCAAATGTTGTTAACACTGTTTGGCTTCATTTGAGGTGATATTTCGATTATTTTTGACTTAAAATGTTTTGCAGCTCAACTATCTGAGTCGGTGTTAACTCGCTTGACTCAAGTAAATGCTTAATTGCTTTGAACGCACCATCACCTTCTTCACCTTCAAATTTAAACTTAAATACTTGTGCATGTTTAGTGCCATCACTCATCACAAACACATTGTCGCCTTCGGTTGTTGAAAACTCTGCATCTGAATGAATTTCGATATGCTTTTCAACATCTGAATCACCCGTTTTAAAGGCAAAGACTTTTACGCCATCATCACTGTGTTCAACATTTAAGTTTTTAACAATTTTACGGATTTTTTCTTGCTTTTCAGGTGATAAATCAGCAATTGCCTTTTCAATTTCTTCTTCACTTGGCTTACCGTCAAATACCAATTTGATTGGCGCGTGATCTGCATCAGCAGAAACAAGTTCTATGTCTGTTTTCATTTCAACAACTTTTACTTTCTTTTCTTGTTCACCAGCAATAGCTGTCGCACCTGCAAAGGTTAATGTTGCAATAACAGGTAATAGCAGTGTTTTTTTCAGTAACATAATGAATTCCTTATTCTATGGTTGTGTTAAATCGTTACAACCAAGCCTATTGGAAATACCATGCCAATTTTTAATACATTGATTTTATTGTAATTTATAAAAATTCTTGATGAGGCATCTTGAAATAGATACTGATATGAGGTTACTAATCTCCTGATATCGGGATATATCAACTTGGAAACAATTAACTTCTTCTATTACTTTTTTGTCTTTTAAAAATTATCAGCTAATTTTCAATGTGTTATAACAGCTTAAATGAATGCAAGTATTATGGTACAAAGTTTGTAATGAAGATTGTTACACTTTTAACCTAAGGAATGGCTTTTTGAGTATTCGAAAACTATTAATCATTACGTTGGTGTTTTTGTTTGCAAGTGTCGCATTAGTGCAAACGGCTCTGACGATTTATTTTAAACAACAAATTGAAAATGAAATTGTTGATCAAAGTGAACGCTTAACTGAAAAGATTTTAACGACTACAAAAGACAAAGTACGCAAAAAATTAGTTGAAATTGCACCTAACGATGGCAACAACAAAGAAGTTAAATTTGAATTTCATATAAGCGCCGAAAATGATAGTCATGGGTCAAGTGGATCTGAAACATCAGACGGTAGCACTACCGTTGTAAAACGACAAATTGTGCTCGACCAAGATAACGAGCGCAGTATTGAAATTTTTAGCAAAAATGCCGAACAAATCGAAGCGGTGTTTATGGCGGTTGAAAATCTCGATAATATGCAGTTACATCATCAAATTTCAACCGAATACCTGACAGACAGTTCGAGTTTTGAGCGTTTCACCCATTTAATTCTCTGGAGCATTGCGATTTCATCAGCAATGGCACTGTTATTAGCACTTTGGCTTACCAATAAAATTACACAACCGATTAATCAACTAATCGGTGCAATGGATGAATTAGACAAAGATAAATTAGG
>NZ_JBFKMX010000098.1:0-13858 GCF_041629635.1 Pseudoalteromonas sp. | reverse complement strand
GAAGAGTGATAAGCTGGCGTATTCTTGTAACACTTCTTGCCAGTCAAACTGCGGCGATACAGCAAAACGGATTATTTCATCAAAGCCTTGCGACTTCGCTGCTGATTTTATCTGAGTGGCTGCCAAATTTAGTAAAAATGCTTCTTCACCAAACAGTAAGTAAAAAGGTGCTAAGCCTTGTTTTAAATTACTTGCTACTTGATTTGGGTAAATGCGCATTAATACTGCCCAAGTTGACGGATAATCAGGTTGCTCGCCTGCGTTCGTAACTCGCTTAAAATAAGCTCCATTTCGCGCGATTTTGCCAGTGCATTGTCTGGGTCATCCTGATAATTACGGGTGAGCTCGAAACTGTTGGTAATTGGTTTTTGTTGGTCGCGGATGAGTTGATAGCGAACGGTATAAATAAGCTCATGTTCAGCAACCTGACCATTTGGAAACAAACTTAAAGTGCGTCGCGTCAATGAATCATTTAGCAGTTTGAGTTCAGCACTTGCGTGTGATTCATCTGTTGTATTGATATTACTTAATGCTAAGCTTTTTTGCAGCTCGGCATAAAGTTGCGAATCAGGATTGTTTGCAGTCACCACGAGATTTTGTAAATCTTTTGGTAACACAGATGCGGTACGCAGTTTAAAACCGCAGCCAACGAGTAATACAAAACACAGCAATAATGCTGTGTTTTGTAAAAGGCGTGGTGCAAACATTAGTTCGCAACCACGTTTAGTAATTTACCTTTAATAAAGATAACTTTACGGATAGTTAAACCATCAGTGAACTTAGTCACATTTGGCTCAGAGAACGCTGCTTTTTCAACTGCTTCTTGGTCTGCATCAGCAGCAACAGTAATTTTACCGCGTACTTTACCGTTAACTTGTACAACAACTAGCTTTTCGTCTTCAACCATTGCTGATTGATCAACTGCTGGCCATGGTGCATCAACTACATCACCGTCTTTACCTAAGCTTAACCAAAGCTCATGACATACGTGTGGCGTAATTGGTGAAAGCATGATGATCATTGCTTCAAGCGCTTCATAGCCAATCGCAATATCGTTGCTGTCGTTTAATGGTGCTTTAACGAGTTTGTTTAATAGCTCCATTACCGCTGCAATTGCAGTATTAAATGTTTGACGACGATCTAAATCATCAGACACTTTAGCAATGGCTTTGTGCAGTTCACGACGAAGTACTTTTTGCTCGTTTGAAAGTGATGCTGCATCAAGCGTTGTACGCTCATTTGCCATTACTTCGGCCGCGTATTTCCATACACGCTTAATAAAGCGATGCGCACCTTCAACACCTGAATCAGACCATTCTAGTGTTTGCTCTGGTGGCGCTGTAAACATCATAAATAAACGAACTGTATCAGCACCGTATTGGTTAATAACCGTTTGCGGATCAATACCGTTATTTTTAGACTTAGACATTTTGCTCATACCAGCTGATTCAACTGGTTGACCATCGTCTTTGTGCCATGCTTTAACGATACGACCTTTATCGTCTTTTTCGTTTTCAACATCGCTTGGCGAAATCCAGATATCGCCGCCTTTTTCGTCTTTACGGAAATAAGTTTCAGCTAATACCATGCCCTGACAAAGTAAGCGCTCAAAAGGCTCATCTGAATTAACTAGGCCAAAGTCACGTAATAATTTGTGGAAGAAACGTGCGTAAAGTAAATGCAAAATTGCATGCTCAATACCACCGATATATTGGTTTACAGGCAACCAGTAGTTAGCTGCACCTGGCTCTAGCATGCCTTCATCGTAACGTGGGCTACAGTAACGTGCGTAGTACCAAGACGATTCCATAAAGGTATCGAACGTATCAGTTTCGTGGAATACCTGCTCGCCATTAACTGTTGCTTTAGCCCACTCAGGATCGGCTTTGATTGGCGATGTTACACCGTTCATTACTACATCTTCTGGAAGACGTACTGGTAGCATGTCTTCTGTTGCAGCAAGCTCAGAACCATCTTCTTTATTCAACATTGGGATTGGTGAACCCCAATAACGCTGACGGCTTACCCCCCAGTCACGTAGACGGAAGTTAACTTTACGCTTACCAGCGCCCATGCCTTCTAGTTTGTCAGCAATCGCATTAAATGCTGCTTCAAACTCAAGACCATCAAATTCGCCAGAGTTAATTAACACACCTTTTTCGGTGAATGCTTCATTCGCGATATTTGCTTCTAATTCAGAACCCTCAACAGGTGCAATCACTTGTTTGATTTCAAGGCCGTAGGTGCTAGCAAATTCAAAGTCACGTTGGTCGTGACCTGGTACGGCCATTACCGCACCCGAACCGTAGTCCATTAGTACAAAGTTAGCAGCCCATACAGGTACTTCTTCACCAGTTAATGGGTGAATCGCTTTAAAGCCTGTGTCGATGCCTTTTTTCTCCATTGTTGCCATATCAGCTTCAGCAACTTTGGTGTTCTTACATTCTTCAACAAATGCAGCAACGGCAGGGTTATTTTTTGCGGCTTCTTGTGCAATAGGGTGACCTGCTGCAACACCAACGTACGTTACACCCATAAAAGTATCTGGACGAGTGGTATAAACCGTAAATGTTTCGCCATTATCAGCGCGTTTAAAGTCAATCTCTAAACCTTCAGAGCGACCAATCCAGTTGCGCTGCATGGTTTTAACTTGCTCAGGCCAGTGCTCAAGTTTATCTAAATCGTCAAGTAGCTCTTGCGCATAATCAGTGATTTTAATAAACCATTGTGGAATTTCTTTTTGCTCAACAATGGCACCAGAGCGCCAACCACGTCCGTCAATTACCTGCTCATTTGCAAGTACGGTTTGGTCAACTGGATCCCAGTTAACTGTTGACATTTTTTTGTATACAAGGCCTTTTTCATAAAGCTTGGTGAAGAACCACTGTTCCCATTTGTAATATTCTGGATGACAAGTCGCGATTTCACGATCCCAGTCGTAGCCAAAACCAAGTTGTTTTAACTGGTTACGCATGTAGTCAATATTTTCATAGGTCCATTTTGCAGGTGCAGTGTTGTTTTTAATTGCAGCGTTTTCTGCAGGCAGACCAAATGCATCCCAACCCATAGGTTGCATTACATTTTTACCTTGCAAGCGTTGGAAGCGCGATACTACATCACCAATTGTGTAGTTACGTACGTGACCCATGTGCAGGCGACCACTTGGGTAAGGGAACATTGATAGGCAGTAGAACTTCTCTTTACCTTCTTGTTCAGTTACTTTAAATGTTTGATTTTCATCCCAATATTTTTGAACTTTCTGTTCGATATCCTGCGGGCTGTATTGCTCTTGCATTCTAATTTCCAAACTACTTGCAAAATAAATAAAAATTGGCGCTTAGCATAGCGTAAATTGCGGCGCTAATACACCCTTAGCTGCCGATTATGGTTAAGTTTTTTATGTACATTTATCTGCACTTTAAAAGTTGTAAAGCTAGGTTCAAATTGCTGCATTAATGTTCAGTTAACTGCTTGAAACAAGATATTTTTTGTAACATGACTATACTTAACTAAGAAGGAAATGGAGGTGCAAAATGAAAGACAGTTACAACAACTACATTAAGCGTTTTCAATCATGGCTCACAGACTTGAGCGAGCATGAGTTAAAAGAGGTTCAAAAGGCGTTTTTTGATTTTCAAAAAGAGTTAAGTGCGTTAGGAAAATATTCAAAAGAACAAATTCAAGATTACAGCTACTACCTTAAGCGCGATCTTGAAGAATTCAAAAAGCGGCGTAAAGAGCAAAATGTAAATGATCTTGCCATTGCAGAGTTTAATGAAGAATGGTGGTTAGCTCTTTCCCATTTAGTTGATAAAACTCAACTTGAGTGGTCACTCATTTTAGATGATTTTGAACATAATGGTATTTACAAACAAGGCGAATGGGTTTCTTTCGGTGAATTTCAATGTCGTCAATGTGGCGAGATTAAACATTTCACTCACCCAAGTCAGCTTGATTCGTGTACTGAGTGCGATGCCATTGAATTTCATCGCATAGCTAGTGCGCCATAAATATTTAAACTTTCAGGTGTTATTTTATAAGGACTTGAGTAGACTCATACAAAAAATGCGATAGCGAGCAAGCGCTAATAAGGACGGTAGTAAAATGAACATTGGCGAACAGAATAAATTAGGTGCAGATGTTTTAGCACCTCAAATAGAGTTGCACGCAATAGAAACCTGTATGGCACAGGCATATCCAGATGAATATACCATCATTGGCCAAAAACGCGCTCAAAGTGCCATTGACTTTGCTTTAGGCATGGACTTACCCGGATACAATATTTATGTGATGGGCGAACCAGCACTTGGCCGCTTTACTATGGTGCAAGAAAAATTAGCTGCACAAAGCCGTACCAAGCAAACACCGCCTGATTGGCTTTACTTAAATAATTTTGATGAACACCGTCAACCGAGTGCCATCTTTATGGCAGCAGGCGAGGGGAAACTGTTTTGTGATGATATTGATTCACTTATCGATGAGATTTTAGATACCTTCCCAGCAGCGTTTGATAACCCAAATTATCAACGTCAGAAAAAAGCAATCGATAGCAGCTTTAATGAAAAATACGATGAAGCACTTGAAATCGTCGAAAAAATTGCAAATCAGCATAACGTGGCGTTATTTGAAGAGTCTGGGGTGATCAGTTTTGCCCCAGTGATTGATGGCAAACAACTTGATGATGCTGAATTCGCAAGCCTTGATGATGAACAAAAACAATATTTTTACGATGTTATTTCACGTTTAGAAAGTGCATTAAATGAAGCCTTAATTGAGCTCCCGCGTTGGAAGCGTGAGTCTTCAGAAAAGTTACGTGAACTCAAACAAAAAACGGTCGAAACAGCCATTAAACCACTGTTAAAAGACTTAGAGCATAAGTACACCAGCCACCTTGGTATTGTTAAGTATTTAAGAGAACTTAAAGCGGAATTAATTGACGCAGTACTTGAATGGTTAGGCGAAGACAGCGACGACAACAATAAAGAAGATCTCGATAAGCGCGCAATGCTAACTGAGTATATTGCGCCAAATATCATCGTGAGCCACAAAGAAGAAGGCGCGCCAGTAGTTTACGAGCCTAACCCGACATTTGGCAATATATTTGGCAAGGTTGAATACACGTCACAATCGGGTTCAATTGTAACCAGCTTCCGTTCGATTCAATCAGGTGCGCTGCATCGTGCCAACGGCGGTTACTTGGTAATGGACGCGGAAAAGTTAATGTCCAATAGTCAAGTGTGGGATGCACTTAAACTTAGCCTTAAAAGTAAGCAGATAAAAACAGACCTTGCAGCACAAGATTCGAGTGTTGGTGGCAGTTTTACACTCAAACCACAGTTAATTCCGCTTAATGTCAAAATCATTCTTTTAGGTTCACGTGATTTGTATTACGTAATGCAAGAATATGATGATGAATTTAACGAGCTTTTTAGAGTGCTTGCAGATTTTGATTATCATATTCCGGCAACCGATAAATATCAGTTTCAGCTTATTAGTCGAGTACAAAAGTACGCAGCAGATACGCTAGAGATGACGCTTTTGCCAGAAGCTTTTGCTGCGTTATTACGATTTAGCCATCGCCAAGCCGAGCACCAACGCAAGCTTTCAGCGCGTTTTGCAGATGTGATTGAGCTTACAAATGAGGCTGCGTTTTTTGCAAGACAGGATGGAGATACAACGATCGAGGCCAGCCACATTGATGAAGCACTTGCGAGTAAACAATATCGTACTGGGCAAATTAGTGAATCTTTTATGACCGAAATTAAAGAAGGTCATGTGCTTATTCAAACTGAAGGCAGCCAAGTAGGTTGCGTTAATGGTTTAACTGTACTCCATATTGGTGATACCAGCTTTGGCACGCCTGCACGCATTACCGCGACAGTTTATGCTGGCAGTGATGGCATTGTTGATATAGAACGCGAAGCCGATTTAGGTAAGTCTATTCACAGTAAAGGAGTAATGCTTTTAACGGGCTATTTAGGTAACAAATACGCGCAAGATTTCGCTCTTACCTTAAGTGCTAATATTGCCATCGAACAAAGCTATGGCTCGATTGATGGTGATAGTGCATCACTTGCAGAACTTTGCGCACTGGTTTCCGCAATTACACGTTTGCCAATTAATCAAGGCATAGCATTAACAGGTTCTATTAACCAACATGGTGAAGTACAAGCGATTGGTGGTGTGAACGAAAAAATCGAAGGTTTTTTCAAGTTATGCCAAATGCGCGGATTGAATGGTGCGCAAGGGGTGATTATCCCGCAATCGAATGTGCATAACTTGGTTTTAAATGCTCAGGTTGTTGATGCGGTAGCGAAAGGACAGTTTACGATTTACGCTGTCGATAAAGTAGATCAAGCGTTTGAAATCTTACTGAACAAGCCTGCCGGTGAATTATCGGCAAAAGGTACGTATGGCAAAAATACAATACATGACTTAGCCTTACGACGCCTTAGTCATTTTGCGGAAGTAATCAATGGTGGTGTTGAAGAGTAGCGCTAACTTAAATGAAGCAGACTGCTTTTTCAGTCTGCTTTTTCAATTTGGCTGTTTTTACGTTTATAAACCTATTATAGATACAATTTTTAATAATCCTAACTTTCGAACGCAGTGTGTTACTTGCTAAAACTCAGTTCTAACGATGTTTATTACGCCTTTATAACTTTAACTATTTCGCAAATAGAGACTTAATATTTAAATATTAAACCTTGTGGCGTAATCGATACTGAATCAGCAAGCTTATTATTAAGCTCGACAACAAAAATACATATAATGGATAATTACCAAACTGACTGAAGAACGTATTGCCAGTGAGTAATGGCAGTTTTAAGCGCTCTACAGCGGCTTCAAACTGTGGCAAGTATTGCCCCTGTTTTGCTACTGGGTCGTAAACTCCGCTTATCCCGTTATTGGTTACACGAATCAGCGGTAAGCCAAGCTCCAGTGCACGCATACGCGCAATTTGCATATGTTGGTGGGGGCCATGTGAATTACCAAACCAAGCATCATTACTAACGGTAAACAAAAGATCCGAATTCTCAGTGTAATTACCACGAACTAAATCGGTAAATGCGATTTCATAACAAATTGCTGGCAGTACATTAAAGCCGTTAGCGACTAAATTAGCTTGCTTTGCTTCACCTCGGGTAAAAGAGGAATGATCTAAGTTAAATAGTGGCGCAATAGGGCGGAGCAACTGCTCAAATGGCACAAACTCGCCAATTGGTAAAAGTTGATGTTTGCTATAGCGATTAGTATGTAAGTAGTGATAGTGCCCTGTTGTGTCATCTGCATTCTTCTTGCCCACAGCAACAAGGTTGTTATAAACCGTTTTTGTGCCCAGTTGATAGTCTAAAACACCGGTAATTAGCGCGGTATTATTAAATGCAGCTGCTTTATCGAGATTTGCTAAGTAATCATCGACTAATACTTCAATTTCAGGAATAGCCGCCTCAGGCCAAACGATTAAGTCAGCTTGCCAATTTGGGCGTGTCATATCTTGGTATTTTGCCATGGTAGGCCAGAAGTTTTCTGGGGCAAATCTCAATTCTTGCTTGATATTACCTTGTACTAGCACAACATCGATTGTTTTATCGCTATAACTTACACGGCTTGCTAAGTGTGCGCTGATAAGTGCAGTAGAGATAATGACACACGAGGCCATAATCGGCTTAAAACGCTTTTTACTTGCAGAAAACATGGCGTATGCAATAAATAATACCACTACAGTTAATCCCATTTCACCAATCCAAGGCGCTAATGCTGCAAAAGGGCTGTCGGTAAGGGTGTAGCCAAAACTTAACCAAGGGAACCCTGTTAAAAGTTTACCACGTAGGTATTCCATCAAAATAAAGAGCGGTATAAAACAAGCAATATATGAAATGGATAACGAATTTCTAGCGCTAAATTTATGCGTCAACCAGCAAGCTAATGCTGGGTAAATTGCTAAATAGGAGACTAACAACAGCATTAGTAATAAAGAGGCAATTAAGGGCAGGCCACCAAATTGGGCTATCGATACATGTACCCAGCTGATGCCTGCACCAAACCAGCCTAAACCGAATAAAAAGCCATTCGTTGCCGCTATTTTATTTGATGCATTGTTATTTAGATAAAAAAGGGTTGCTAAAGCGAGAGGCGCAATCGGCCAGAGATTGAATGGTGCATAACCTAACACCATAAAAATGCCGGCAAATAATGCCAGCATTTTTGATTTTACGTTTGATAGAGTCACGTTTAATTATCTGTCTGAACGTCTTCGTTATTATCATCGCTCTTAGGTAACGTTACTTGTACTTGCAGAATGCGACGGCTATCAGCGTTGGTGATTTTAAATTGTAATCCATCGATTTCAATTGTTTCACCGCGTGATGGCATGTGACCAAACGCGTGCAAAATAATGCCGCCGATGGTTCCTGCTTCATCTGTATCAAAATAACTACCGAAGTGCTGGTTAAAATCTTCAAGTGGCGTCAGTGCTTGCACTAAGTAAACGTGCTTAGCTACCTGACGGATATCCTGCGTTTCTTCTTCATCATCATGCTCATCTTCGATTTCGCCGACAATGATCTCAAGAATATCTTCAATGGTAACTAAACCAGAAACACCGCCATATTCATCAATTACAATTGCCATGTGGTAGCGCTGTTGGCGAAACTCATTAAGGAGAGTGTCAACACGTTTACTCTCAGGCACGATAACGGCAGGGCGTAAATAGTCGCGTAGTGGCGGGTGCTCATCTTGGTTTTTTAAAATAAGCGGTAACAGATCTTTCGCCAGCAAAACGCCTTCTACATGATCTTTGTCTTCGCACACAACCGGAAAACGGGAGTGAGATGACTCAACCATAATAGGCAGCAGTTCGGCGATTGTTTGTTCTACATCCAGTGTAATCATTTGCGAGCGCGGGATCATGATATCGCGAACTTTTAGTTCCGATACACCCAAAACACCTTTCATCATTTCTTTGGTTTCTGGGTCGATCAAGTCTCTTTCTTCAGCATCGATAATGACTTCGACAAGCTGCTCTTTATTCTGGGGTTCCCCTTGTAACATTTGGGTAATTTTATCTAACCAAGTTTTACCAGAAGAACCCTGACTAGATTGCGAATTTTCGTCGCTCATAAGCGCTTTATTAGCTCCATTTTAAAAAAAGTAAGGATTTAACTATTCGGTAAATCCACGCTTGTTATATCAAATTTAGTAAAAATTTCAAAAATAAAATTAATCGCGATATGGATCGGCTATCGCTAATTCAGCAAGCAACTGCTTTTCAAGCGATTCCATTTCCAATGCTTCTTCACTATCTATATGGTCATAGCCCATTAAATGCAAGCAGCCATGAATTACCATATGGGCAAAATGGTCATGAAACGCCTTTTCTTGTTCAACAGATTCTTGCAGCACGACCTCTGGGCAAATGATCAAATCACCAATTAACGGTAACTCTATGCCTGGTGGTGCCTCAAATGGAAAGCTGAGCACATTAGTTGGCTTATTTTTGCCACGATACTCATGATTTAATTGCTGGCTTTCGCTGGCATCACTGATGCGGATGGTCAGCTCTGCGTCTGGTTTTAAATTTGTAAGCGCCTTATTTGCCCACAGCTCAAACTGCTCAAATGTTGGCAAGTTGTCAAATTCATGGGCAATTTGTAAATCTAATTCAATCATTAGGTTTTTGACTCGTTTTCTGCATTTACTTTTTCAAGCTCTTGCTGCTTTTTCTTTTCGATTTTCTTTAAGCGTTCAATTTCATCATGTTTTTCGTATGCTTCAACAACCGCCGCAACAACAGGGTGACGAACAACATCGTGTGACTTAAAGAAATTAAAGCTAATGGCTTCTACATCGCTTAGTACTTCGATGGCATGACGAAGCCCTGAGCGTGCACCGCGCGGTAAATCCACCTGAGTGATATCGCCTGTAATCACTGCTTTTGAATTAAAACCAATACGGGTTAAGAACATTTTCATTTGTTCTACCGTGGTGTTTTGACTTTCATCTAAAATGATAAAGGCATCATTTAAAGTACGACCACGCATATATGCAAGCGGAGCTACTTCAATCACGTTTTTCTCGATTAAACGCTCAACACGTTCGAAACCTAACATTTCAAAAAGTGCATCATAAAGTGGGCGTAGGTATGGGTCGACTTTTTGGCTTAAATCACCCGGTAAAAAACCTAATTTTTCACCTGCTTCAACCGCAGGTCGAGTCAGCAAAATACGGCGAATTTCTTGTCTCTCGAGCGCATCGACAGCGGCAGCAACAGCAAGATACGTTTTACCTGTACCTGCAGGGCCAATACCAAAAGTAATATCGTGTAATAGCACGTTTTTGATATAGGTTGCTTGATTTGGGTTACGAGGTTTAACTACACCACGGCGGGTTTTGATTACAAGTTCATCTCGATATAAATCATCGTCTTGCTCAAGTACTGTGGTTTCTTGAATGGTTAAATGCACTAAATCAGGTTCGATATCTTTACAAATACCTTTCACTGGCTGTGTTTCAATATAGAGATTTTTAATAACTTCGGTTGCAGCAATTACATTGTGTGCGTTACCGGTGATTTTAAAGTGGTTTTCACGATGTGCTATTTCAACACCAAGACGACGTTCGATTTGTTTTATATTTTCGTCGAATGGGCCACACAGTGAAGCAAGACGTTTGTTGTCAGAAGGTTCGAGATAAGTTTCTAAAGTTTTTAACTGGGTACTCAAAATGGGTTCCTTGGCTTGGTGTGGCATTTAATGCCACACCAAATTTAAATCTAAGGTGTAAATGTTGCAACACCCAATTCGTTAGCTTCTTTGCTTTGTGCTTTACCTAAGATATCACTTGGCGCAACGTCTTTACGCAGCTCCATTTCGGCTTCGGTACGAATTAGTTCACCACGTAGCGAGTTTGGTAAGGCTTCTGTAATTTTTACATCAACAAATTGACCAATTACTGAATGAGGGCCTTCGAAGTTTACAACACGGTTGTTCTCTGTACGGCCGCGAAGCTCCATTGGATTCTTTTTCGATGGACCTTCAACCAAAATACGTTGTTCAGTACCAAACATTTTACGGCTGATATCTTGCGCCATTTGTGTAATGCGGTTTTGCAAAATGTATAAACGCTCTTTCTTTTCAGACTCAGGTACATCATCTGGTAAGTCAGCTGCTGGTGTACCAGGACGTGCACTGTAAATAAAGCTAAAGCTCATATCAAAACCAATATCATTGATAAGGTTCATGGTCGCTTCAAAATCTGCGTTAGACTCACCCGGGAAACCAATAATAAAGTCAGAGCTCATGCTTAGGTTAGGGCGAATTTTACGTAGTTTACGAATCGTCGACTTGTACTCAAGCGCAGTGTGACCACGTTTCATAAGTGCTAGAATGCGGTCTGAACCACTTTGAACTGGTAAGTGTAAGTGATCAACTAGCTCTGGTACGTCGGCATAGGCTTCAATGATATCAGGCGTAAATTCAACTGGGTGCGACGTGGTATAACGAATACGGTCGATACCATCAATTGCAGCAACATAACGCAGCAAATCAGAGAAATAACAAATCTCACCATCGTGCGTTTCACCACGATAAGCATTTACGTTTTGGCCAAGAAGATTTACTTCACGTACGCCTTGTTCAGCAAGCTGAGCAACTTCAAGTAATACATCGTCAAGTGGACGACTTACTTCTTCACCACGTGTGTAAGGTACAACACAGAAAGTACAATATTTAGAGCAACCTTCCATAATTGATACAAACGCACTTGGACCTTCTGCTTTTGGTTCTGGCAAACGGTCAAATTTTTCAATTTCAGGGAATGAGATATCAATTACAGAGCCGCTTTCTTCTTGAACTTGTTTGATCATTTCAGGTAAACGGTGCAATGTTTGTGGACCAAATACGATGTCGACAAATGGTGCACGCTGGCGAATTGTTTCGCCTTCTTGAGAAGCAACACAACCACCTACACCAATGACTAAATTCGGGTTGTCATCTTTTAACAGTTTCCAACGGCCCAATTGGTGAAATACTTTTTCTTGTGCTTTTTCACGAATTGAACACGTATTTAGAAGAATAACATCTGCATTCTCTGCTTCTTCAGTTAATTCATAACCATTGCTAGCATCTAATAGGTCTGCCATTTTTTTCGAGTCATACTCGTTCATTTGACAGCCCCATGTTTTGATATGCAGCTTTTTACCCATGTTATCGTGCCTCAACAAATTACTTACAGCTTAAAGGACGCGTATTTTATCCTTAAGCGTAGGTGGATTCAAATATGTTTGCAAAATCATCAGCAGTTATTCATCAAAACAATAAGGCGATTACTCTCTTTTTAATTTTTCTTAAAAAATATGAATCAAAATCAAACTTTTGCTAAGGGCTTACGTTAGAATAACAGGCAGTAAAATTTGAGGGATTTTTCGTATGAGTTTATCTATTAGTATTATTGGTGGTGGCATGGTGGGTGCTGCTGCGGCAGTTGCATTGGCAAAACAAGGACATACCATAAAGCTCATTGAAAATAATCCCATCGATGCTGCAAATGTGCTAAGTAGCGAACACATTGATATACGGGTTTCAGCACTTAATTTGTTTTCTGAAAATTTACTCGCAGAATTAGGGGCTTGGCAGCATATTGCGCAATCACGTAGCGCTGAATACAAGCGCTTGAGTGTGCAGGACTATCAGAAATCGCCGCTTATTTTCAACAATGCGGAAATTGGTGAATCACATTTAGGTCATATTATTGAAAACAGCATGATCCAGGCCTGTATCTGGCAAGAATTCAGCCATCACACTATTACTGTACTAAGTGATTTAGGCAAGTTAGAAGGGATTTTACATAGTAGTGACAAAACATCGCTATGCTATGAATCTCAAACAATTGAAGCTGATTTAGTGATTGTTGCTGATGGTGCACGTTCTCATACACGTGAACTATTAGGTATTGGTACGACTGGTTGGCAATATCAACAAGCATGTATGGGTGTATTAATTAAACTTGATGCTGAGCAGCAAGATATTACTTGGCAAGAGTTTCAACCAACTGGTCCTGTCGCATTTTTACCAATGCAGGCACCTTACGCTAATTTAATTTGGTATAACCACGAAGACACGTTAAGAAAATTAGCTGACGGTACTAAAAGCAATTTAAAAGATGCAATTTTAGCAAACTATCCATCGCTTCCAGGTGATTTTGAAATTATCAAAACGGCAGTTTTCCCACTGACGCGCCAACATGCAAATCAATACAGCAAAGGTCACTGTGTACTTGTAGGCGATGCTGCACATGCCATCAACCCATTAGCAGGGCAGGGAGTTAATCTCGGATTTAAAGATGTTGCGCAATTAGTTAAAAGC
Source organism: Pseudoalteromonas sp. (assembly GCF_041629635.1). GTDB lineage: Bacteria > Pseudomonadota > Gammaproteobacteria > Enterobacterales > Alteromonadaceae > Pseudoalteromonas. The sequence goes on along the minus strand of NZ_JBFKMX010000098.1, from coordinate 494 downwards.
TTATCTAAAGAAACTTGCCTGACAAAGGTCTTAAAGGATTATGAACAAAAACGCCGGATCCCTAACTTGGCAATGATGAGTATGATGGATGCATGTTACTTTGCGTTTTCAAATGAGTTAACACCATTAAAATTATTACGGCAAAGTGCAATTGCTGGCTTAAGTAAACTGGGTCCAGTAAAAAGTCAGATGTTAAAATATGCAGTAGGCCATTATTTATAATGGCCTTTTTTCTGAAGAGAAAGAAATAGCGTAATAACGGCGACTAAAATATTTTGGATAAAAGGATAAAAGGATAAAAGGATAAAAGGATCAATCTAGAAGAAACATGGTGCGGAAGGAGAGACTTGAACTCTCACATCCGAAGATACTGGAACCTAAATCCAGCGCGTCTACCAATTCCGCCACTCCCGCACAAGGATATTTCAAAACAGAGAACTGTTTTTTGGTAGTCCATGTAAAACATGGTGGCTACGCCCTGATTTGAACAGGGG
>NZ_JBFKMX010000097.1:0-13964 GCF_041629635.1 Pseudoalteromonas sp. | reverse complement strand
CTGCTTGGCAGTGCACCATTTTCACCGCCATCTTGTACCGTTAAGGTCACTGTGCCTGAGCTTGTCACACCTTCTGTTGGCGTCCAGCTCACCACGCCGGTATTAGACACCACCATGCCACTGGGTGGATTAGTTAAAGACCATGACAACTGGCTACCATCGTTCGCATCATCGGGATCATTGACGCTGGCGGCATAAGTATATTGCACATCTTCTGTGGCACTTGTGCCCGCTGTACTGGTAATACTTGGGCCATCGTTCACCCCTGTGACATTGATCATTAATGTCGGTTGATTACTTGTATCAGGATCATCATCGGCTACAGAAAAAGTCAGCGTTCGAGCTAACATATTGGGGTTTTCTGAAATATTTTGATAAGTGAGCTCTTTGAGCAATGCATTAATATTGGTTTCATTTGCATTTACATTAAACGAGATAAATAAAGGAGTAGCACCATTCGTTCCTCCAGAGGCAACCCCAATCACCGTACCGGAATACAATACATTACCAGTAACTGGGTCATAACCAATTTCGCCAGCGCCTATTCCAGTATTTTTAATTGAAAGGCGATCATTAACAGTACCATTGCCCGATATCGAAACAGTGAGATTGCCACCATCGAAATCGACTGAGTCTTTATCAATTACAGAAGCATTGGCGTCGATAACAATTGCGCCAGAATTTTCAGAATAGAGTACATTCGTCAGGTTTAACGTTAACGAAGGTGCTAAATTACAATCAGACGATACGTTTAAATTCGCAGAACCTGGCGTTGCACACACAAAAGACCAATCACTGCTGTTGTCATTAGTGTCTGTGCCATCTGGAATGCGCGCTATACTGCCAGAATTCATCGAAGGGTCATCTAATACCCCTGCACCACTTGTTTCAACATAAGGCGAAGAGCTACTCCCTTCGTATGAGATAACATCCATGATCGAAGCACCAAATTTTAAAGCAACCGCATCAGGGGCACCGTTTTGGATCATATTAATGTCGGTATCATCGTCTTGATCACAATTAGCAACCTTGCTGTTGTTGCCACAAATAACGTAGTAATCACCTGGTGCAATTAAGGTCTTTGGTATTGTAATGGTATCGTAAACAGATGCTGTCGCTTCGGTGTAAAGATCCAACGTATAGTTACTCAAATCTATATAGGTATCGCCGTTATTTTTCAGTTCAATAAATTCATTAGTATCAATACTAGGCTGATCGTAATCAACTTCATTAATAACCAGTTTCTGATCCAGCGCTATACGCTGTCCGAAGATTTCCCATTCATCTGCTTGCGTTTGATTTTCCCCATGCCAAACAACTAAAAATTCGTTATTGGTATTGTTATAGGCAAGTGCTCGAAAATCAGCATCATAATTTGCATTTCCGTCAGCTCCCATATCACTGATTCGAAAGTCATTATCACCTATCGCAGCGCCAGTACTGGCTAAAATTCGCTGACCATAAATTTCGTATTCATCATCCACCAGCAAGCCTGTATCTTCATCGGCCGTCCAAACAACAAGGTATTCATTATTGAGCTTGTTATACTCAACATCTGCTCCATAAGCATCATAAGCAGTATCTCCATTGGGGCCTGCATCACTTATTCTAAAATCATTTTCACCAATCTCACCGGCAGTAGCACCTGAAAGCCTCTGACCAAAGATTTCTGACTCACCAAAAATTAAAGGTAAGGTATTGTCTTCACCCTCCCAAACAACAAGGTATTCATTATTAAAACTGTTATAGGCGACTGCTGGCTCAAACCCATAATAATCAGATGAATTTTCAGGGCCCATATCACTAATACGAAAGTCATTAACTCCTAATTCATTTGTACCTAGTGCTTGTCCGCTCGAGCCATTTATGCGTTGACCATATATTTCCCATTCGCTCATATTTGCTTGATCTTCACCTCCCCAAACAACCAAATATTCGTTGTTAGTGAAGTTGTGAGCAACATCCGGTCTAAGAGCATCAAAGTCAGCATTACCATCAATCCCCATATCACTGATACGAAAGTCGATTGTTCCAATCTGCTTACCTGTCACACTATCTATTCGTTGACCATAAATTTCGTATTCCGATGATGTGGTATCTGCACCTTCCCAAACCAATAAATACTCATTATTTATCTTGTTATAAGCAAGTGCAGGGTTAAATGCAGCAAATGAAATATTGCCATCAGGGCCCATGGTAGAATAACGAATTATTTTGTAAGGGGTTGAACCGTCAGCTGCTTTCACATAGTTACAAAAGATTTCTATTTCATTATCTGCCAACGTTGGATAATCAGCGTGCTGATGATCACCACTCCAACATACCAGGTACTCTTCTTCCTTATCGCTATAAGCTACAGTCGGTGTATTTGCTCTGAAGTTAGTATTGCCGTCATTAGCAACATTACCAATACGAATGCGATTACCAACTAACGCACCTGTTTGTGCGTTGATCCTTTGTCCAAAAATTTCAATTTTATTATCGACTAAGGGGGCTGTATTATCGTCACCTTCCCACACTACTAAGTATTCATTTAATTTAGGGTTGAAAGCGACATCAGGATTTAGTGCCGTATAAGCTGATGAATTATCAGGGCCCATAAAACTTATGCGGAAATCGTTGGTGCCAATTTCAGGATCAATCAGTATCGGAAACTGTGCACTTTGCAATACGTCAGCAGCGATTTTATAACTGATTTTAGATTGCTCCACCAACATGGTTGCTTCGAGTCGTTTTCCATTTGCATCAAAAACGTTGAGTAATCCGAGACTGACCACACCATCTTCATTTCGCCAATTCCAGCCATTCTCTGATATTTCTAGAATACCATTAGTGCTCACAGCCCCTTCAATAACAAATTCATCAGGCAGATTTTTAGGCAATTCATTTAATATAAACTGTTGTTCAATTGCATGATTTTTAATTAAATACTGCTCTATAAATTGTGAATGTTGATAAACAATTTTATTTTTAAAATGCTGCGCTTGTATTTTTTCGGTTTGATCAAAGCCAGTAATCTTGGATAATTGCCAATGCCACTTTGGTCCATCAGTCGGTATAAAAGAAACACTTTGCGGTTTAAATAAAACTAAGTAATTTGGATTAGCAAGCTCGGTGTATGTTTCATGCTCGGTAACTGTATTTAAATTTGGTGAAGGGGATGAAGTATTATGATTAACATTAGAGAGCGTTTTAACTTGCTCAATAACCGTATCATTTTGATTTGATATTTTTTTGGCGTCCGCTGTTGCAGTGATAACCAATAAAAAAATCAGCATCATCACATGGGAATAGTTAATTTTAAACTTCCGCAATAAGAGCTTTGCCATTTACTACCTTTTTTCTCGACAACAATTTAAAAATAAACAAGAAAACTACAAAGAAACTAACCCTTTAATACTAAATCAAAGAGACTAATCAAAACAAGCAAAAATATTTCCAACACTTTTAAAGCAACTGAAAAAATACTGTAAATTCAATATTTAAATTTTGATATCTGGTGCGGAAATGTGTCTTTGCAAACTATTTGATCAGATTTAATATAAGCTAAGAACAACTAAACATCGTCACATTTGCAAAATAAATTAGTAATGTTATAAAAGACGACTCGCTGATCAGTCTAGCTTGTTATTAAAGCATTTTTTTAAATAACAACACTATATTGATTGAAACATACCCCACAAGCAGTTAAACATAAATGGTTTTTTCGCCGTTTATGTTCTCTCAAACTTGGAAGTTATAAAAAGTGACTTCAGAAAATAAATATTTAATGGGTCCTTTTAGCAAATAAAGAGAACCATTAACGAGACATTGTGTAAGCTAGTTGTTTAAATATCGCCACTAAACAAAAGAGAGCTGCTAACTCTCTTTTCTCTAATACTGCTATATGACATTGTTACTTTTTAATGATGATAAACCGAATCGCCTCGGCTAATCGTTTCAATCACCTGTAAATCTTTTAATGTTTCAGGCGCTACTTTAAGTGGATTTTTGTTCAAAATAATTAAATCCGCTTGTTTACCTACCTTTAAACTGCCTTTGCTATTTTCTTCAAAGTGTTGATAAGCAGGCCAAAGCGTCATTGATTTTAAACCTGTGTAGGTGTTTACACGTTGATCAGGGCCTAGCACTTTGTTTGTGCGCGTGGTGCGATTTACTGTAGCATCCAGCACACGGAAAGAGCTCGGCAATGCCACAGGTGCATCGTGATGACTACTGAAAATCAGTCCCACATCAAGCATAGCTTTGGTTGGTGAGATAAAATCAGCGCGTGGTTCACCTAACACCGAATCGCGATGCCAATCTCCCCAATAAAAAGTATGCATAGGGAAAAGCGCCGGGAAAATTCCCGCATCTTTTAATCGTGCTATTTGATCTTGGCGAATAGTTTGGCCATGAATAAGCACTGGGCGGCGATCTTTTTTGCCAAGTTTAGTATTTGCTTTTTCTACTGCGGTAATAAATTGCTCAATTGCCGCATCACCATTGGCATGGGTTAATACCTGCCAGTCATTTTTAAAAGCGGTTTCAACATAGTTGTAGGCTGTTTCATCTTTAAACGTTGGGTAGCCCGCATACTCATTATTTTGTCCATGAGGCGGATGAAAATACGGCTGCGTTAGCCATGCTGTTTTACCTTGTGGTGAGCCATCAAAGTTGAGTTTTACACCACCAATACGAAAATGGTTGGTGTAAGTAGGCGCATTGTAAGGCGAGCTCATAAAGTCACTGCTTGATGCCATATCGGCGTATGCAACAACATCAATTAGTAACTCTCCTTTATTTGATGCACGCTTGAGCGCCTCATAACCTTCAGTTGTTGCTCGGCCTTCTTGTGCTGTAGTGTAGCCAAATTTAGCATACATTTTTTGCGAGGCTTCCAGCATGACATCTTGCAAGTCTTGGTCTATTAATTGATTTAAGCTGAATAACACCGCAAAGTGTGCGTTTTCTTCGAGCACGCCATTGGGCTCTTTGCTGCCTGCAATGCGACGAATGACACCACCTTGTGGGTTTTGCGATTCAGCGTTAATAACGCTAAGTTCAAGTGCTTTGCTATTTGCCACACTTAAGTGGCCTGAAGTATGAACAATAAGTACAGGCTTTTCCGTGCTCACTTTGTCAAGGTCATCTTTGGTTGGGTAGCGGTCAAGCTGACCATCATCATAGCCAAAGCCTAATATCCAGCCTGTTTTTTCAATAAATAAACGCTGAGTTTCATCTTGCTCGGCCGCCTTTAAGATTTCGATGATACTGTCTACGGTATTCGCATTGCCATCTGGAGGCGGTAATACATTGGCAACTACAGCTTGCAAACCTACACCGTACACATGACTATGCGGGTCAACAAAACCGGGGAATAATGCTTTTCCTTTTAAATCAACTAGTTCTGTTTTACCAAATTTATGTGCCATGGCGCTGTTTTTATCACCGACATAAATAATCTTTTCACCCGAGGTTGCGATTGCTTCAACATATTCAGGCGCATCACCTTCCATTGTTAATATGTCACCGCCAAAATAAATTTTATCGGCTGCAGTTACTGCCAATGGTTTAGTAACGGCTTCACTCTGCGTTGGCTTTTCTGAAAAACACCCTGTTAGTGAAAGCCCAACAGCACTTACCATCATCCAATGCCATTTCATAATGTACTCTCCTTTACTTAAATTTATGAATTAGTTTTGAGCATTTTGCACTCACTAATGCCTGTAAAGCGCATCTCACACAAAAAGGGAACAACTTAATTAACCTATTGTTATTTCTGATCAAAAAAGAGCATTAAGATAGTTTATTTTGTAGTAATTCCACAAACTTTCTAACCTTTGGCGATAAGTGCTTACGGCTTGGATAAACAGCATAAACATGTACCTCACGCATCGGAAAGTCACTAAATAACACTTCAACTTGTTCATTGGCCAATGCTTCTTCTAAAAAAAACTCTGGTAAACGCACTATGCCATGGCCATCGAGGGCCATAGCCAACTCCATAAAGCCATTATTACTTTTAACTCTTTCTTTTACTGAGACACTAAACGGGCTGCCATTTTTATCTATAAAGTCCCATTTATCTGCCTTTTTTAAATTGCTATAACAAATGCAGTGATGATTTGCCAAATCTCTTGGATGATGCGGCTTACCGTAGCGCTCAATGTATTTTTTGCTTATCACAGTATAAGTTGGATAACTTGTTAACCGTTTGCAAATTAATGTTGAGTCATCGAGCGATGGCGTTGCACGAATGGCTAAGTCGTAGCCTTCGTTAATTAAGTCGACTTTTTCATCGCTAATATTCCATTCCAAACTGACATTGGGATAAAGCGACAAATACTCCGACAATGCCGGCTGTAACAGCCCCTTACTTAAACCAAGTGGGCAGCTCACTTTTAAACTGCCTTTGGGTTTTTCATCACTTGGAGAGATCGATTGCAATGCTTGCTCTGTATCATTCACCAACTGCTCGCAGTGATTAAAAAACACTTGCCCCTCTGGCGTAAGTGAAATTGAGCGCGTAGTACGGTTTAATAGGCGAACGCCTACACGCTCTTCTAACTTACTGATTACTTTACTTACATGGGAGTTTGAGTGATTCATCGCCTCAGCAGCTGCTCCAAAACCACCCAGTTTTACCACTTGCACAAAGATGGGAATACCATCAAATATATTATTAGCCATATGGAAACAGTATTTTAATTTTACAAGTATTAATATTGTAAAGGAATTAATATAACCTTATATTCATCAAGTCAAGGTAACTAACTTAAATAGCATTCATGTCGGAGAGCATTATGAAATTATTAGCATTCGCAGCAACAAACAATAGCCAGTCAATCAACAAGCAACTTGTACAATACGCATCATCATTAGTAGATGCAGACGTTGAAATTTTAGATTTAAATGACTTTGAAATGCCAATTTACAGTCAAGATCGTGAACAACAAGGCGGTATACCTGAGCAAGCACAAACCTTTTACAAAAAAATAGGTGATGCAGATGCGATTGTAATTTCATTCGCTGAGCATAACGGTTCTTACACGGCGGCGTATAAAAATCTATTCGATTGGACATCGCGTATTAATATGAAAGTGTATCAAGATAAGCCAGTTGTATTAATGGCGTCATCACCAGGCCCTGGCGGTGCAAAAAGTGTATTAGGCGCAGCAACAGGTTCTGCAGGTTTCTTTGCGATGGACGTTAGAGGTAGCTTTTCTCTACCAAGCTTTTTCGATAACTTTGATGTAGAAAAAGGCCAAATCACCAATGGTGAACTTGCAGATGAACTTGCAACTATTATGGCGCAGCTTGGTTAATAAATAATATTAAACACCCTCCCCTTTAACAGGTGCATTGCACCTGTTTTTTAACGCTACAGTTATTTAGCCAATTTCTTTTACACATTTTTCATTCACAGCTAAGTAATACTTTTTTCGTCATTTTTTAGTTTTTACTACAAAATAGTAAAAACCATTTGCATCTTTTATTTTAAAAACCTATTTTGTAGTAAATTAAGTATTAATGGCTTTTATAGGTGCTTTGTGGGTAAAAGTGATAAATTTTTAGGTGAATTTGAACAAATGGTATTGCTCGCCTTATTGCAGCTAAAAGACAACGCTTATGGCGCAGCAATTCGCCAACTGTTAGACCAACAAATTGAACGCACGGTTGCCCTAGGCGCACTTTACGCCACCCTTGAACGCCTTGAAAAAAAAGGCCTAGTGTCATCAAAATTAGGGGAAGCAACCCCCGAGCGAGGCGGTCGTCCAAAACGTTTTTTTACAGTGACCAATGATGGATTAAATGCGTTACAACGGGCAAAAGACGCTATGGATACCCTGTGGCAAAATGTGCCAAACCACCCCTTTGAAGTATAATTGGTGAACACTATGACTAAACATCATAACCCACCTAAGCTTGCTGCATGGCTACTTGAGCGATTTACCCCCAAGCACCATCAAGACGCGTTATTAGGTGATTTATACGAAGAGTATTTTGTACTGCAAGAACAAAACCTAACGCTTGCTAACCGCTGGTTTTGGCTGCAAACCTACTTATGTGGCAAGGCCGCCTATAGTCGCCTATTAACGAATGCGCATGCCATTAAGGCCTTTATTTTTAGTATCGGACTTAGTATTTTTACCATTATTGCCCTCTTGGTAATGTGGCTAAGTAGTATGGATAATGTTGATGGCTTTAGTGACGGATTTTGGCAATCACTTTTAAATGGCAATATTCACCTTGCTTTGCTTGAAGGTGCATTTTGGTCAGGCACACCAGAATACATTATGAAAAGTACCAATGAAGGTATTTTGCAGTTTATTGGACTGTTTATTCACCTACCAGCACTGATACTTGCATTAGCTTCACTTCTTGCTATTCACTATTTAAGTAAAACAGCCAAGCTCAAATCACTTATTTTAAGTACTGTAGCGCTGGTTTTAATGCCTTACCTGTATGGGTTGTTTTTGCTTAATAACTATGATTATGCCGCAACCCAAACTGGGCCTATTCTCGCAAGCATGCTGCTGAGTGTGTTCTATTTAGTACTACCAAGTTGCTATTTTATTGCGAAGCGATTTCGCACAGAGCACAGCCAAATTTGGCAATCTGATAGTTAAAATAAAGCAAGAAGTATCATCATGGAAAACCACGAATTTATTGATGAAAAAGCCAAAGGTGCGCCAAATTGGATGACGACTTTTGCCGATTTAATGTCACTGCTTATGTGCTTTTTTGTTTTACTGTTATCTTATTCCGTAATGGATGTAGAAAAGTTTAAACACATCGCAGGCTCAATGAAAAAAGCCTTTGGTGTGCAATCTGAAGTGGTATTAGAAGACATACCAAAAGGCACGTCAATTATCGCCACTGAGTTTTCTCCAGGAAAGCCAGAACACACCCCCATTGAGTCTGTAAAACAGCTTACAACTGAACGTGAACAGCGTAATTTACAAACGCAAAAGGTTGAGAGCGAAGCAGCTAAAATCAATCTTAAATTAAAAGAAACGCTCGAACACTTGCTTAAAAGCGAAATTGAAAACGAATTAATTGAACTTGAAATGCTCGGCCAACAACTGATTATTCGCTTAAACGAACGCGGTAGTTTTCCCTCCGGTTCTAGCTTTTTACAGCCGCGATTCAAACCTGTTTTAACAACTATTGCCGAGCAGCTTGCTCGTATTCCTGGGCAAATTTCGGTTTCGGGTCACAGTGATGATTTGCAGGTAAGTAATGAACTGCATGCCAATAATTGGGAATTATCCTCAAAACGTGCCAATGCCGTGCTGCAAACCTTACTCGGCTCAAATCAGCTTAACAGCAACCGCTTGCATATAGCGGCCTATGCTGACACTAAGCCCTTGCTGCCCAATATATCGCAGCAAAACAGAGCTAAAAATCGCCGCGTTGAAATTGCAATTTCACAAGGTAGCGCCTTCGAACTTCAACCTTCTCAACCTTTTTAGGAAAACCCATGGATTCAGCAAGTGGCTTCGGCCTTTCAATTATCATTTTGGCACTGATCTTTGGTATTTATGCCAGTGGTGCAGCGCCCGAAGCTTACGCTAATTTATCATCTGTTTGCATCGTGCTAGGCGGCACCTTAGGTGCGGTGATGTTAAGTTATCGTTTATCTAAATTTATCGCTGCGATAAAACACATTAAATGGGTGTTTAGTAAATCCACGCCGGATTTATTTAGTACCATGGATAAATTGGTAGAACTGGCTGAAATTGCACGTAAAAGCGGCTTCTTAGGCTTAGAAGAAAAAGCCATTAACGACCCATTTATGGCCAAAGCAATTGATCTATTAGTGGATGGTCACAGCCCAGAAGCCATTGAATTTACGATGAATCGCGATATTTTACATACGCGACAGAACAATAACGATGCCATTAAAGTAATGAACAGCTTTACTGAGCTTGCCCCCGCCATGGGCATGATAGGCACATTAATTGGCTTGGTGGCGATGCTAATTGCCATGGATGACCCAAAAACCATCGGTCCACAAATGTCTGTTGCGCTATTAACAACCCTCTATGGTGCACTCATTGCTAATGGCATTACAGGGCCTTTTGCAAACAAACTTGGCGAGCGCGCAGAAGAGATAAAACACCATATGTGCTTAGTGCGCGATGGGGTAATGCATATTGCCAAGGGCGATAATCCAAAAACCATGATGAATTTATTAGCGGGCTATTTAGGTGAAGATTTAACATCAAACTCGGAATTGCTCGATGAAAAAACAGAGGTTAGCCAGTAAACATTTTAGTAAAACAAGGCATGCTGCTTATCTTTAGCATGCCTCACTTTAAACGTATTCTTGTTTTATTTATCGCTCCACACGGCAAACTCGTTACCGCATGGGTCACTAAAATGAAAACGTTTTCCACCTGGAAATTCAAACGTTTCAACTACCACTTTACCGCCAGCAGCGATTACTTTGCCTTGTGTTTCAGCTAAATCTTCACTGTAAAACACCACCAACGCTGAGCCCGTGGTTGTTGCCATAACATTCTCAGAGTAATAAAAGCCACCATCAATGCCCGCGTTCTGAAACGCCGTATACTCAGGCCCATAATCGGTAAATTCAAACGCAAATACCGCATTAAAAAACGCTTTTACCTTTGCTAAATCGCTGGCTGGAAACTCAAGATAGTTAATTTTTTCGTGTTGCATACTGCCTCCGTGTCTTACTAAAAGTTTACGTTAAATAATAAAGCTGCCAACCACAACGTAAAGCACTAAACTCACTAGAGCAATCGCCAAACAATACGGTAACTGCGTTTTAACGTGTTCGATATGATCGCACCCACTGGCAATAGATGCCACAATGGTTGAGTCTGAAATCGGTGATGCATGGTCACCAAATACCCCGCCACCAAGAACCGCGGCGAGTAAAAACGCCGGCTCAATGCCTGTTTGTAACGCAATTGGCAGTGCAATTGGGAATAAAATCGCAAATGTGCCCCAAGAAGTACCGGTAGCAAACGCCATAATACCAGCGGTAATAAACAGTAACGGCGCAATCCAAAGTAGAGATACCTCAGAGCTCATAAGGCCACTGACATAAGTGCCTGTACCAAAGGCCTTTACTGCATCGCCAAAAGCAAAAGACAGTACTAATACCATCACAGCTGGCACCAGATTTTTAATGCCCTTAATGCTGTGCGTTATCACCTCTTTGCTAGAAAACACATTATCTTTTAACAGCATTAAAATTAGGATTAGGTAACTCGTTATTACCGCCCAAAGCACTGAAAACGAACCACTACCGCGGCGTAAGTCGCCATCGCCTGTATAATAGAGTAAGCCCAAAGTAATAAAAATAATACCCATCATCGGCACCACAAGGTAACTTGCTTTGCCAACGGTATCATTCTTTTCGAACTTTGATTCGACCATACTATTGGCGTCTTTTAATGGGCCAAATACACGGCCGCTCAGCGCTGTGTAATACACCACACACACCACAATAATCGGGTAAAAATTATAACCAATCGTGCTTATTAAAACGCCTACTTGATCTGATAAGTTATAGCCGTCAAGCAGCCCTAAAATATAGGCGCCCCAGCCATTTATCAGCAGTAATATGCTAATAGGTGAACAGGTAGAATCGAGAATAAACGCAAGGCGCGCACGAGATAACTTGTATTTATCAAAAATGCTCTGCGATGCAAGTCCCGCAGTAAACATACTTAAGTTGGTATCAGTAAAAATCGATGAACCAATTAAGGTCGGAACCATCGCCGCTTTTCTGTCGTTATCAACCCAGTGTTTTTTATTAAGGGCATGAATAAACCCCGTTACACCGCCACTGGCATTAACCAGCGCAAGCACGGCACCAATTAATAGGCTAAAAATGATAATACGTTGGTTATAAGTGGATGTAGCGACATCTATCACCCCTGTTGTCATCGCCGTAACACTCGTAATTGGCGCAAAACTTGATGACATAAAGTAGGTAAGTACTAACCCCACCAGCAACGCTTGAATTGCACTTTTACGCCAAATGGCAACTAAAATGGCCACAATCGGCGGGATAATGGTATAAATTGAATCGTTCATTATTATTCTCAGGACGCATTAAGCGGCTAATTTTGAACAGTAAAAGTCATAATTGCAAAAAAATGCTTTAAACTAAACTACCAAGCCATTTCTGATATTCAAGATCAATTGGGATATGCGCATGCTGCCAATGGGTATCGTAATAAGTATTTAAATAGCGCTCACCGCTATCACAAATCAAACTGACGATTGAACCGGATTCGCCAGCCTCATGCATTTGATTGGCTAGGTGTAACATACCGACCAAGTTAGTGCCTGTTGATGGTCCTACTTTGCGACCGAGTAAATTAGTTAACCACAACATCGCAGCAATACTCTGCCCATCAGGTACTTTTAGCATTTCATCAATCACACCCGGCATAAACGATGGTTCTACCCGCGGGCGACCAATACCTTCAATGCGGCTGCCGGTTTGGTTAGTTAGCAAATTATCACCGCTTTTGTAAAAGTCATAAAAAACCGAATTATCAGGGTCTACCACCAGCAATTGTGTATCAACCCCTTGATAACGCACATAACGGCCGATGGTCGCCGAGGTACCGCCCGTACCCGGACTCATTACTATCCAACGTGGAATAGGAAATGGCTCTTTCGCCATTTGAGTGTAAATACTCTCCGCAATATTATTATTGCCACGCCAATCCGTTGCACGCTCAGCATAGGTAAATTGATCCATATAATGACCGCCAAGTTCATCGGCTAAACGCTGCGATTCAGCGTAAATTTGCGTGGTATTATCAACTAAGTGGCATTTTCCGCCATAAAATTCAATTTGTTTAATTTTTTCTTTTGCCGTGGTTCTTGCCATTACCGCAATAAAAGGTAAGCCTAATAATTTGGCAAAATACGCCTCAGAGACGGCAGTTGAACCACTTGAAGATTCTATAATCGGGGTGTTTTCATTGATCCAGCCATTACTCAGTGCATATAAAAAAAGCGACCGTGCTAAACGGTGTTTTAATGAACCTGTGGGATGGGTGCTTTCATCTTTAAGGTAAAAATGAATATTGGGAAATGTATTTAAGTTAAACGGGATTAAATGAGTATCAGCAGAGCGAGTATAGTCAGCCGCAATTTTAGCAAATGCCTGTTTTGTCCAATTGTTATTCATTTCTTCACCGTTCAGTGTCTATTAAGATAAAAACCGTATTCTTTACTTGAGCATAGAGATTACAGTATTAAATTTCTATGTTATCTTTCCTTAGCAAAACACAAATTCGTTCGCTAGCCAAGGAGCTTGATCATGAAAAACTTATTATTAGCATGTGGCGTTTTACTTTTAACTGCCTGCGCAAAAACTCCTGATTGGGATTATGACCGCACAGCCAATTTTGCAAGTTATAAGACATTTGCATTTGTTGATAACGCAAACCTTGCAAAAAACACAACTAATTATCAAATTAGCCCGCTTATGGAAAAACGTGTACGCGAAGCAGTAACACGTGAGCTAAAAGCTAAAGGTTTTTCGCAGGTTGCCTCAAACCAAGCCGACATTTTAGTCAACTACCATGCATCAGTTGAGAAGAAAATTGATGTGGATACGATTTCTTATAATGCGGGTATGGGTCATCCTTACAGTGCCCGTTGGGGTTACTGGGGTGTCGGCTATGAAACGCACACATCAACCCGTGAATACGAAGTGGGTACACTCGTGCTAGACGTGATTGACCGCAATGAAAAAGCCCTTGTTTGGCGTGGCGCTAAAGGTGGCAAACTTAAAAAGAACCAATCACCTGAAGAGCGTACTATCGTTGCTAACGAAATTATTGCTGAGATTCTTTCAAACTTTCCACCTGATCTTATGTAAGTCGGTTCAGGTATCATAAAAAAGCCATCATTTAGATGGCTTTTTTTGTATTTCTTCTTATTTGGCGTATCAGGTAGCGCCTTCTAGGTAGCTAATG
>NZ_JBFKMX010000096.1:0-13974 GCF_041629635.1 Pseudoalteromonas sp. | reverse complement strand
GTCGCTATCGCAACAAGCGAAAGGTTACGTTTTTTCATTGTATGTTCCTAATATTCTATTTTTGAGCGCACTAACGCATGCTAAAAAGCTTTGCGCTTAAGTACAATGTTTTTGCGTTAAATGAGCGTTTGCTTAAGCTCAAGCTCAGGAGTTATCTCGCAGAGTGCGCCATTGATAAGCGTGAGATTAGGCGCTTGGTGGCCAATATCCATATCAAACATAATAGGTATGTGAATTTCAGCTTGTTTTAACGCTTGGTAAAAATCTAACTGTTTATCGGCAATTGCGGCAGCATGGCGGCCAATTAAAAGTGCATTGATACGTGATAAGTGTCCTCTAAACTTTAGCATCAACAAGGCGCGAAGCCATGCAGTTGGTGATAATTCGGCGTTTTCTATGTATAAAATAACGCCATCTTGCTGGTAGCTTTCACAAAAGTGTGCAAGGTCAAAATAAGGGCTATCTAAGGTAAAAACAATGGTATCTAAACACCCACCAATTAACCGTCCAGAAACGGTTTTATTGGGCCAGTTTAAGGTTTGCCAGTTTGTCCATTCAGTTAAATTATAGGGAGTCTCTGGGTTTTCAATGATATTGCTATGTTTTTTCTCAAAATAGTTAGATGGGGTTTGGGAAAAGCACTCCCCCTTACCCAAGGTAATTGCGTGGTAAAACGCCTGTGTTACATCATCTTGTTGATTGGGAACAAGTTGCATCAGGTTGGCAGTGTGCATGCTCGCCCAACCTAGGCGGGTGGAAAGGGCAATTTGCAGCGTACTCACATCTGAAAAACCAATAATCCATTTTGGCTTCGCCGCTGCTAACTTGTCATAATCAAGTAAATCGAGTAATTCCATTGCAAATTCGCCGCCCCATGGCGGCATAATGGCATCAATACTGTCATCAAGAAGGTACTGCATTAGTTGTGAGGCACGTATTTCTTTAGGCGCACTGACATGCTGGTGGTTGTATTTTAAATTAGGGTCTAGCACAAGCTTAAAGCCTAATGCTTCAATCTGGGCGAGAGCCAAGGCTAACCTTGGCTGAAATGCTTCTGCCACACCGGATGAAAATGCACAAACAGCAATTTTACTGCCTGCAATAAGTGCATTGGGATACTGCATTACCTGTCTCTTACATAATGGTTTTGCACCACTGTATCGATATATATCTGACTTTCCAATAGCTTAAAGCCTAAAGGTTCTGGTAAATCACCAAATAATGGGTAACCGCGACCTAAAAGCACAGGGATGCGTGTCAGGATCATTTCATCGACTAAGTCTTCTTTTAAAAAGCTTTGTATGGTTTTACCACCGTCTATGTACAAATTGTGATAGCCCAGTTTTGTTAAATTTTTAACGATGTTTTGTAGCTCACCATTAACTAAAAAAACTCTACCTTCAAAGCCTTTTGGCACCTGTGTTAATGTATTGGTCAGAACAAATACCGGTTTTCTGTAGGGCCAATCAACATCAAAAGAAAGTACCATTTCAAAGGTATTTCTACCCATTAATAAGGCATCTATTCCATCGAAAAAAGCATCAAAACCAAGATCATCCCCATTCGGGTTTGGTAATTGATGTAACCAATCAATTTTATTATCTTTATCAGCGATATAGCCATCTAAGCTTGTTGCAATAAATACTTTATTTGCCATCTCAGCGTCTTCTTCTGTTGAACCAAAATTTATTGGAATTGTTATTTTATTTGGCTCAAAAAAGCATAGCCAAAGTGAAAAAATAGGGTTTGTTTATCTTTGTTGATATTTTCAGCAATAGGATATTTATTCCGATAGCAAAGCGGCAATAACGTGATTTAGCGTGCTAAATGAGTGAATTGCCAGTGCCAGTAGTTGAACAAATAGCCATTTCCCTTTAGGGATGAGGCTAGAATCGTCTTTCTCTGCGTTGAAAATAATTTATTTAAATGACTAAACCTCATTATTTCCGTCTTGAACAAGGCGATTTTAGCTCTTAGCTTAATTATTAAACAAAGAACAACAGATTCTAACTTAACGCAAAAGTATTAATGGTGCTAATAACTGTTAGTTGTTTAAAGTTGTTAGCTAACTCATTAATTAGGAATAATAATCATCAATATAAGTAGTTTTTTTAATAAGCGGGGCCAACTCCTTTAACAACTTAATTCAGGCGCATTGCTTTTTAGCAACTATACTTATTGCATTAAATAAAAGGAGAAAAGATGCTTAGGTTTGTACTTGTGGTGCTCTGTTTTTTAAGTTTTTTATTAAAGGCTGAGAATTACACCGTGCTTTGTTATCACAGTGCAAATCCGCCATATAGCTTTGTTGAAAATAATAAGGTAAAAGGGATATTTCCTGATATTTTTACACGCATTTCTGAATTGACAGGTCATCAGTTTAATTTTGTGAATTTTTCGGTAGCGCGTGGCCTTAATTTATTCGATCAAGGCAAAATAGATATTGAACCAGGAGTCAACCCAATTTGGCGACGTCACACTCAATCCCCTGGTATTTATAGTGACTTTTATGCTTTTTCTCGCGAAGTCATAATAAGTAAAAAAAATAATCAAGAGAAAAATCCGACTGACCTTTATGGAAAAGTGTTGGGAATTGTTAGAGGCTATCGCTATGGTGACTTTGAACAACACTTTGCGCAAAGCAAAATAGTAAAAGTTGAATCTCGCTCAGAATTAGAACTCTTGTCACAAGTAAACTACGGACGTATTGATTACGCTATTATGGGGGAAGCAACTGCGCTTTATTATCAAAAAGTAAATGATGAATTACAGCTGATACCAATAATGATGGTAAGCGAATTACCTGTTGCAATGCGCGTACAGCCAAACTTATCTGGGCTTAAGAAAGAACTCAATCGTGCGTTAAAAGTAATGTCAAAAAACGGTGAAATAGAGAAAATTTACGCAAAATATGGGACGAAACCTTAACTTTTCGAGTATGCTTAAGCCCCTTTTCTTGTTTTTACATTTTTTGAATTACGTTATTTTAATGCCGTCTTTTTACACCCTTATAATGGATTAATTTGACTGCCGAAATTAGCTCCTAGCCATTTTCATGGCTGACTATGTTAAGTCGTTAAATCATTTTTTCGATTCAGTATTAGTCGTCTATTTATGTGCTCAGGCTTTGTATGCCATGATTTTAAAGGCCTTAAATATGACGAATAGACAATTTGTTTGTTACTTTTGCTTGCTGCTATTTGGGGGGCATCAGTTTACTTATTCGTATTGCAGTCGACAGTTTTGCGCCAGTATTTTTAATTGAAGCGAGAATGTTATTTGCTGCATTAAGCCTGTCGTTAATTGCAATTTTTATGAGCCGAAAAGTAGTAATGAAAGGATTATAGCGGCACTACTTTTTTGTCGGGTTTTTTAATTCTGCGATTCCCTTGATGCTCTTTGCTTATTCTGCGCAAACACTCACGGTTGCAATGCTCGCATTTTAAATGCGACTGCGCCGATTTGGGGCAGCTTGGTAAGGCGAGTATGGCATGGCTAACAAATATCAAAACAAGGATGGTGTGGCTTAGGAATTGGCATTTTAGGCGCCATTCTTATGGTGGGATTAGCCCCTAAAATAATTGATGCCGAAAGCTTAAATGCGATATTTGCCGCAATATTTTCAGCTGTGTGTTATGGCATTGCAACTAATTATACTAAGCATATATAACAGCAAATCACAGGTTTTGATTCCTCTCACGGTAGTTTGTGGGCAAGGGTGGTTTTACTTATTCCGCGACTGCCGTTTTTCCCAATCAATCATATGTCATTAATCGGTGACTGGCTTGCAGTGGTCATTTTAGGTATTGTCTGTCCTGGTTAGCATTTATTTTTTACTTTGATTTAGTGGCTGAGATCGGCTCAGGTTCGGCATTATCTGTGACTTTCTTAATACCGGGCTTTGCCTCAATTTGGGGTTATATCGTAATAGGTGAAGCGCTAACGTTAAATGTGATTGTGGGTATTATTACGCTATTGCTCGGCACTATGTAAGTGACAAGTTTTTCTCCGATACACTTTTTAAAAAAGCGTAAAGGGGATTTACAGTACTAAGCAAACAATGATAACTCGTTATATTTTAAATTTTTTAATTGTTCTCAAATATAAGCGCTCTCTAGTTAGCAAGCTTTATGGCTTGTGTTTTGGCATCTAAAGAATGAACTCATTAGTGTGTTTACACAACCGTTTCATCATAATGCTACGCGAGTGACATATATTTGAGATTTTTCGTTATAGGCGATTCAAATTTTACACTTTAAAAATACTAATATCTTTGTTGAGCCTACTTGAAAGCTCAGACAGCGTGCAGCCTGTTTTAGCCATATCAGATGCGCTAATAGTTACGCTGCGAATACTATCGCTAAATTCATTGATACTTTGTGAAATTTCAGCGGCAACTGTAGTTTGTTCTTCAGTTGAGGTAGATACCACTATATTCATATCAGCGATCTCAGTGATTGCTTTTGCTATAGATTGGATTGAATTCGCCGATAATGCGGCTATATCCACACTATTACCGGCTTTATTTGAGGCATCTTCCATACTTGAAACCGCGCGTTTGGATGCATCTTGCAGAGCAATAATCATAGCACTGATTTGCTCTGTTGCTTTTTGTGTATTGTGCGCCAATTGGCGGACTTCATCGGCCACAACGGCAAAACCTCGGCCTGATTCACCAGCGCGGGCTGCTTCAATTGCCGCATTGAGTGCAAGTAAGTTGGTTTGCTCAGCGACATTTTGAATAATTTGCACCACAGAGTTAATTTCGCTGGTTTTTTCGCTAAGTAAATCAATGTCTTCCTTGGTATGGCTAATAACCTGATTTAACTGATTAATAGAATCAATGTTTTCTTGAACCTTTGCTAAGCCTTGCTTGGCGGTAATATCTGATTCGTTCGCCTTATGAGAAGTGCTAATGGCATTGGATGCTACTTCACCAATGGCTGCGCTCATTTCGGTAATGGCGGTAGCAATCATAGCAGTTTGGTGTTCTTGCTGCTCAGTCGTTGCCGCAACTTGGCTACTATTGCGCGACATTTGTTCTGATTCGATACTCAGTGTTTTTACCGCGCTGAGAAGTTCCTCAATAAGAGATTGGAAATGGCTGATCATCTTATTTACACTGACAGCTGTATTGGAAAACTCATCGTTACCTTGTATATCAACACGTAATGTTAAGTCCGTATTGTCTGCAATATTTGCCATTGTTGTACCAATATTTCGAATGGGCGTAATAATCGATTTATAGATTGCAAGCCCCATGAAAGTAGTCGCAATTAGCAATACAATACAGGCAATAATTAAACTAGTTTGTTCAGATTGGTAAGTGGCTGTGGCACTGTCTGTAAACTCCTGTGAAGTATCGAGTTGTAGGTCAATAAGATCGTTTAAACTACTACTAAACGGGTCAAAGACATCGTACATTTCTTTGACAAACATCTCTGGCGAACTGGAAAGTGGTTGATTAGTGCTAATTTGGTTTTTATACCAATTTACTTTTTGTTTTACCTTATCAAATAGCCTTTCACTTGTTTGAATAAGGCGAGATTCTTTAGTGGTGAGCTCAGTTTGTAAATAAGCTTGCCAGTTTTCATTTGCGACATTTTCCGCACTTTCAATTGCATTTAGTAACTGACTTTTTGTCATTAATTGCGCATTATATTTATGTAAATTATCTACAATGCTGACTGCATAATTATCCGATACCACTTTGATTTGTTTAAGCGGCACAACTCGGTCGTTGTTGATACTTTGAATGCCTGAAACTAATGACTTTGTCAGTGCTAATGTTACAAAGGCGAGCACAATAAACGCCACAATGGGCACTGTGATTAGGATCGTGAGTCTGCTTTTTACACTTAAAGTATTGAGCATAATGGTACCCTTGAACGTTGGTAACGCTTAGTTTAATTAAGCTGTTACATCAGGTTATCGATTAATACCCTTCGACATGCATGCTTTGTTTATTTAGCTCTCCTTGTCCTATGCTTCAAACAAAGCTATGTCATAAAACATTTCTAAGTATGGTTTATTGTTGTGAAAAGTACATTGTTGCGTTTGAATTGCTTTTTGCTAGTTACAAAAAAATTAATTAGTCACTTAGATTCAAAGAGTTAATTCTTGAATCAGTTTTTTCAAAGTCTGTATCATTTAAAGAACGTTCGGGGTAAATACACACCGCCATCTATTGTCATTGCTACTAAATGGCTACCATCCAATATACAAAGGGAGCCTGAATATATTTCAATTAGTCGATAGGTAATTCTTTTACTAGATGAAAAGGCGATACATCCATACTGATCCAAAGCACTAATATCTTGCCTTTTTATTCTAAAGTATTCCATGATACTTCCTTGGTGAATCATGCAGCATGAAGAGGTTTGTAATAGTTTGTTGAATAATGCTTTGTTACGATTACTTATATTTTACAGTTTTTGAATGCGTCTTTACCATTAGAAGAGTTCCTAACAACAAAGTCATGCTGAATAGTTGTTGCAACGGGTTGTCTATTTGAATTGGCTTCTGTTGGTTTCCACTTCCATTTTTTTATAGCCCTTGTAGCCTGAACATCGAATACACCCTCAGGAAATGCTTTTATTATCGTGGGGTTTATTGCTTTTCCGTCAGAGTCAATAATTAATGAGAACTCAACGCAACCTGATATCTTTTGCGTTTTAGCCTGTTGAGGGTATTTAGGGGCTACCTTTTTACTAGCTAGCCAATAATCAAGTACTGCGTATTTATTACCAATTAAATCTAAATGTTCATTTGAAACATTTTGCTTTGTAGTGGAACACGCACTTAGTATTAAAGCACCTGCTATTAATAAGAATGATACTTTCACTAACTCCCCTTGAAACGCTAACAATTTAATAGTGCGAAAATCTCACATATCTCTGCTTTGTAATGACTAACTTTTATGAGTGCGTTATTTTTAACAAAGTTGATAACTCGTTGCCAGCATAATTAAATAATATAATCTGATAGCTTTGAGAAAGATAAAGCTGTGTATTCTATGAATATGGAGGAAGTCTTTAATTAAGAGGTAAAAAACAAGGGGCTTAAAAATCGATGAATGACAGTAATTTGCTCATTACTGTCGGATACATAATTAAATTCAGAGGGTTACTTCCGCTTTGTGCCAAATTCGGACGTTTAAATTGCTCAAAGATTTAACTTGCTGAAAAACCAAACTTGTATATAAACTCAAGTTATCTATTAGTTAAAAATTAATTTTTACTGATTTCTATTGCTACTAGTAGTCTCTTTACCACAATTATCACACGTCACTGAACAAGTCATATTTCTATTGTATTTCAATATGGCTTGTTCTAGTTCACTAGCTGAGATACCTATCGATTCAGATAGCCTTTCAATAGCTATTTGTTCTTCGTTAGTAATAATACCGTCCTCTAAAGCTGTAGCAATTTCTCTTTCTAGCAATTGTCTTCTAGTTCTAAGCTCATCACCGAACTTGGCTGCAAGCATTGCAGCGGGCAACGCGACAATACCAACACCTAATAGCATTATAAAAATGGATATAAATTTCCCTAAAAAAGTCACTGGTGTTACATCGCCATAACCAACGGTTGTCATGGTCACTACAGACCACCATATTGCGCTGGGAATACTATCAAACACATCAGGTTGTGCCTCATGCTTAACGCTATACATAACACTAGCCGAAAGTATAACTAAAACACTCATAATGATAATTGCAGCACCTATGCTGGGTAATTCTTTTCTCAAGACGTCCATGAATAGTCGGAGTCCTTTGAAATAGTGATTTAGTTTCAATAACCTAAGCATTCTAAGCATGCGCAGATATCTTAAATCTATGGCAAATATGAACGATAAGTAAAAAGGTGCTATTGCTAACAAATCAATAAGTGATACTGGACTGAATAAATACTTAATTCTTGATTTTATTGGTGCAGAACGGTCACTGTGCGGTGATTCAACTGAAACCCAGATCCTCGCGAAATATTCAAGCGTAAACACAATAACAGAAAAGATGTTAAATAAGAGAAACTCTTGGTGATACATTTCTCCTATTGGTTTATAGGACTCAATAATAATGGCACTAACGTTTAAAATGATAAGCACCACGATAAAGCCACTAAATAATCGACTAGTTTTCGAACCGTCGAACCCGTGTTCGAGAATATCGTATACCTTCTTTCTTGTTGTTAGTGCCTTGCCCATCGATTAATTATTCCGCTTATTATTGAGTTAACCGTTAGTGCCGAATTCTTAAACTTTAGCCTGTTCTTCTTTGGAAAAGGTAAGATAGGCTCTTGTTACTGGAATGGCTATTTGAGAGATTAACGCCGTACCCCATAAAAGATTACCTACTAGAGCAGGCACGTAGGGTAGGATCAATAATGTTGCTAAAGCCAAAACAACACCAAACATCCGTACTTTTGCGGTAGCAAATCGATGAGCAACACGTTCTTCGATATTGAATTGAATCCAAAGTAGACACAGTAAATATGAGGCAAGCCCGATACACCCTATGGCACCATATTTGAGCGGGTACGGATCCCAGAATCCTACTTTCACTTCACCTGCAAGCGCAACACCCACCATCACAGCCGACAGCATTAAGAACAAATGCGCTAACCACCAGTTAACTAGTGTCCACTTTTCTTGATTCTTCGGTTTTCCATTACCAACAAAATCGAAGTAAATCCAGCAGTGGATAAACACAGCGATACCGCCGAACATGAAGTTAAAAAGTACTTCGGGAGTAACTTTATACACCCCTTTTTCGGAAAGGGTGATCACGAGCTTAAAGAATCCTTCGCCAACAACAATGAGAAGCAGTAACGCAAATCTCTCAGACATATGCCCTAACCGAGGTAAAAATCGCTTACACTCTAAAACACCAACTTTGGGCAGCATATATAGTAGTTGGATAGAAACTATGGCAAGTCCAAATAATAAGAAATTAAATGGGGCAGGTAGAAAAGCACTTATGGCGAATACTATAGCAAGAACAAAGAAGTTGCGGCTTACTGTACGGGAAAGCACAGTTGCTTCAACACCCAGCCTATTTGTTCTGTGATACAAATAGGCGGTGATCATTCTATTGACTGCATAAGCAAGGGCAAAATACATCCAGCCCTTATCTAAGACATGAGGAATTGACGCAGCCATAACCATTGTTGTAACAATTTGGCAGGACATGATTAGTCGATGTTTTACGTCGGTGCTGACATAGAGCGAGTTAAATACGCTAGAGTCTGCCCATGCAAACCATACAGCAATAAAAAGTCCGGCAAATGCTAGAAAACCACCCACGGTTAAGTGGTCACTTAAAAAATTACCAAGTAAGAAGATGATGACCACATGAATCAAATCGTAAAATAACTCGACCCAATGCACGTGGTCATGTGCATCATCATGATCTAAGTGGTGTTTTGGTAACCTCCACATTGGATGATTTTCTAGTGCCATATTATTTCTCCGGTTTTTCCCAAGCGTAAGGTTTCATCGCATCATCTACTTCTGTATGTGTTAACGCATTGGTAAAGTTAGAGATTAATTTAGCTGCTAATCCAGTTAACACTTCTAAAGCTTGGCGCTTTGTATACCCTGCATTTAAGAACTCATTGAGTTTGTCGTCGCCAATATGGCCTCGGTTATCTAATAAGGCTTTTGTGAAATCATGAAGCGCTTGAAGCTTTGCGTCTGGCAGTTTAGTGCCATTTCTCAACGCTTCAATAACATCATCTGGCATTTTAGATGACTTCATCATCCACGTATGGCCGGGAACACAATAGTGGCAATTATTTTCAAAGTTAGACGTCATAAAAACAACTTGTTGCTCAACCGGGCTAAACGTTGTGTCTTTCATGAAGCTTGTAAATGTTTGGTTGTACGCTTTATAAGTTGCTGGAGCTTCAGCTAAAATTTTGTGGAGGTTTGGGATCATGCCAAAGCCAGCTAAAGATTGCTCCATCAATGGTTTCGATTCTTCTGGAGCCGTATCCGGCTCATGGTAAGTAAACATAATTAATAGTCTCTATTTAAATATTGATTGAGTACACGTACAAAAGTTGCTACTTCTTGTGCACCTGAAAGGGCCTGTTCGCCATTAAAAATAAATAATGGTACGCCATGTATTCCTCTTTGATGCCAGTGCTCTTCGATTAACTTCACTTCCTCACTATATGAGTTGTTAGCTAATACAGACTGTGCTTGCAGCGAGTTCAAGCCGACCTTTTCAACAATATGGATAAGTTCTGGCTCAGTAAATGTGCCTCTGTTGCCGAAAAAATGCTCAAAAAGTGCTTCTGCTAATTGGTTTTGCAAATCACTTTCTTTGGCCCAATGAAGTAGTTGATGACATTGATGCGTATTAAGCATTTTCATTTCATCAAAGTAGTTAAATGTGAAGCCAACTTTTTTGCCTTCTTCAGTTAACATCGCTCTGGCTCTAATGCTGCCCTCTATTGTAGTTCCATACTTTTTCGACAAATGTTGTCTTAGGTTTTCACCTTCTTTTGGCATACTGGGGTTAAGCTCGAAGGGGTGCCAGACAATATTAACGTCGAATTTAGTGTCAAAATTGGCTAATGCCGTTTTTAAGCGACCATAGCCAATTACACACCAAGGACAAACCACATCAGAAACGATATCAATATTAATTTGCGTCTTTGACATCATTATTTCTTTTCAACGATAATTGCGGTGATAGTTGTGTCACCAACATTTTTAACTTGATGTTCCCATTGGTCATGCCACATCACATAACCATCAGGGATCTCCAACGTCATGTCTTTATCACTTGTTGTTATCGTTGCCTTACCACCTTTCTCGAAATATACAGTTTCAGCATTGTGTTTATGCCAGTTGTCCTGTTCACCCGGTTTAAGCGTCATCTTAAGTACAAAAACTTCGTCGTTTTCAAGTAGAAGCTCATATTGACTTGGCGATGCGAGATGAGCAGGTTCAACTTTCTTTTCTTTTGCAAACGCATTGCTAAACAATAGGGCTGATATAACACTAGCCAATAAAGCTTTTTTCATAGGAACTCCTATTTATGCATACCGCGAATAGGGTAATTGTTAGCAGGATTTCGTATCCAGCCTAAGCCACTAATTAATGACTGAAGTTCTGGTCTTACAAACGGGTTGTTTGAAATATCTGCAACGTGCACTTTACCTTCACTGTTAACTACAAATAGTCCCGGCTCAGCAAATGGATGATCAGTTTCTTCAGGCGATCTAGGGTCTGATATATACAAGCCAAGCTCTTCCATTTGTTCAGTAGTAAGGCCGTAGGCGATAGGGAAACTAACATCAAGTCTTTCCATATGACTTTCTAGTTGTTCTTTACTGTCTCCGGAAACGGCGATCAAATCTACGCCTGTTTGAGCCAGTAAGTTTTTCGCACTTTCTAATTGGTTGAGGTATCGCGTACAAAGAGGACAATGCTGGCCTCTGTAAACAACTACCATTTTCCAATCCAAGCCATTTTCAGGTGTTGATAGCTTCTTTACATCACCATTTAATAACTTTGCTTCAATAGTCGGGAAGTCTGCACCAGCATGTAATTTATTGGTATATTCAATGCTCATTTTAGTCTCCTAAAAATGTTTGTTAATGTGAGTTTCAAAGCGTTTGAAATCATTTTCTACATCGGCATTCTTCATAACATCGAAACAGGCAAATGTTTCCATTGGTTTCATCCCAAAGAACTTGAAGTTCATATGCATAGGGAACATTAAATCGTCTATTGATTTACCATCAAAAAATTCATCTTCATCGTTAAATGCTTCTTCCGGAGCATTAAAAGTAAGAGACATCATATATTTGGTTTTAGTTAACGTGCCGCCCATACCATAGTTTTTCTTTGGTGCCTCTTCTGTACGGCCGTCACCAACACATAACGCTCCCCCCATACCAGCGGTATAAACTTCATCCATATACTTCTTAAATGACCAAGGCACACCCATCCAGTTACTGGGCGATTGCAGGAATACAATGTCTGCCCATTGATGGTGTTCTAATTGCTCTTCTACATCGTACTCAACACTCATTGTTACTACGCGAGTGTTATAACCTTTACCCTCAAGCAGTGTTATTGCTTTATCAATTAAGGCTGCATTTAGCTTGCCTTCGGAAAATGGGTAATACTGGTGGGCATTAATAATTAACACGTTCTTCGAATCAGTAGTGCTCATAAAACAACTCCAAATTAAATTTCAGCAAAAAATAAATAAGAGAAACATTCTCTAATTCAATCTATGTGTGGTATATTTTAGTTACCTGATTAAAGTTATCAATTAGTATACTTTTAGTAACCTAGTGTTTTTATAAGGAGGATTGATGGAAAGTGTCGTAAAAACAGATAGTAAAGGTAGAAAAAAAGTTTTGAATGCATGCACTGAACCCTGCGCTATTGAAAAAGGCATGCGTTTAATTGGCGGAAAGTGGAAAGGCTCCATTATTTATCACCTTAAAGATGAACCTGTAAGGTTTAATGACCTAACCCGTATGCTTGGCGGTGCCAGCAAAAAAATGGTCGACCAACGCCTAAAGGAACTAGAAAGTGAAGGGATGGTACTCAGAAAAGTGATAAGTGATAGACCTGTTGCTGTAACTTATGAGCTAACCGATTTCGGTAAAACTGCACTGAATATCTTAGATGAACTCAGGATTTGGTCAGAATCCCATCAAATATAGCGATAACTACTTTGAACTATTTAGCTCACCTTTACTTAGCACAACCCAATGCAGATTCTCATTTTGGTAATCTTCTTGGCGATTTTGGTGGTAAAAGGTATGTAAAGCATATACCAGTCACAGTGCAAAAAGCGTTAGACAATCATTATTTAGTCGATAAATTTACAGATAACCACGCAGCAGTTAAAGAAGCTAAGCGGTATTTTTCTCAAAAACGTAAACGATTCGCGAGTATTGCGATTGATGTAGTATTTGATCACTTTCTTATTCAGCATTGGACTCTTTTTAATAAAGAACCATTGGCTGCTTTTAAACAAAATAGTTATCAACTTTTGAGTAAACGTATTCCTGATATGCCTTGTAGAATGCAAGAAGTTATTAATAATATGACCAAAAATGATTGGTTTAAAGATTATGAAACAATAACAGGTATAGGCGTAGCACTTGACAATATAGCCCAACGTATCCGTTTTACTAATAATTTTTCTGGAGCCATTGAGGATATTGAGTGTCACTATAGGGAATTGGAAATGTTATTTTTAGAGTTTTTCCCGCAATTAATCAATCATGTAAATCAAAATGCTATTGAAGGTAATATCGTAAAGAGCATTGCTAGACACAACTAAATAGCTACTCATATTGTCGATGAATGTTACATTCAACTTCCGCTAATCGCTCTTTTGTGGCATTCGTCTTAGCACGTTTTGCGGCAAAAACGAGTTAGTTGAAAGTCTTTTTCAATAATTATGTTAATGGCGTTAGATGACTAGAACCCTCAAAACGCCATTTTATCAAGGTTGAAACCTCAGAAAAATACTGACGGAAAGAAAAAATAATTGATAAAAATCGCGATAATTTAGAAAAAAAGCTGCCATTTTTAGCTTAATTAGCCTAACCAGCTGTTTTAGTGAAATTAATCTAAGTTCAGATTCTCGAGTTAAGTGAGTTTATACCGGTTTTATCAACGACCGTTCCTCGCTCAAAACTATCATTTTTGCCAGATTGAAACCTCAAAAAAGAAAAATGTAATTTCTTATCGTTTAAATCAGGTAACCAGCTGTTTTAACATAATTAATCTAAGCTCATATCCCAGAGTTAGGTGAGTGTATCAAGGTGCAATAGATTTTCAGATGCTACAACGCGAACTCCAAAAACTTATTTAAATACTCTCATTCTTGCTTTTACCAAATCACTCACATCAAATTTTTTATAAAAAATAATCATAACGAAAAGCAGCTTTACAATAGTCGCTTTTTTTATGTTTTAAACTTTTAATCCATTG
>NZ_JBFKMX010000095.1:0-14422 GCF_041629635.1 Pseudoalteromonas sp. | reverse complement strand
CCTAGTGACATCACAAAAGAAAAATATACCAGTGGTATTAACTGATACCGGCTATTTATTCCCTGAGACTTATCAGTTTATTGATGAGCTTACAGAACGCCTAGCGCTTAATCTAAAAGTGTATAAGTCAGAGTTAACCCCAGCTTGGCAAGAAGCTAAATACGGCAAGTTATGGGAACAAGGTGAAGCGGGTATTAAACAGTACAATACGCTTAATAAAGTTGAACCTATGACGCGTGCACTGAAGGAGCTTGATGCAGGTACGTGGTTTAGCGGACTGCGACGCCAACAATCGTCAACCCGAGCAGATAAGCAAGTGCTTGAAATCAGCCGTGGTACAGTGAAAGTGTATCCACTTATTGATTGGCACAGCCGTGATGTATATCAGTATTTAACCAAGCACGATTTACCTTACCACCCGCTTTGGGAGCAAGGTTATGTGTCTATGGGTGATGTACATACTACACGTAAACTAGAGCCAGGCATGACTGAAGAAGAAACACGTTTCTTTGGATTGAACCGTGAATGTGGCTTACATACTGACGGTGGTGGGATTTAACTTTTTTTTGCTAAAAAGTGATGCGACACCATAGGCAAATTATTTTTTGCCAACCATGCTTGGGTGAGTTGCTGTAACTCACCACTTGCATGCATTTGCTCAACAACTTTATCAAAATCATCTCTTAGCTTTTTGTCCTTAAAGATAATTTTCGAGCCCTCATTGTGCAATAAATCCAAAGCCATAAACTCTTCTATCAACCCCATGGGTTTAGCAAAACGATAAAATTTTAACCAATCTGCAATTAGTATATCTACTTTATTTGCCAGCAACATTTTATTAATTGCGTATTGATCGCCACTTTCAAAGTATCGCGTTTTCTCGTTATTAATGAGTGTATTGTAATCTGTTCCAAAGTTTAAACTTGCACCAGAAAAGCTGGCGATGCGCGCGCCTTCTAATGCCAAAATATGCTGTGCACCTTGCCATTCACTAAGTCGCCTTAAAATAGCTCTGTTGTAAAAAAATAAACGATGCGCCGATACATAGCCTTCGCCAGAAAAATCACCGGTCCAGTTTATCGCGAGGTCGACACGATTCTTTTGGTAATACCGTTTAATTGCTTCATTAGAAACATTGATGTATTTGGGGTTTAACAATAATTTACTGAGAGCAGAAGTGATTAAAATCTCATAAAGCCCTTGTTTATGGACTTGCGTATCAGCCCTAAAATAAGGCGCAAAATTTCCCGCTGCAATTTTGATATCACTTGCAGCAAGATGAAAGCTCATTATTAGACAAAGAATACTAATGTATCTGGTCACAGCGTAAATTATGTTTTAAAAGATATAACACTAAGTATGACGTAAAATAGCGAAAGGTAATAATGCATATTATTGCTTATGCTTATTTCTATGCTCAGCTGTTACCCAAATAAATGTCAGATACATTTTCGTAGGAAGAGAAAGGATAATACCAAAGGCATAACACCCACCGCCAATCATCATGCCTGTTATTCCCATCGTTTGTTCGATGTGAGCAACATTAATTAAATAATAACCCAAGCCGATTAAACACAAACCAAGCACAATAACCAGTTTAAGCAGTGTAATTAGGTTTTTTTCACTCATTGGCATATACCCCTAGCTAAGATATATGCCAGTGAAAGTTAAATTGCTAGCGCTATTAACAGTGAACTAGATATAGATCAATTATCGCCGCTCAACCACAGCAGCAGTCATTCTCGAAATACAGGTCAACTCACCGGCTTGATTGGCTATTTTTACTTCCCAAACAGAAGTGCGCTTACCTAAATGAATTGCTCTTGCTGTGGCGTACACCATTCCTTTGCGGGCAGCTTTAATGTGATTGGCATTGATTTCTTGTCCCACACAATAATATTTATCGGTATCGACAACAAAATTGGCAGCATAGCTTGCCACTGTCTCAGCAAGCACCACGTTAGCGCCGCCATGTAACATCCCTATCGGATTGTGATGGTCTGGTGTTACAGGCATACTCGCGACTAGATAATCATCACCAATTTCACATATTTCGATGCCAAGGGTTTTCATTAAACTGCCGTTACCGTTAAGGCCTTCATCTAACTTGTCGCACAATGCTTTATCAATTGCTTTAAACCAGATCATATAAGCTCTTTTTAATGTTTTAGATTTTTAACTATGTACTATTTACAATATCTAACAATTTTCAACAGTTACATACTTATCACGTAGAAATTATTTCTTTAAGCTGCTGTCAAAAAGAACTCACCTACGATTATGAAAAAACTACTGTCATTTGCGCTATTGCTTACCTCCAATACTCTCTTAGCTAACAACACGATTCAACACCAAATCGACTTTGGCATATCTGACCTTTATGATTTTGATAATCACTTCGTAGGCGCAGCTTACACATATGTATTTGATGACCTCTCAACTGCAAGTGGCCCTCATAATCTAAAATCATATCTAAACCGTATCAACAGTCTAACAACACGTGCGCTGGTATTGGATGATTTCTTTGATGTTGATGTCGGCTACACACATTATTTTGATCACGATTTAGTCTTTCGCGGAGGAGCTGAATACGCTCTTGATAACGAATACGACAATCATTACCTAAGACTGAGCGGTGAGCTTGGCAATAATATTACTGACAATTTGCAACTGGGTGTAGGTGCAACTTATTTATACCGTAATGAAACCGATTATTTCGGTAATAAGGATTCTAGTAACAATTGGCGCCTAACGCCTTATGTTCGCTATACAAAAATAACCCAAGGGCAAGGTTGGGACTTTGTATTTAAGCAAATTTCTGGGAAGGAAAATTACTATCAAGGGCGTGCTGATTATTACTTCAGTGATAATTGGTTTATTGGAATTCAAGCGCTTGCACAAACAAATGACTTTGATAACAACAACGTTGAAGTACAAACCCAGTATTGGTTTAACCCACACTTTTCATTTAGCTTTGGCTTAGGTGCAAGCCTTGGTGATGATGATTCAGGACTTGATTCAGTCACTTTATTGCTTACTTCGCGCTTCTAAAAAAAGCGCATGATTGCTCATGCGCATTCAGAGTAATGCTAGTTATTTGCAAAACGATCATATTGTTTCGGCAACCTTTGTTTTTCTTTTGCACTAATATACACAGTGTTTTCAACTGCTTCCCAAGAACCCGTTACTGGGTTAATTTCCCAACTTGTGTGCGTCTCAAGTTCTGTGATCGGTGTATAAGTCACATCCATTGTTGTGTTGCATCCAACTAACGATAATGCTGAAGCAGCTACTGCAATTGAAATTAGTTTTTTCATAAATCCTCCCGCTTTCATTACCGACAAGAATATTGTCATTCTGCTTTATATAAGTCTTTTATTGATAAGCGGTTTATTTAGCTGTTTAAAGGTAATGAATTTTAATTCAGCGATCTCAGGTCTTATTTATTACGTAGTAAATAACTTTAACAAGGCAGCAATATGAACTACTTAATTTGTGTCAGCTTGTTTTTATTAAGCTTTACCAATTTGACCCATGCCGCAACAGCGCAGACCAATCATATGGACTCAATTGTATTGGGCTCAGGGTGTTTTTGGGGTGCAGAAAAACGCTATCAAGCGCTAGACGGGGTAATTGACGCAGTAAGTGGATATGCTGATGGCAACGGTTTTAAAGCAAGCTACCGAAATATCATCAAAAAGAGTAATAAATATAATCCAAACAACTACGCCGAAGTCGTAAAGGTTACTTTCAATCGTAATCAAATAAGCCTTGAGCAAATATTACAACACTTTTACGAACACCACGACCCTACTCAGGTCAACCGTCAAGGTAACGACGTCGGCACACAATATCGCTCAACGATTTTATATAATTCAGAGCAACAAAAAACGCTCGCAATAGCGGTTACTAAACAATTCCAATCTCTACTTAGTCAGGCTGGTTTCGGCAAAATAGCCACCAGCATTAAGCCACTTGATACCTTTTATGCGGCAGAAGAATATCACCAAGATTACCTAGCCAAAAATCCTAATGGCTACTGCCCTGATTTGCGAACTGGTGTGACATTTAACCAACAAACTATCGCTAAACTTGATAACAGTGCGCTGTTAGAAGGTAAACAAATTTTGGTCATTGATGCCCCATTCTGCCCTTACTGTGAAAAATTTAAAGCTGAGACAGCAAAAGGGTATGCTGGCTCAATTCCGCTTACGTTTAGAATGGCCAACCAACTTCACAATCTCACAATTAAAACGCCAACTTGGGCAACCCCCACCATTATCTTATTAGAGCAAGGCAAAGAAGTTTTTGCACGCCAAGGTTATGTGTCTCGTGATGAGTTTTACAAGATAGTGGGAGCATTTAAACTAGGTAAAGGTGAAGCGTTTAATGTCGCATTCAATAAGGGTACAGACAATCGTTTTTGCAAACAGTATGAGATTTTTAAAAATACACCCGATGGTATTTTTATCGATAAACTCAGTGGCGCAGCGTTATTTGATACGCGCGACCGTTTTAATTCTGGCAGCGGCTGGCTTTCGTTTACCAAACCAGTTAAAGGCGCGGTCTACGAAAAACCTGACAATAGTTTTGGCATGGTACGCACTGAAATTCGCGCAGTTGAATCTGATATCCATTTGGGCCATGTGTTTGATGATGGCCCAAATGGTCAGTTGCGTTACTGCATTAACGCTACGGTATTAGAGTTCGTGCCACGCAGTTAACTTGAATAGTTAGCCAATGCCAACTACATTATCGCCACAACTATATGAAATTATTTGACTAAGCTGTTGGTAGCTTAAACCACTTTGCTGTTGCAATTCATTGAAAAAACTCTGAATTGCAATCAGCGACTTTTTCGTTTGTAGACCACCATCCACTATTTTGTGTGATCGCAAATAGCTTTCACAATCTCGCGATAGCAAAAAAGTATCTTTACCGAGTACACGCAGTGCATAAGGCCCTGTGTTTCCACCTAAGCGTGCACCATGTTTTTTAAGATATTGCCAAAGGCCAACAATATCGCTACTTGGCCAATCCGCTATAAACTGACTAAAACTACCATGTTGGCTTGCGATTTCATGGATCATATAGGCATTGGCCTGCACTGTTTGTACTTTTTTATAATTACGTACAATGCGCTCATCACTGGCGGCTTTTTCTTGCTGTTCTGGCGACATCATCAGTAATGCCTCAACATCAAAGCGCCAAAAAACCTCTTCAAAACCTGGCCATTTTTTCTCGATTACTGACCAATAAAAGCCACTTTGAAATATCTTTTTTGTGAACTCGGATAACCAAGCTGAATCCGGCAGTTTAGCTAATTGTTTATCACTGAGCGGCTTTGATAGCAGCATTTCAAGACGTGCTTCGCCACCTTTTCGCGCTACGGCACGCATATATATATCGTTAAATTTTTCCATAAATTACTAATTAACATAATTTTGATTTAGCTTAACTCCTATGTAAATTGAGAAGCAAGAGCGACGCCAAAGAAATGAGCACCGCTTGCACTAAAAAAGTGCAACAATGACGATTTTCAAATTCTGCAATCTATTTGAATTTTAATTTTTCAATATATTCAATGAGTTAAATGAAATAATAATTTGGCACGTTAGATGAATAGCGAGGTTGGATTATTTACAGAAGACCTTTTATGCACATTAAAATTGATGATTTATCCAGCCCAACTGTTATTGCGCTTTTACAAGAACATTTAGATGACATGTATGCTACATCACCTGCCGAAAGCGTTCATGCGCTTGACCTTAACGCGCTTAAACAAAGTGATATTACATTTTTTAGTGCATGGCGTGGCGATAGCCTATTAGGCTGCATTGCAATAAAGCATCACAACCCAACATTCGCAGAAATAAAGTCAATGCGCACAGCAAAACAGGCTCGTGGCCAAGGTGTTGCATCAAGATTACTGCAACATGTGATTGAACTTGCCATGGCAAAGCACTACCAAGTGTTATCACTTGAAACTGGCACGCAAAACTATTTTCAAGCTGCCCGCAACCTTTATACTAAATTTGGTTTTAAAGAATGTGGCCCTTTTGCAGACTACCAAGCGGATCCCAACAGCACATTTATGACGCTACCACTAAAAGCAGTTGCCTAACTGATTCAGTTGTTGTTGCGATATAAAACTATTGGCGTGTGCATTACAAATAAGCACAATGCTGACTTGTGGTAAATCCGGCAATTGCTCGTTGCAAAGCTCAACTAAATCACCTTTACTCAGGCTTGCCATTGCACCAATTGCAAGCCCTTCTTTTACTAAGCCATGCATTGCAGAGACACTGCCGCTCATCGCAATCAATTTAAATTGCCGCGCTTGTTTATGCAGCCCTTCAATTGCAGCATGATGAAACCGACAATCTTGTTGAAATGTCACCAGAGGTAAAGGGGTTTGCTTTGCTAACTGAGTATCACCATTGCATACCCATACACCGCGGTCTTTGGCAATAAGTAAACCTTCTTCACTATCGAAAGAGCGCGTTACTATGCCTACATCGAGTTCACCACTATCAAGCTGTTCGCGAATAACATTACTCGGTAGGCAGCGAATTTGTAAGTCTAAGTCCGGCCATAAACTATGAATATTACGAACTACTTTAGGCAATATGGTATTTGCATAGTCATCAGGGCAGCCTAGCCGAATGCGTAACTTAGTACTATGTGATTTAATTGCATTGAGGGTGCTATCGTAGTGAGTTATAAGTTGCTTTGCGTATCCAACAAGTTGATGCCCCTCTTTAGATAACATTAGGTTGCGACCGCTTTTTTCAAACAAGGTTTTTCCTAAGTCTTGTTCTAATTTTTTCATCTGCATACTGACAGCTGACTGGGTACGATTAACTTGTTTTGCAGCGCGGGTAATACTGCCCGTTTCTACAAACGCCAGTAAACTTTTAAGTGCATCAATTTCCATAACACATCAATTAATCTGATAGATAGTATAAGAATTATGCGCTATTCAGATATTAAATAACACTATACATTTAGCGTTATACCGAAAAATAAACACTTGAGCATAAAACACTATGGATTTATATATCGCCAATAAAAACTACTCATCCTGGTCTTTAAGAGCTTGGATTTTATTAAAGAAATTCAACTTAGATTTTAATGAGCACATCCTAAAATTAGAGACTAATGACTTCACTAAAACTCTAAGAAATCTTGCGCCAATTGCCAAAGTTCCAGTCTTAATTGATAACAACATTACAGTGTGGGATTCACTGGCGATATGCGAATACATCAATGAAACTTATTTATCAAATCAAGGTTGGCCCAGCATTCCTGCACAACGAGCTAAAGCGCGTGCTTTGGCAGCTGAAATGCATTCAGGGTTTAATTCACTACGTAATCAATTACCAATGAATATTCGTGCTAAACGCAAAGTAGCGCTAACACAACAAAGCCTTGCTGATATTGCACGCATTGAGCAAATATTTAGTGAACAACATGCACAATTTGCACAACAAGGTGGCTGGTTATTTGGTGAGTGGGGTATTGTTGATGCCATGTATGCACCTGTAGCAATGCGTTTCAAAACCTATGGTATTACGCTTAACGCATCTGCCACTGCGTATATGGAAAAGGTATTGAGTTGTGAAGTACTTGCCGAGTGGATTACTGACGCATTAAAGGAAACAGAGATTGTTGCCATGGACGAAGCTGGAGAAGAGCTTTAGCAAAATAAAAGGGGCTAAAAGCCCCTTATTGATATTACTTATTCAGTAGATCTAAGAAGAAGGCATATTCAATCGCAGTGTCGTTGATGCGCTTAAAGCGACCAGACGAACCGCCATGTCCTGCTTCCATATCTGTTTTGAATAACAACAGATTATTATCTGTTTTATATTCACGCAGCTTTGCCACCCATTTCATTGGTTCAAAGTATTGTACCTGTGAATCATGTAGACCAGTTGTAACCAATAAGTTTGGATACTCTTGACGCTTAACTTGATCATAAGGAGAGTAACTTAGCATATAGTCATAATACACTTTGTCATTTGGATTACCCCACTCATCATACTCATTTGTTGTTAACGGAATCGATTCATCTAACATCGTAGTTACCACATCTACAAACGGTACATGTGCAGCTACTCCTCGGTATAACTCAGGTGCTTGGTTGATTACTGCCCCCATTAATAAACCGCCAGCACTGCCACCTACAGCAAATACTTTATCTTTTGCGCCATAGCCTTGTGCTACAAGCGATTTAGTTACATCAACAAAGTCATTAAAGGTATTTTTCTTAGTTAACTTTTTACCATCGTCATACCAAGGGCGGCCTAACATTTGAGAACCTCGAATATGCGCAATAGCATAAACAAAACCACGATCAAGTAAGCTTAAGCGTGAGGTTGAGAAAGTCGGATCAAACGTTGCCCCATACGAGCCATAACCATATTGGTAAAGTGGATTCGTGCCATCTTTTTTAAATTTATCTTTACGGTAGACCAACGAAACAGGCACTTGTTTACCATCACGTGCCGTAACCATAATGCGCTCAGAGGCATAATTGTCAGCATTAAAGTCACCAAGTACTTTTTGCTCTTTCAATACCGTTTTATCACCACTTTCTAAAGCGTATTCAAATACACTTGAAGGCGTTGTCATGCTGGTGTAGTACAAACGAACGGAAGAGTTATCAAGCTCGTTGTTACCGTACATTCCCGCAGCAAAAGCTGAATCTTTAAAGTTCAGTTTATATTCTTTACCATTACTTAATTGGCGCACAGTAAAGTACGATAAGCCGTTTTCACGCTCTTGATATACTAAGTGATTATTGAACAGCTCAATGTCTTCAAGTTTAACGTTATCGCGTGCTGGAATTACTTCCTGCCACTTTGTTTTATCACCAATATTTGCTGCTTCTACTTTCATTAAACGAAAGTTCACCGCGTTTAAATTGGTTTTTATATAGAAGTCATTATTAAGCTTAGCAATACTGTACTCATGTTTTGCTTCACGTGGGATAAAACGTGTTGGTGTTGCTTTTACATCATTAGCGTTAAGTATTGAAACGCCGCTCGCTTCGGTACTTGAGTGATGGATATATACTAACTGACCATCTTTACTTTTGCTGATGTAAGTATAATAAGCCTTATTTTGTTCTTCGTAGACTAATTCGTCCTGGCTTTGTTCTGTACCAAGTACATGACGATAAACTTGGTAACCAAGTAAAGTTTGAGGGTCTTTTTTAATATAGTAGAAAAACTGATTGTTGTTACCCCAAACCACACCGCCTTCGGTGTCTTTGATTTCGTCTTTTAGGTATTCGCCCGTTTCAAGATTTTTAATGCGGATGGTATAGATACGGCGACTAATAGTATCTTCGCCATAGGCTAACAATTTGCTATCTGGGCTTGCAGATAAGCCTGACACACTAAAATATTCGTGATTTTTTGCTAACTCATTTACATCAAGAAGCACTTCTTTATTGGTACCAGCTAAATCTTTTGCACGTGTATAAATGCGGTATTCATTATCGCCACTTACTTCACTACCGTAAAAGAAATCACCTTTTTTTATTGGTACCGATTGGTCGTCTTTGACGATGCGTCCTTTAATTTCATCAAATAACTGAGATTGAAGACTTTTAGTATGCTTTAGTTGCTGTTCGGTATAATTATTTTCAGCTTCTAAATGGGCAAGAATTTCAGGATCTTGGCGTTTATCGTCACGCATCCAATAGTAATTATCTATACGAGAGTGACCGTGTGCACTCATCTCATATGGCACTTTTTTTGCGATAGGTGCAACTAAGATGTCTTCTTTTAAAGAAGAAGTGTTATCAGCTGTAGAGCAAGCAGCAAGAACGGACGCTGATATCAAGCCCAATGCGAGAGATTTGATGTTTTTCATTGTTTATCCTTTTCAAGTAACTTTCCCATGCTATATCAGCAAATAAGAGATAACTATCCCTTTAAGTAACCAAATGTTAATGCTAGACGGTTGCATTTTTTTGAACCAAGCCCAAATAACGAAAATAAAGCTTGAAAAAAGAGCGATAATAACTACAAATTTTATGATATATCAAAAAGATATTTCCAATAACAAACAAAAGTAAGAAAAGCGGTCGTGAATATAGACTGACCATAAGGTCCTCTAGGTTTTATGCTTTTGAAAGATCTCAACAATGTCGAACAGAGATAAATTCATAATACAGTCCCAATAAAAAGAAAGAGATGACGCTACTAATCTCAATTCATATGCTTTCCCAGCAAATAGCAACCAACTCCCCTCCTTAGTTTGCTCGGTCTTTTCTGTTAAGCTACCTTTTAAAAATTCAGACTTTCAGCTCTATAAACTTGTTCTCTCGGGTTTTTAATAGTTCTCCCACGTTTGACTTGTTACTTTCTAAACCCCAATCTAATGGGAGAATATGCACTACCCTAAATTGTTAATCCACTCGCTCATAACAACATGCGTTTTAATTTTTACAATATCGGGCTCAGCATCTAAATATTCTCTTATTTCATGTAATCGTTGCATTGAATCGGTTTGAACAAACACCAGTAAATCCATATCACCCGTTATACCATGACAGGTTAAAACCTCAGGGATAACCTGAAACACTTTTACGATATTTGAACAGCGAGCACATTGATGTTGAATCTCAAAGTAGGCAGAAACCCCCGCTTTTTGAGATTCACTGAGAAGCACTTGATAACCTCGAATTTGCCCGTTTCGTTCTAACTTTTTAATCCGCTCTGTAACTGCAGAACGCGACAAGTTAACAGCATCAGCGATAGCTGAAACACTTTGCCTAGCATTGATCTTTAGCTGGGCTATAATCGCCTGATCAAATTTATCCATTTGCATACTTATTACTCATAACAATCAAAAATTTTGCTATAAACGCTAAAACCGTCATTTTAACGGTATATCTATCGAATTGCCTAGTAACAACATCAGTTTGTATTTAAGAACATTCTTATACTGTTGCAATCAATCCCCTCTCACATAATCACTATGAACTTAAATAATAATGGTATAGGACGCTGGCAAGGTGCTGGCATGATGGCGACAACATTACTCGGAACAGGGGTGTTTATTCTGCCGCAATTGACCGTCGAAATGTCGGGTAGTAACGCAATATTCGCTTGGCTATTATTGACTATTGGACTGCTGCCTATGACCTACATCTTTGGCAAACTCTCATCCATTCACCCCCATTCCCGCGGACCGGCTTATTTTGTGGAAAAAGCGTTTGGTGAAACAGCAGGACGTGTGATTGGCTTAATGTTTTTATTGGTAGTACCAATAGGTACACCTGCAGCTGTGATTATGACATTTCAATTTGTACAGGGCATGATTGCCATCGATGGGTTTCACTTATTGATTGCAGAATTAAGTGCGTTAGCAGGTTTATATTTGTTAAACCGAAAAGGCATTCATGTTTCGGCAAAATTACAATTTTTACTTACTTTATTAATCGTCGCCATCGTTATGGTGTTATTTGCATTTAGCACAGGCCAAGCTAACGGAATTAATCCAACTTTTGATAGCTTTGAGCACAATGCTGTTTTCCAAGCCGCTGGATTAGCTTTCTGGAGCTTTTTAGGTGTAGAAGCTATGTCTCATCTAGCGAATGAATTTAAACGCCCCAATAAAGACGTGATACCTGCCATGTTCATTGGCAGTGTGCTTGTTGGTATTATTTATATTGCCTCGACATTGTTAGTATTAAATCACCCCAACGATGCCAAACTCGC
This sequence comes from Pseudoalteromonas sp., assembly GCF_041629635.1. Lineage (GTDB taxonomy): Bacteria > Pseudomonadota > Gammaproteobacteria > Enterobacterales > Alteromonadaceae > Pseudoalteromonas. The sequence goes on along the minus strand of NZ_JBFKMX010000095.1, from coordinate 2,684 downwards.
TATGGTTGGCGTTTTTGATACGTACTTTAGTGGCGGGAGTTATATTATTGGCATATTAGGTGTTGCAGGTGGTCTTGCAACTATAAATGTCTACACCGCAAGCTTAGCCAAACTGGTTGCCAGTTTTGCCGAGCAAGGTGTGTTGCCTCGTGTGCTAGCATACTCAAATCAACAAAACGTGCCAAACAGGGCACTATCAACAGTATTAAGCATTATGGCCTTAGTGCTGGTGATAACCCATTTTACAGGACAAGATTTAGAAGATTTGATTAATTGGGTAAATGGTGTTTTTGCTGTAATTTACCTAGCAACAATGGCGTCAGCATGGGTACTTTTAACCAGTAAACATCGACTTTCTATTATGCTTGGGTTTTTAGCATGTTTTGGGCTGGTATTTGGTATTGGTCCACATATGGTTTATGCCATTTTATTAATCGCTATTGTACTACCTATTGTAAAATGGCAAAAAAGAAAGCTCGTACTTAAACAGCAATTTAATAAGTTAGCTTAAAGCATCGATAAATTACTGTGTTTCACGGTGCCATCTTTTTTCCAAAAAACTAAAGCTGGCACTTGAACCTCCCATACTTCATTTGCATTCCAAACGTATGGTGGTTGATATCGCTGAGTAAATACCACTTCATCTATGCCTGAGTTTTCTCGGGTTGATTCAAAATAAATGTTAGTGCTACGAACAACCAGCACTTCTGTTTGACTAAGCGATTGAATATGGTTACGTGTAATCTGCTTTACATAGGGCTCTTCGGGGTTCTTTGGAAATAGTGAGCTTACAATACCTTTTTCGATTTGCTCCGTTTCAGATGAGATAAAATAAATCCCGCTACCAAGGGGAAAGCGTCCTACCATTTTCAGAAACAATGCACAAAAATTAGCGTTATATTCGCCTTGTTTTACGCCATCTTTTAAAATGTCATATGCACGATACATATTGCGATAATCGTACTCTTCTTTGGTTGAAAGCATAAATGACGCATAAACCATAGGTATTCGCATCAAGTCTCTAAGTTCCGCATCTTGATTGTCAAAATCAAGTAACTTTGTCATAAAGCCTAATTTTGCATTCTCAATAGCAAAGAATTCATCTCGCTCATCTTTCCTGTCAAAACGCTTTTGAGGTAATCCAACACCTTGCTTTAGATACAAATAAGAATTTCGCTTAATACCATTTAGCAGCTTCATTCGATCTTCATAGTCTAATAGTCGGAAACGATTTCCCTGATAAATAGCCTCTGCATGAGGTGCGTAAGACCCAATATGGCGTAGTAAGGTTGCTTTCACAATAGGTTTTAGTACTTCTTCTCTGTAAGCCATTTTTTGATCTTTCGTAAATGGATTATGATCATGACGTTGCATCAAGCTTACTTTCTCATCACCAATAATATCGGAAAGCGCTTGCCTTAAATAAGGAGATTTAAACTGATTAAATAAACGCGCTTCTTCAAACAAGGCAACAGTTAATGCGGTGATATAAATTGGTTTATTTTTCTCATTGCGAATACAGCGAACTGTTTCATCTGGCAACGGAGTAGATAACACCATAGTGCCTAAAAACTGACTAAAAATCTTTGGTCCATCTAAAAGATCGAGGATATTATCAATCAATTTCTCAAGTGCTATATAACGTTCACCACGGGCTTTTAGACGTTCGTTAGCGATTTCTTTGACTCTAAGCTCACCTTCATCTATTTTTTGATGTAATTTTTCAAGATATCGTTGTGCACTACGCTGACCTTTAATTATCGGAAGCTTACCTTTTTCTTTCCTGTAGTTTTCCACAATATTAATGTGTTCTTGATATGCTTCAGATTTTTTACTAATTTTTTTTAACTCAGCTTCATACTCATAATGTTTTTCAAAAAACAAAGCAGCTTCTTCTAGCATCTTTCGATAATCATATTGAAACTCTGAGATCTTTTTGGAAATCGCACTCGCCATATTTGGGATTGCAGATAATCGATCGGTTTGATACTGAATAAAGCGTTTCATATTTATTATTATTTACATCTAAGTAATACTTTGAGCCTAATAGATTTTGATAATGTGAAAGTCATATTATAAAGGCTCATAATGATCGTTTAAAAAAGGGCTTACTACATTAGTAAGAAACTAAGCCCCATACAGTTATCTTCAATACTACAATATTAAGCTGTCAAGCAAAGCATTATTTACAATTACCAATAGCTATTGCATAAATGAATATAAAAACTATTAACTTTAATTGACTCAGTATAATACAAGCCTGTATTTAAAGCTAAAATTCAAATTTGACTGCTTTTATATATTGAGTGATATCGGATGAACTACTACTTTTTCACAATCAACTCTTTATAATTCATCATCACCTCAACGCCAAAAGGTAGCTCAAGCAACCTTTTTATAAATCGGTTTTCCGATGTTTGTGACTGCCCACAGCGCTAATCTTCAATAGGTTTCGCTATGTCTATTCTGAGCAGGCTTTAATTAGCTTGTCAGTTCCTGAATGCCAAAACGTAAAAAGCCCGCTCATTGAGCGGGCTTTTTACTTAATTAGGAGCTTGGCGATGTTCTACTTTCACATGGGCGAACCCACACTATCATCGACGCTGTTTCGTTTCACTTCTGAGTTCGGCATGGAGTCAGGTGGTTCCAAAACGCTATGGTCACCAAGCAAATTTGGTTGACTT
>NZ_JBFKMX010000094.1:0-14447 GCF_041629635.1 Pseudoalteromonas sp. | reverse complement strand
TATTGGCCCTTGAAAAACGTTTAATGCCCATTTTAATGTCAACAGCGACAACTTTATTTGGTCTTGCGCCTTTGGTACTTATCCCCGGTGATGGTACAGAGTTGTATCGGGGGGTTGGCGTTATTGTAATAAGTGGCATTTTGGTGTCGACAATACTAACACTGACGTTTTTACCTGCGTTATTAGTTGCTTTGTTAAAAGATAAACGTTCTTAGAATAAATGTTTTAACGTAAGGGCTCACAAAGTGGGCCCTTTTTTGGTTTTAATTGCGAGATACTACTTACAGTAGTTGGTTTGATCCCTTTAACAAGGTACAGTTTTAAAATGATTTGTTGTAAGTCTTAAATTATGTCCCTAGAGCGTTTTATACCATTTAGAAAGTCTGATGTGATCAGCATGTGTCAGTCACTTTTTAGAAAAGAAGACCACCCGTCTTTTATCGAATTTGCAGAATTATTTGCCAGTGTTATTCATTTTGAATATCACAAGCGCTTAGAAGTATTAAAAGATAATTACGCACCTTTCGACCCAAATGCAGATACGCAATTGTTAACTAACCTTAGCGAAACAGAAAAGCTAACTTGCCAAAAAACCTTTGCACAAGAATTTTCATCCATACTTAATGCAGCAAATTATGAGATTATTACAGATCAAGATTTGCAAGATGCATTAACAGAAGAATCACTGTTTAAAGTCAGGCTCGAAGTTGCTTTTGATGATTTTGCTGAAGTGGTATTTTATCGTCGTGGTGCATCAACAAAAAATGAAACACTCAGCACTTGGTGGGGATTTAGAAAACAAACGATCAGTTTTACTAATTACGATAGAGTTGCTGTTTTTATTCGTTTTAAAGATGCCGCACATTTTGCTAATAAAAAAATAAAGCCAGTTGGTTTTGAGCCAGGCGCTACCATCATCAAACTCTTTCAAAATGTACCCAAAGCCGATTTAGAAATGCTGTTCCCAAACAGTGAAGTACGCATGAGGCCTATTGATAAAGTAATTATCGGTGCGTCAGCCGCAGTAGGTGGGGCAGTTGTATTGGTTACTAAATTAGGGGCATCAATTATTCTAGTTGCTGCGTTAATCTCATACTGGTTAGGGCTACGTAATGATAATGTTGAGTTTACTCAGCAGCATTTAATCAGTTTAGGATTGGGCTTAGGAGTATTTGGTAGCTTTATTTTTAAAGAGTGGAGTAAGTTTAAAAATAGAAAAATCAAATTTATGAAAGCATTAGCAGATAACCTCTATTTTAAAAATTTAGACAATAATGCAGGGGTATTTCACACCTTAATTGATGCAGCTGAAGAAGAGGATTGTAAAGAGGCAATAATCGCTTACAGTGTGCTGTTAAATTTTAAAGCAAAGCTTACGAGTGATGAGCTTGATAGCGAAATTGAGAATTGGTTTGAACAAACATATCACTGCCAATTAGACTTTGAAATTGGCGATGCAATTGCAAAGCTTGAAAGATTAGACTTGATAGTTCGTGACGGTGAATACATCTCAGCGCGAACACTTGATGATGCTAAATCGCGACTCGACGCTCGTTGGGATAATTTTTATCAATATTAATGTTGGTTTTTATGATGTTGATTTTGAGGTGAGAGATAAATTTTAATATTAAACATGTAAGCAAATAAAAGCGCTTAATCGATATTGCATTTAGTAACAAATTTTCATTACCCAAGGGTCGGGCTAACTGCTAACGTTAAATTTTTGGGAGTATTATTTTGATCGCACATTTAAAATCACTGTTGTCTTCATTCAATCAGCAAAATAACACTAAATCAGCTATCGATTTTGAAACTGGACTTGCTGCTCTCTTAGTTGAAGTTATGCGTGCCGATGGCAAAGTGGCATTAGAGGAAGTGGAAAATATTCACACTATATTGACCACGTATTGTGATTTACCCAATGAAGCAGCAACACATTTATTAGATAAAGCGAAAGGCCTCGTTGAAAAGGCCATCGATTTGTATTCGTTTGTTAACGTAGTGAATGAACACACCAGCGATATTGAACGTATTGAGATTATAGAGTTACTTTGGCAGGTTGCCTTTTCGGATGGCTCTGTGGACGGGCATGAAGATCATCTGATACGAAAAATAGCAGGTTTGATGTATGTTGCTCATGCCGATTTTATTCAGGCAAAAATTCATGTGCAAGAAAGCCGCCAAAAAGCGAGTGAGTAATTTACGCTGGCATTTAGTGCTTATTCTGTCAGCTTTTTCATTCTGTCCATCTTCATTTGCAACCATTACACCTAATAATTTGGGCGCATCAAAAACCATAAAGTACCAACATTTAGATGCGCTTTCGTTATCACATCAACAAAAAATTAAAGAGTGGATTTCATTTGGAATAACAGCGAATGAGTTAGTATTAGGCGAACCTTTTCAAAGCAACTATCAGTTTGATTTAAAACCGCGTTATTTTTCAACAGAGCCAGTACCTTGGGCAAGAATAGTAAGAGGGACACCAGACACAGTTGAGCTTCATTTTAATCGTTATGCCTCACTTGTTAGTTTAAAAAACGATTGGACGCTATATCACGAGTTATCACATCTTTATCACCCTCTTTTCGATTACAGTGATTTTTGGTTGGCTGAGGGACTGGCAACCTATTTACAAAATATTGTGATGTTTCAAAATAACTTAATTAATCGCGATGAGTTTTATACTCGGATCAAAGCGGGGCTTTCAAGAGGTAAAGTTAATACTAAAATAAATAGCGGACGGCTAAGCGATATCAGTGAAAATATGTGGCAGTTAAAGGCGCATCAACGTGTGTATTGGACTGGTGTTGCATTTTTTATTGAAGCTGAGCATGCTTTAAAAGCGAATAATAAGCAAAGTTTAGTTGCTTTGATAAAACAGTATCAACACTGCTCCGCTATTAATGCGAAAGCGCATAGCAGTAATGCCCGTGATTTTTTACGTGAACTCGATAAGTTATCGCGTTCAGCACTTTTTACAAGCCTTTATCGGCGTTATCGAGACCGAGAAGACTTTCCAGTAATTACTGATTCGCAAATTAAAAGCTTAATTGCACCTTCAACATTTAAATTCTGATACGTAACGCATTTTTAAATTCATATTTGGTTAATTTTCCAACTGTTATTGTTTATTCTTAATTATTAAGGAGAGCGCAAATGAATGTGTGGTTAAGTCAAGAAGAGCTGTCAATGTTACTTAGCGATGTTCGGGAAAAGGATTTAGTATTCGAGGCACTAAATAGTGACGTTTCTGAAAGTACAAATGATGTATTTGAGAATATTGTTACGCATTATCAAACACTGCAAATAGAAGCGCGTAACACCATATTAAGTAATATAGAAAAAGGCGATATCGCTGCTGTTAATCAACAACTTAATCGCCTGACACTATTAAACCGAAAAATGTTAAATGAGCTTAAACAAAGCCTTTATTTTGCGGGTACTTCGGTTGCCTGAGTAGTAATTTGATATTCACTTTGATGAACACTCGATAACAAGTGCCATTCACTGTGCGCTTTTTCAGGGGTAAACGTTACAGTCATAAAACCACGCTGATGGATATTGGCATACTCAAGATCGTCAACAAGCAGTTTAAGTGCTTCAGAAAATTGCAGCGCCATTTGTTCTGGCAGTTGTAAGTAATATTCTAAACCAGGCGAACTTACCGAACTTGTTGCGAATTCATAACCACATACATTACCTTTGCCATCTTTAAGCGGACCGCCCCATGCATTGTGAGTATCACCTGCAAGTGTAATCAGATTTTTACCAAAGCTATGTGCTGTTTGTAGGATCATTTCGCGCTCTACAGGGTAGCCATCCCATGCATCTAAATTGTAAGGTGCGACAGTCATAATTCGTGCTTTTTCAAGCTCAGATAACGTTGGGTCACCTGCAAGGAATCGCCCTTTAATTTGTGCAAGTTCACTCAGTGTTTGTGCAGTTTGCGTGCTTGGATTAGCAAGTTCAGCCAGTAATTCAGCTGGAATATGCATACGATTCATCAGCACTTGCTGGCCAAGCACTTGCCATTTTGCATTTGAATTTATCATGCCATCTTGTAGCCAAATTAGCTGATCAGTACCAATTAACTTTTGTGATGGCTCGATTAAATCAAGAATAAATCGGTTGCTGTCAATTTGGCCTGTTACAGGATCAATATAATTTGCATAATTTAGCGGTTTTGCACGACTTTCATGACGAGTATCAAGCATATAAAGAGATACCAGATCACCAAATTCAAATTGACGGTATAAACTTTCGGTTTGACCTTTTACATATGGGCGAATTGGCATCCACTCAAAATAAGCTTGTAGGGCAGCCAGTTTACGTGCGGTGAAGTCGCCTTCGCCTTCATTATGGTTTTCAGCGCCGTTTTTAAAGGCATCGTTGGCAACTTCGTGGTCGTCCCATACAGCAATAAATGGGCTGTTTGCATGTAATTGTTGTAAAGCTGAGTCACTACGATAAAGTGCATAACGCTTGCGGTAATCATCAAGGGTAATGATTTCTTCGGCATTGTCTGAAGCAAGCTCACGACCTAGCGCTACAGCGTTTTCAGTTGCGTAGCCATCTGCACCGTATTCATAAATGTAATCACCAAGGTGCAATACTGCATCAATATCAGTAAGTTTTGCTGCTTCTGCGTACGCATGAAAATAGCCAGCAGGGAAGTTTGCACATGACATAACGGCAAACTTAACACTGTTGATAGCGCCCTGTGGAAGTGTTTTAAATTGCCCAACTGGTGATGTTTCATCTTCAGTCACAAAGCGGTAGTAATATTTGCTGCCAGCATTTAAGCCAGTAAAGTCAATTTTAACTGTGTAATCGTTAGAAGCTAAAGCCACAACCGTTTGTTGTACTCGGTTTACTTCAAAGTTTTCATCATCTGCAATTTGCAGTGTTAGATTAACACCTTGTGGCGTGCCAGCAGGTGTAACACGTGTCCACAAAATAATTGCATCACTTAACGGGTCGCCACTGGCAACACCGTGATTAAAGCTGATTGAAAATTCATTCTCGGCAAGTTTATTATCATTATCGCTATTACAGCCTGTAAGAGACATTGCGATGGTGGCAGCACCCAGTCCGTAAATAGATGCTTTTAAGAAATTTCTACGTGAAAAGTGGTGGTTCATAGTGTGACCTTTTGTTTTTCTTATTATCATAGCTACCTTATATGACAATATTAGGCCTGGTCAAACCTCTGTCCACATCAATGTGAATGGATGTAACAATTTACGAGAAGCAGAATTACCACAAGATATAAAATTGAGAAACTCAATTGATTTTAAATGCATAAGCTCTGTCTAACAGGTAATAGTAATATCCATGACATGGATAAGTAGCAATGATAGAAACAGTGATTTGTAAAATGTAAGATCAGTTTAAATAAATTTCAGTAATGGGTTTAAAGCTCTATAAATGAAATGGATTGATGTCTGTTTTATAAATTAAGATCATTACAGACATCAAATATGATTCGCATATTTCGACGATCTCATGCCACAACATAGATGCTATGCTTTATCGTAATTAATCTATTTGTGCAGCTATTACTGATACTTCAACAAGTAATTCAGGACGCGCCATTGCAGCTTCAACACAAGCGCGAGCTGGGGCATAACCTTCAGGTACCCATGCATCCCAAATTTCATTCATTTCTTTGAAATATTGCATATCTTTAATGTAAACCGTTGCACTTAACATGTGTTTGCGACTGCTACCGGCTTCGATAAGTAATGCATCGACTTTATCAAGCATTGTTTGCGTTTGCTCTTTGATATTTTTGGTTGCATCAGCACACACTTGGCCGCACAAATAAACTGTTTTGTTATGTACCACAATGCGACTCATTCGTTCATTGATATGGGTACGTTGAATGCTCATATTATTTTCCTAAACTTGAGTTTTGTATGGCCGAAACTCTATCAAAACCCACTATAAAATAATATGCAAATCAGTAGCAATGTTATAAAACATGGGTGTAGCTTATAACGGTTTGATGTATATTAGTGGCTTGAAAAAATAAGGCTATATTAATGAAATTAAAATTTATCTTTCTTCTTATCTTAAGCATTTTTAGTGTTACGGTGTTAGCCAATGATGCAAAACCGATGAATGAGCAACAACAAGAAAAAGCACTTAAAGAATTAAACGAACCGCTTTACCGCCCACTGTTGGAGCGATATGTGTTGGACGAGTTGAAATCGTTGCGTCAAGATCAACAAAAACTACGTGAAGACACCACAAAACAAATTACACACACTGAATTAAGCGCAGCTGATAGAGCACTTGATTACACTAATGACACAATAAACAACGTGATGTTTATTATTACCGCCACAGCAACAATATTAATTCTGGTAGGTTGGAATTCATTACGTGATGTAAAAAATAAAGTTGAAAGTATTGTAAATGAACGCGTAAAAAGTATTACCGAAGAATACGAAACACGTTTAGGCGTGCTTGAAAACCAATTAAAAGAACGTTCTGAAGAAATTCTAAATAACCAGCGGAAAATTACCATTACCAATGAAGTTCATTCACTTTGGATGCGTGCGAATTTAGAAAGCGATGTGAATTCTAAAATTGAAATTTATGACGAAATATTAAAACGTAAACCAGATGATGTAGAGGCAATTACATACAAAGCAGATGCATTATTAGAGCAAGGTAAAACGAATAAAGCGGTTGCACTTTGCAATCAAGCAATCGATGAAGACGCAGATTACGGTTATGCCTATTGGCAACGTGCCTGTGCTTATGCACAAGAAAACCGATTGTCTGAATCGATGGACGATTTACAAATGGCGTTGAAGCTTTCGCCAAATCTTAAAAATGAATTGGCAAATGAACTCGCATTTGAAAACTTACAGGTACTACCTGCATTCTTAAAGCTACTTGAAGATGCAGGTATTAAATTGAGTGAGCAAGCCTAATTAATTTAGGCTTTCAAACATCATAGCGATTGGGCAAATTAAACCCACTAACCATACGCTCGAACGCAATATGTGCCAATTTATGTAGTAACAAATGCAATAAAGCACGCGTGCAATAATATAGATAATTGCAAGTGTTTCAGTTGTACTGGTTATGGTATTTGTTGCAAACACCACCACTAATGCAATGGTAAAAATTAGCAGTGATTCAAAACTATTTTGATGCGCAGCTAGCGCACGAGCCCCGAATCCAGTTAATTTACTTTGCTGTGCACGTGGATGGCGGTTGTCGTAACCGCCTTGTTTATTCATGGCAATTGCAACAGGTGCTTTTGCTAGATAAGGTAAAAGTGCGGCAATAATTGCACAAAGGATTAATGTATTCATCGTTATTCTTTAATAAATGTGATGTTAGTAACACCTAACTTTTTAAAATACTCATCTCTAAAATTGCGGATTGCCGCTTTATCTTTAGCATACAAAGTAACTTGATGCTCCATCTTTGAATAATCAGCAATATCAAAGCCCTCGGCAGCGGCAATAGCTTCAAACATAGAGTTATACTTGTCTTGCGCAAAATTAATCAGTTTTTGTTGGTGATTAAAGGTGTATTGAATTTTCTTAGCCATAAATGTCTTCTAACAATATTTTGTGACATTGTACTTAACTGTAAATAATCTGGATATACGAAATAGTCTCTTGGTGAGTTTAATTGTTAGAAAGTGATATTAATTTGCGTGTTAATTTGAGGTATTCATTTAATGCAGGTTGAAATTCAACTTTGTGTGTAGCCACTTTGTCATAATGCGATACAAGACGCTTTAAATAGTTTAAAGCGATATCAGGTTTTGTATGTTGCCAAAAACTCTCTCCAACAGGGCTTATTAATTTAGCACAATTTGTTGATATATAGATGATCTCATAAAAGCGATTATTTTCTTCAACGAGTGTTTCTTTTAAAAGCCTAAAGTCTAATTCAATTAATTGTTTGCGTAGTACAAAGGAATGATGAACAGGGCAAATTATAAAGTCTATTTCTTTTGTTGGGTAATTAGTCTGAATAGTTGAAACAAATTCCGCGGCTAAATCGCCACCTACACCTGCAATGATTACTAAATGCCTTCCAGGATAATCATCAATTGGTAGGGCATTTACGCTTATTGTATGGCAAAGCCAATTCGTCTCGGAAAAGCTTGTTTTAAGGTTATGCTCGAGCGCTAACATTATGTGCCTTGCAATATCAACAAAATGGATTGTGCTAGCTGGATTTGAGTTGCAAAGCGCTTTGCCTAAATAACCATGATCGCAACAGGTGTCCCAAATATGGTGATAGTTGGGCTCAATAAATTCAACGATGGTTTGTAAACGATTTGATAAAGACATGACGAGTGAGCAAAAAATAAAGTGTGTTATTTTAACAAGTTTTAATTAAAAATACTGGATATTAAATGTATATTGCATGCAAAATATTTAAGGGAATTTAAATGAAAATAGCGATAATAAGCGGCAGTGGTCGTAATAATTCAAATAGCTTGAAATTAGGTCAATATATAGCATCAAGATATCAATCAGAAGCAATTACAATAGATCTAATTGATCTTAACCAACATAGTATTTTACTTCATCACTATGAACCATTATCAGTTAATGTATGAGAAAGTACAATTACTGAATCGATTATATGATTGTGATGGCCTAATGATTATTGCGCCAGAGTGGGGAGGCATGTTACCTCCTGTATTACATAATGCTTTATTGCTAAGCGCATTTGGCTCCGCATCGGGCTTTCCGTTAGGGCACAAACCTGCCTTTGCAATTGGTGTGTCGGCATCAGGTGGCGGCCACAATCCTATTAGTATTTTAAAAGGCTATGGCGCAAAGAACCCGCATTTAGTTTGGTTACCTTTTCATTTAATTATCAACAATATAAACGAATTTTTATCTGATATTGACGAAGACAGTCAAAACACTCGACACCTTCAACTCATGTCACGTTTAGACAGCGGTGCTCATGCTTTATCACTCTATGCAAAGCAGCTTAAGCCAATACGAAAGCAACTAATAAAACTTTCAGAGAAACACCCCTTTGGTCAGTAAACTAAATGTGTTTTTATTATCTCAGTAAATGCTTGTTTAAAAGAGCGTGTGTGACGAATGTTAAGTGCGCTCAAGCGTGTATCTTTTAATGCACAGTTATATGGTCGGTTAGCAATTTGGCTTGGTTCATTGATTGGTGAAATACCATTTTTATCAAGATTTAGAATTTCTGCAGATAATTGCGCAATTTCATACTTTGTATATGCTTTTTCATCTGATAAATGAAAGATACCTGATGTATTTTCACTTGGCTGTTTAACTAAATCGACCAATTTATAGGCGATATCGTCAACATGTGTAGGGAAGCGAATAGCCCAGTTATCATGTGCACTGATTGGCTTATCGTTGACCTGCTGCGCAATGGTTGTAATGGCTGACTCATCAAGTGATTCGACGTCTCCGTATAGTACTGGTACTCGAATAACCGTATGCGCTTTGCTTGTACTTAACACAATGTGTTCACCCAATTCTTTGGTTTCACCGTAAAAGTTCAACGGGTTCGTTTTTGCGTTTTCTAAATAAGGCGCCTCTTTACCATCAAATACATAATCTGTGCTGATAAAGAATAAACGGGCATTGATGCGTTTAGCTTCGTTTGCTAAATGTTCTGTTACAGCAAGGTTTAGCGCCTTTGTGTGTGCTTGGTTATTTTCGCATACATCAGGTTTTCGCTCTGCTGCTGCATGAATGATAATGTTTGGCCTAGCACTATTTAGCAGCTCGGTAACAGCAATGTTATCTGTTAAATCAAGTTGAATTATTGGCGCCTTTGCACGGCTAAAACCTGTGCCAATAACATTAAACCCTTGTTCGGTAAAAATCCGAAATAGCGCACGGCCCAAGAGGCCCGTAGCACCAGTCACCAGTACATTTTTCATAACATTCCTTATACTCGAAGTTATTATAATTCAGTGAGAATAATTCCGTTAGTGTTAACGAATTTATTGATATGATTGAAATTTAATATATTTATCTAGGACATGCTATTTTACACAGACATTCGACTTTGTGAGTTGAGTTGCACAATTTATAGTATGAATATGTATAAATGGTCATGGTAAGTTAAGTTAATTTTTAGTTAAAACTTGTAACTTAAACTCACCACAAAGCGATAATCGTTTTTGTTAGGAATTACTAAACCTGCTTTTTTTGGCTCCTCTATACGATCCAGATAAAATGTTAAATCAAGATCAAAGTCTCCAATAAGATCAATTTCGATCCCAGTTTTAAATCGATGAATGTAATGGCCAGCGTCTTCACTCACGACTTTAATTTGATAATCTACATCGAAATCTATATTTTTGCTTATGGTCCATTGTGTTGTCATACCCAAATTAATTACAGCTGACGTTTCTTTATCATTCTGACCGGATTCAACACTTATGTAATCAGTGGTTTGATAACTCGGACCAGCACTTACTTCCCATGAAAAGGTTCTGATATCTATCAATTTATAACCAATACCAATACCAAATGTGTGCCTGTTATCAATATTACCAAATTCATCAGCGAAGTATTCATAATCAGCCAGTCGGATAAAGGTCTTAGGTGAGAAAAACCAATCATAACTGCCAGTTAAACGTTGATCGTTTGTAGTATCTTGTTTTTTCCCTGTCTCTAGGCTTTTTCGCTGACTAAAATTACTAATAAAATATGATCTAAATCGACTGCTAGCAGTTCTACGTTGTGCTTCTGCGCTAATTGTGTAATCTGATTGCTCAGAATTACCGCGCCGGAAGTTAGTACCAAAGTTTACTTCAGCGTTCCAGTAACCCAACTCAATCCCTTCAGCAGAAGCGATAGAGAGCAAGTTACTCAATGCATAAGATTGTTTAAAACCGTTGTGAGCAACGCTAAATTTGTTATCTTTAATAATTAGTTTGCCACTCAATAAAGTGCCATCGTTGAGACGAATACTTTGTTCACCTTTAGTATAAAGTTCAGTAACATCAGAAATATTGATAACTTGTATACCAAACTCTTTAGAGTCGAATTCGAGTTCTTCCTTATACAGGGTGATCAAATCACCTTTTAACCATTCACCTGAAGTGGTCTTTAACCAATCGAACTCTTGGTCAAAGGATGGCGAGACAGGTTTCCAACTTAGCAATGTATCTGCAAATGAAACACTCGGATAAAGCAATGAAGAGGCTAACACCAGATAATGTGTGAGTTTCATGAACATCTTACTGTTAAATTTGACTTAACCACACATTATATTATTTCTTAAATGTTTAAAAAGACTTTTGATTAATCTTAGTTTTCTGTCGAAAGTGGGAGTTCCATAAAAACACTAAGTGGGTTATCGCGGTAACGACCAAAGCACTTACATCGAGTAAAGCCAAGGCTTTCATATAAATGGATAGACTCTGTTTGTTTACTACCAGTTTCAAGTCTAAGTAATGGGATTTGTGCTTGTCCAGCCCAGTACATTAAATTTTGCATGATTCGGCGTGATAAGCCTTTACCACGGTGGGTTGGCTTAACATAGACGCGTTTAATTTCACCATATAAAGTTGATTCAAACTTTTTGACAATCGCGCCACAGGCGATAATACCTTCTTCGGTGAGTAAACCAATAGCGTGAACATTGGGTTGATTTAGTTCACTCAACTTTAAAGATTGGTCACTGGCAATCGGATAAAGTGAATTCATCAAGCGATCTATTTCGGCGAACAGGCTAATAACATTTGGATCGTTTGAGTCTAATGAGACTAACTGCATAGTGTCCTCTGCAACTTATAACTTTACCGTTTATATATTGTGGCAAATAATTAAAAATCAAGTTAACAAAAAATACAAGTTTGATTTAAGCAATAAATATTTACTAACAGGTGATATTTTTGTAGGGTCTGCATAAATTGACACAATGAGTATGATAAATGCCTAAAGCAAGTGAAATTAAAAAGCATGCCGCTATTGAATATAACGGTCGAGTGATGATTGTACGAGATATTGAGCGTTCGGTACCCCAAGGTCGTGCAGGTGGAAGTTTATACCGTATGAGAATGTATGACGTGGTTAACGGTGGTAAAGTTGATGAAACTTTTAAAGCGGATGAAATACTAAATTTTGCAGATTTAAACCGTAGACCTGCTGTCTTATCTTATATCGATGGTGATGAATTCGTATTTATGGATGAAGAAGACTATACACCTTACAACATTAATAAAGAGGCAATTGCAGAGCAACTTTTATTTATTGATGAAAACACGAAAGGTTTATTAGTTGTAGTCGTTGAAGGAAGCCCTGTTTCAATAGACTTACCGTCAAGTGTTGAGCTTGTAATTGAAGACACTTCACCCTCAATTAAAGGTGCTTCAGCAAGTGCACGCACGAAGCCTGCAACGATGACTACAGGTTTAATTATTCAAGTTCCTGAGCACATATCCATCGGAGATAAAGTGAAAATAAATACCTCAGAACAGAAGTTCATGGGTCGAGCAGATTAATCAACAATATTCAATTAAGGCTTAACTCATGATAAGCCTTTTTGAGCTTTAAATTGAATAAAGTACATAAAAATCAGTATAATGTGTTAAATTAATAGCAATGGCGTATATGTTGCTTTAACTATCAACTAAAGAAATACATTTATTCCCTCTAATTTTCACGTACGTTTTTTAAAGTTTAAGCGAATTTCGAGAAAGGACCTTTATGAACATTACTATCGCAGGGACTGGCTATGTTGGTCTTTCAAATGCAGTGTTACTGGCGCAGCATAATTCGGTAATTGCTTTAGATCTGGTGCAAGAAAAGGTGGATTTGATAAATCAAAAAAAATCACCAATTTCTGATCCTGAGATAGAAGATTTTTTAGTACATAAACCGTTAAACTTGATTGCAACGACGGATAAAGCGTCAGCATTTAAGCATGCTGACTATGTCATTATAGCTACACCTACCGATTATGATGAGGGTACAAATAAATTTAATACCTCTTCTGTAGAAGCTGTGATTAATGATGTAAACAAAATTAATCCATCAGCAATAATGGTGATTAAATCTACAGTGCCAGTAGGGTTTACAAAACGCATAAAGCAAAAACTATGTACCAGCAATATCATCTTTTCACCTGAGTTTTTGCGAGAAGGCAAAGCATTGTATGATAACCTGTATCCTTCTCGTATTATTGTTGGTGAAAAGTCAGAACGTGCAAAGGTTTTTGCAGAATTGCTTGCCCAAGGGGCCATAAAAAAAGACATTGATATTCTACTGACTGGCTCAACAGAGGCTGAAGCAGTAAAACTGTTCTCCAATACTTATTTGGCAATGCGTGTTTCTTACTTTAATGAGTTAGATACATATGCAGAAAGTCATGGCTTAGACACCAAAGAGATTATTGAAGGTGTTAGTTTAGATCCAAGAATTGGCAACCACTATAATAATCCGTCATTTGGTTATGGAGGTTATTGTCTGCCTAAAGACACTAAACAGTTACGCGCAAATTTTGAAGATGTACCGAATACCTTAATAAATTCAATCGTTGAATCAAACACTGTTAGAAAAGATCACATAGCTTTTTCGATTATTAATCGGCAGCCAAAAATCGTTGGTATTCATCGTTTAATTATGAAAGCAGGCTCTGATAATTTTAGAGCTTCTTCAATTCAAGGAATTATGAAGCGTATTAAAGCCAAAGGCATTGAAGTAATTGTATATGAACCTGTTTTAGAAGATGAGTCTTTTTTTAATTCACGGGTGATTCGTGATCTTGATGAATTTAAGCGAATTTCTGATGTGATTGTTTCTAATAGAATGGAATCTTGTTTATTAGATGTTGCTGATAAGGTTTATACTCGGGATTTATTCGGTAGTGACTAGCTTAATTTATATCTAATTTTATCAAGGATAATGCTTTTAAATATCTTGTTACTGGTGCAGCCGGCTTTATAGGTAATTTTGTCGCGGAACGCCTTTGTCAATTAGGTCACGAGGTTGTCGGAATTGATAATATTAATGACTATTATGACCCGGAACTTAAGCTCCAGAGACTTAAACGTATAGCGCATCTAAAACTATTTAACTTTATTGAAATGGATATTGCCGATAGGCAAGCGGTTTCATCCTTATTTAGTTCACATAAGTTCAATCGCGTGATTCATTTAGCTGCACAAGCAGGTGTTCGTTACTCATTAGAAAATCCGATGGCATATATTGATTCAAATATTGTTGGCATGACAACAATTTTAGAAGGTTGTCGCCATAATAAAGTTGAGCACTTAGTTTATGCTTCATCTAGCTCGGTTTATGGTATGAACGAGAAAATGCCATTCTCAGAAGATGATGCGGTAGATCATCCTGTATCACTTTATGCCGCTACTAAGAAATCCAATGAATTGATGGCGCACACATATAGTAACTTATATGGGCTTGCAACAACTGGTCTACGATTTTTTACTG
>NZ_JBFKMX010000093.1:0-14554 GCF_041629635.1 Pseudoalteromonas sp. | reverse complement strand
TAACTTTTCCTCAGCAAGCCAGCCACCTTCTGGTGTACCCTTTTTATCTTGGCGAGAAACAGCCGCATACAGGCCGTGAAAAGCATTGGCTAGTTCAACTGGAAAGTCAGAACCAGCGGCTACACGTGAGCCTTGTTTTAAAAAGGTTTGCCATGCATAGGCGCCTGTTAAACGGTGTTTGCCTAATCTATCTTCCGCCATATGCATATCGGATGTTGCATGCACTGGTTGCATCGATGGAATAATCGCAAGTTGCTTAAAGCGTTTAATATCACTTGGCTCAACAATTTGTGCATGTTCCATACGGTTTCTAAGGAGTTTACCACCAGTTTTTGCGTAGACTTTTTCATAGGTGTCGAGTACTACGCGGTTGGCTTTATCACCAATGGCATGTGTATTAACGGTGAAGCCTGCTTTAAATGCTTGCGTAAACACATCTTCAAGCTCTTGATTCGACATTAACATTAAGCCTTTATGGCCAATTCGATCTTGATAGTCTTCAAGTAGTGCGGCGCCTCGGCTGCCTAATGCGCCGTCGGAATACACTTTAACACTTCGAATTGCCAGCATATCGTTATTATCAAACTTTTTGCCTGCTGCCAGTTGTTTGCTAAGTTGGCTATCTGTTGCGCTTAGCATGGCATAAATGCGAATTGGTAAGGTGTTTTTAGCTGCGCGCTCTAAATAAACTTGGTAAGTTAAGTCATCAATACCTGCATCATGAGCAGAGGTAATTCCTAGGCTCAGTAAATGCTCACCGGCAGCATCTAAGCGCTTATTCACTTCTGTTTTATCAATTTTAGGCATATGTTGATAAACCAACGGTTCTGCATTATCAATTAAAATACCTGATGGCTCACCATTTTCTAGGCGAATAATTTCACCCCCTTCAGGT
The DNA here is from genome assembly GCF_041629635.1 of Pseudoalteromonas sp. Lineage (GTDB taxonomy): Bacteria > Pseudomonadota > Gammaproteobacteria > Enterobacterales > Alteromonadaceae > Pseudoalteromonas. Next base: position 13,659 of record NZ_JBFKMX010000093.1, on the reverse strand, counting down.
GCTTTGGTGTCTTTGGTAATGCCTGCAATTTCAAGCGCTTTCGAATTCACCCAAAGGGCATGACCATCAACACGGGTAAGAGCTACAGGTCTGTGGTTGACAATCGCATCGAGATCTTTAGCGCTAGGAAACACCTTGCTTGGCCAATTTTCTTGGTTCCAGCCACGGCCAATGACCCAACCATCACTATTTTTTGCATATTCTTCAATTGCTTTTAGTGCATCTTTAAGCGAACTACTACTGCGTAAATCGAGCTGACTTTGATTTTTACCAAGGCCAATAATGTGACCATGAGCGTCAATAAGGCCTGGTAATAAGGTTTTGCCTTGCACATCAATTTTTTCAGCTGGGCTGTAGGTCGAAATAATCGATTTATCACCAGTGGCAACCACTTTGCCGTCTTTAATTACCAAGGTCGAAAATTCGTGAACGCCAGCTCTCTGTTTTAAGGTGTAACCGTTTGCGTTGTGTAAAATGGTGTAATCAGCAAAGGTTGCAGGTGCAATGGCGCTTAGGCCCAAACTAGTAACAGCGATGAATGCGCGCTTAAGTTGGTTTTTTGTTGTCATTGTTATTCTCACGCTTAGTGTGTGTATTCAGAATAGCAAAAACAGATTAAAAAATAAGTGGTTGATGAAGAAAAGTATTTAACGCCACTCATTAAGTGAAGTGGCGTTAAATAAAATGTGGTAGGGCGCTACCACATAGTCGAGGGTTATCTATGCAATAATTGCTCAGGAGTTTGAATCTGTGCGTTTAAGGCAACTAACAGAGTGGCTAACTTTTGCTCGTTTTCACAGTTGGTTGTCCAAAGTACAGCGGGTAAATTAAGTTGTTTGGAAAGTTTAAGCGCTGTTTCAACCACATAATTTAGCGAGTTTGCACAATTTGATACACCACGCGAAACAAGGTCATAACAATTAATACAAACCGCTTGCCAAAGCTCTTGTTCAACAATGATTGCGCTATTTAGAGATGCGAAATTAACTTCATTAAATTGGTTCGTTTGCATTACATGTCTACTTCTCAACTAATACAATAGCTTTATATCGCTTAGAATAATCAAAACTTGAGAAATAATTTTCCTGCATTCAATTTAAAGTGGTTTAAGGTTTTTAATTTCAGTGTGTTAGTGCACTTAAGAATTAATGTTCAAAGGTAACTAAAAATGCAACGCCGCCATCTTTGTTAGTGGCAGTTATGCTCGCACCGTGAAAATCACAAATTAAACGTGCCATGTACAAACCAAGTCCTAAATGCGGCTCTTTTTGTTTGCTTGACTCACGTACCGATACCATTGAATCAAAAATATGGTTTGCCATATCGCTTGGAAGAGCTGGACCTGCGTTAAAAATACTAAATAGCGCTTTGTTATTTTGCATTGTGTAGTTCACTTCAATTGCTGTTTCAGGTTCAGCAAAGTCAACTGCATTACTGATAAGCTTATCAAGTAGCTGAGCAATAAACTCAGGCACACCATTTAATATAAATGCTTCTTCACTTAAGGCTAACTTAAACGGTTTATCTGGGTAGGCAATGGAGTAGCCTTGCAAACACCCATTTATTACTTCGCTTAAGTCAAATTGCTCTTTTTGGCTATTTTCAATGGCATGCTCTAGGCGTGTTGCCTCGCTCATGGTAGTAAGAATTTTATTTAATCGAGCCACCCCTTCTTTTGCCCGTGCGATGTATTTTTGGCTAGGTTCATCGGTGTTTTGTAATTCTAAGCTTTCAAGGGATGAGCGAACTACAGCAACAGGGGTGCGCAGCTCGTGTGATAAACGCGAGCTCATATTTTCTAAATAATGGGTATAGCCACCAAGGCGATTAACAATATTGGCAAAGCTGCGTGAAAGGTCGCCAATTTCATCACTGGAAAATTGTTTTTCAATCTTACCCGTAACACGCCCTTGTGCATCAATGGCTTTTTCTGCTGCATCACGTAAGCGCCTGATACGCGTTGAGATAATAGATGCAAATAAAAACAAGCTCAACGTACCAATCAGCATAATCGCTAAAATTACATTAAACAGCTTTTCAAATGCTTTATTGCGGATTTCGCGAATGCCATTTGTGGTTTCTTCAGCAATTACGGCACCCATTACTTGGTCGTCAATCCAAATAGGGTAGGCAGCAGAGAGGATCACTGCTTTTTGATCAGGGGTTAAGCGCCATGTTGATTTTGCGTGGCCCTCAAGAGCTGCATTTATATGGCTGCCATCAAGTGCAGCGACATCACGGGTTATGTCGGTAAATTCTGTAGCAGGGCGAGTGAGAATTTTGTAATAAATTGGGTGCAAGTATTCTTCTTCAAACATCTCCCAGCGCGATTGCTTGCGCTTTTTAATGGCATCACCCCAACCACCATCGGCGCTTTTTATATTACCGGCATCGGCTAACACGCGGCGGTGCTGGTCTACAACAAACACTCTGCTGCCAGCACGTGCCATGCCTTTAATAATTTCTTCAATTTCAGGGGAGGGTACTAAAATTGAGCCTAAGCTTTGCAACTCACTGAGGTTTGACGTGGCGATTTCGGTTAAATCGTCTTCCCCTTGGTCTTTATCTAAAATAGCAAAACCTAATTTGTTACCAAGAAGGCTTAACGGCAAGCGCAGTTCAATATTGTAGCCTTGCTCGGTTAAACGGAAGTATCCCTGAATTTGGTTAAAGGGGATTTTTGTATCAGCGTCGAACGCGTTTACCCAACCAGCTTGCGTGGTTGATATTAAATAGGTTTTCACCACCCCTTCGGCATTGGTAAAGGCGATTTTTAAGTGATCATTACGCTCTAAACTAATGGTGTTTTTACCGCGCAGCACCACATCGTCATCGGTGACACTAAATTGTGCATACAAGTAGTTATTATACTTACCAACCATATGTTTAAACGAGATATCGGCATCGTTATGGGTTTTCTTATCTTGTGTTAAATAGGCGTCGCCATAATGCCAAACGAGCGGTAAATAGGGCTGCCATTCCTGTAATTTACCATCGAGTTGAATGGGTCCTACAATGTTGTAGGCGTAGAGATCGCGGCCTTTTTCAACTGAGTCTAAAAAGCTGGCTTGGTTGTCGAATAATTTGGGTCTGTCGTGCAGTGCTGTTGCTAAAGCGCGGCTAGTAGCAACTAGGTTCTTTTCTTGCCCTAAGCGTAAAAAATTTTCCATTTCAGCCACATATTGGTGACCAAGCCATGGCAGTAATAGCAAAAAGCTTGAGAGAACAACAACTTTAGTACGCAGACCAATTCTCATGGTTTATTTTGCCTCCCAGCGATAACCCATGCCATAAACAGTATCAATATGGTTAAAAGCCTCATCAACTTTCAAAAACTTTTTACGAATACGCTTAATATGTGAGGTGATGGTACTGTCATCTACGTAAATTTTTGCTTCACTCATTAAGTCATTACGCTGTTTTACATGGCCTGGGCGAATAGCCAAAGCATGTACCAACCAATATTCAGTTACAGTTAAATCAATGGTAACGCCCTGCCAAGTGACTTGCATACGCTCAGGATCAATCACTAAATTGCCACGCTCTATTAATTGCTCTTGCTGTTGTGGTGCATTAAGTGCCAGTTGGCGGCGGAAAATCGCTGAAATACGTGCAGCTAAATGGGCAAGGCTGATGTCTTTTGTTAAATAGTCATCTGCGCCCATGCGTAACCCCGATACGGTATCGATTTCGTTATCGCGCGCAGTTAAAAAAATAATCGGTAAAGTTTGGCTTTTTGCACGTAATGCTTGGCACAACATAAAGCCACCATCAATCTCATCACCTAGGCCAATATCAATAATGGCTAAATCTGGCAGGTTAGCTAATAACTCATTTTGCGCGCTAACACGGTCGGCATAGCCTTTAACTAAATAACCTTGGCCTTGCAGCATATCGATATAGTTTTCGCGAATAGCGTCTTGATCTTCAATGATGGCGATTTTTTTCATGGGTTACTGATAATTACCTACTCAATAGCCGCCACTATACCTAAAAATTGCGCAAAAAATAGGGACTGAGGCCAATTGCCATTTTTTTGCCACAATTGCTCATCGCATTGCCTTTTTTCACCCCAAAAATTGCCAGAACAGCTTGTTTTAATTACTCCAACGCAAACGGTGCAGCAGCATCAACATATAAACGCAGTAAAAAAATTAAAACACATTCTTGGAGAATATTATGAAAAAAGTACTTTTAGTTTCAGTAATCGCATTAGCACTTAGCAACCCTGCAATGGCAACAGAAAAAGAATTTGAAAAAGAGCCGTTAATTGGCTTTGGCGCTGGCGCAACGGTAGGTGCAATTATCGGTGGTCCGGTAGGCGCAGTTGCGGGTGGTATTGTGGGTATTTTTATCGGCAAGATTGAAGGGGATAAAGTTGATATTAAAGAGCAGCAATCTGAAATCTCGAAGCAGCAACAAACCATCGTTGCACTGCAACATAAAACATCAGATTACCAAGAGTTAGTTGCGTCTAAGCAGCAGCTAGAATCTCAGCTTGAACGCATTGCACAGCAACGTATCGACAATTTACTGGCAATGTCGGTGCAGTTCCGCTCGGGCTCTTCAGAAATTGAACCACACTTTGCTGAGCAATTGATTGAGCTTGCTGAAGTGATGAAACAACAACCAGAAATTTATCTCGACCTAAACGGTTTTGCTGACCAACGCGGTGATGATGAAAACAATTTAGCACTCTCAAATAAACGTGCCGGAAACGTAGCCGCATTTCTAATTAAACAAGGTATTAACCATAACCGCTTAAGCACTCATGGCTTTGGTGAAAGCCAAAGTATTGCCAAACAAAATGCAGAAGACAGCTTTGAAAGTAACGTGTTTGACCGCCGTGTAACCGTACATGCACGCATGCAAGAACAATCTCAAACCGCTAACAACCAATACTAGAGAGGGGCTTGTAATGTTACCAAAACACACAACAGGAGGTGAAAAAGAACAACAAGGTAAACGAAAAGGCGCGCATCTGCGCCTTTTCATCAACCTTGCTATTCTTTTTGTTGCTTGGCTTGCCTCGGCCATATTGTTTAGCGCGAAAGTGTCGGCGCAAGGGCTTATTTTAACTAATCAGGCAGGGCAAGAAGTTGAGCAAAGTGTGCTTAAATCGACCCACCTTGATATTCAAGTAAAAGGCATGCTGGCATTTGTTGAATTAAAACAGGTCTATCAAAATCCAGCATTAGAAACGCTCAATGGCAGTTACCAGTTTCCACTGCCAGAAAATAGTGCGGTATTTGCCATGGAAATGATGCTTGATAACCGCAAAATTATTGGTGAAATTAAAGAAAAACAGCAGGCTGAGCTGATTTATAAAAAAGCCCAGCAACAAGGCCATAAAGCCGCATTAGTTAAAAACCAAAGCGCCAATGTATTTAAAACCAAGGTGGCCAATATTGAACCGGGGCAGGAAGTCGCTGTTAAGCTGAGCTTTCAATTTCCATTAACCTATCAAGATGAAGTATTTAGCTTACGCTTACCAACAGTGGTTGCGCCGCGCTATTTTAATAATCTTGACCTTGATGAAAATGACCCGAGTAACCATTTTCAAACGCGTTCGCAAAGCAGTTTTCAACCTAATACATTAATGGCTGAGGAGGCGCCAACTCTCGATTTTTTGCCAAACACTGTGTTAACCACTTTCAATGCAAACAACAAGATTACTATCAATTTTGATGTGAACTTAGGCTTTGAACTCGATAGCATTTCTAGCCCAAGTCATATGTTGTCGGTAGTGCAAACCGGAAATACACAGTATCAACTGATTCCTACACCGCAAAGCTTAGTGGCAAATCGCGACTTTGATATTAAATTTGTGCCGCTTTTAACTGAGCAAATTACCACGCAAGTGTTCCATGAAAATATTAATGGCGAACTTTTTTACCAAGTGATGATGATGCCGCCTAAATCGGACTTTGTGTCGCACAGCTTACCCCGCGAATTGGTGTTTGTGATTGATACTTCAGGGTCGATGGCGGGCACATCATTAGAACAAGCAAAACAGGCGTTAATTTTAGCGTTGGAAAAACTCGGCACTGACGATCTTTTTAATATTGTGACATTTGATCATCAAGTTGAGCTGTTTAAACCAGAAGCCGTCGCTGCAACCTACTCGCAATTGCAAGCGGCAAAACGCTTTATTGCAGGGCTAGAAGCCGATGGTGGCACCGAAATAAATAGCGCATTAGCAGCAAGCTTTGATGGACAATTTGATGAAACACGCGTGCGCCAAGTGGTGCTATTAACTGATGGCGCAGTAGCTGATGCTGAATCCGTTAAGGACTTAGTAAAAAATCGCCGCGCTGATAGCAAGCTTTTTACCGTGGGGATTGGCAGTGCACCCAATAGCCATTTAATGGGCTTATTAGCCAAACATGGCAAAGGTGAAGCCTTGTTTATTAATAACCTTGAAAGCATCGCTGATGAAGTAGCTCTGTTAAGTGACAAGCTTAGCAATCCAGCACTTCAGAATATTCGCGTGTTAAATGATATGGGCTTACCACTTGTTGATAGCTTACCAACTGCAGATCTGTATTTTTCATCGCCGCTGGTGGCGTATTTTAAATTAGCACAACCAGCTCAAGCGGTGCAGATCGCAGGGGATGGTGTTAATGGTAAGTTCTTAAAAAGGGTTTCGCTTGAAAATGCGATTGCTGCAAAAGGCATCGCCCGCGCTTTCGCTAAAGAACACATTAACACGTTAGATTTAGTACAAGATAAAGCGGAAATAACTAAGCTTGGCATTCGCCATGGATTATTAACGCCATATACAACCTTTATCGCGGTAGAAGAATACTTTGGTGATGTTGCCAATAAACCATTTGAAGCGCCAAATATGCTGCCGCAAGGAAGTGCGATGCCTCAGACATCTGGCAATAACGACCGTTTGCTTTGGCTTGGCATTTTATTGCTAGTTGGCGGTTTTTTATTAGCCCTTTGGGGGCAAAAAGAGGATGCAGAAAAATGAACAGTAGGCGTAAATTGTTACGCCTTTTGGCGTTTTGTATTGCCGTGCTGGGCTTATTTTTAGTGTTTAAATCAAGCTATGTGTATGGCAAAGCGCAACTTGCTCAGTTTTTATTGTGGCAGGCATGGCAAGAAAATAAAACGGATGCCAATCGCCAGCAAAAAGCATGGTATTACGCCGATGGTTTTCCGGTTGGTGAACTCATTGTTGAAAGCAGAAATATTTCACTAATTGTGCTTAATGAGGCAAGCAATCGTAACCTTGCATTTGCCCCCGGTATTTGGCATCACCCAAGTAATAACATTTTAGTTGCCGCACATAACGACACCCATTTTAGTTTTGTTAAAGAGTTAAAGCTCGGCGAGCAAATTAGCTACCAAGCACAAGGTAAGGCGCAGCAACATTTTAAAGTAGTGAATAAAATGCATGTGGATTACCGAGATTCTAATTGGCTATTAGGGCTAGAAGGGTATTTAGTACTGATCACTTGCGAGCGACGCAACAGCTTGGATTTAGTGCCAGAGGGAAGGGTTGTGGTTGTAGCAAAGAATAGCTAATGTATTGTTTATTTGAATAATGTGCTTTTTATGCCGGTATTGAATGGATTGGTTTATGCAACTAAAAAGGGGGGGAGATTGGAATGCATATTGGCATGATAAAATCCTTATAAAATGTAGTGGTAATTTCTTAAAGATAAACTAAAATAATCCTAGTTAGACTGTTTAATGTACAAAATAGCGTAAATGTCAAAGGAGAGACAGCATGATTGCCCTAATCAATATTCCTGATGATGTTGTCAATAACGTGACAGCTCAATTGCATCAACAACAAGTTGGAACTTATCATTTATTGCAAGATGAGTTGGTGTTAGAAAATATTTCTAATCCCAATCCTTATAATTGCAAGGTTATTTACCTCTCTGAACTCTCGCAAGATAAACTGATTTCACTCGATATCAATAATCAAGATGGCGTTATTTTAATTACCGATAAGATTGATTACGAATTAGAAAGAGCGGCTGATTTTGCCAATGTGCACTTGATAATAGAAAAAGAAGATCCTGAATTAGCGGTGATCATTGCCGGACAAATAAAACAGTTTTCGCTAAATCGGAGTATGTCTTGTTTGATTGTAGATGACTCAAGAGTTGATAGTTTAGTTTGCGCGAAAATGCTTGAAAAAAACCTATTACAAGCTGATATTGCGCACTCCCCTTCCGATGCCATTGACATGGCAAGCAATAAGAATTACCAACTGTTTATCTTGGATTTTGAAATGCCAAAAATGTCAGGAAATGAGCTATTTAGAACCCTAAAAAAAGCACATGGAAATGCCATTTATGTAGGAGCCACTGCGAGTAAAAACAATGCGATGAGATTTTTAAACGCGGGACTAGATGATGTATATGTTAAACCTATAGATATTGAGATGTTTTCGGTCAAACTACAAAAAACTATTTTTGATTATCATCAACAACAAGAAATTTATGAGACAGCTCAACATTTCAAAACTTTAATTATGCGTATTGCGCACGATATTCGCTCTCCAATCTCCCTAATGAATAATATATGTGATCTTCTTAGCTATAAATTGGGCAATAATGCAGACTCTGATATTGTTGAGTTAGTTGACTTATATCACCGAAATTATCTAAAGATCGATACATTACTCAATGAAATGTTGAATTACTTTAAAGCCACCACCGAGCGGATAGAAAACAAACTCCAAGCTCACTCTTTAAAAGCCCTAATTGCGAAGCAACTATCGTTAGAAGTGCTTACATCAAGCGATAAGAACATTGTAATCAATACCAATTTTGATAAAGATGCTCAAATTTTATGTGATAGTCATGAAATAGAGTCAGTCATCACTAATTTAATTAATAACGCTGTGAAATATTCGAAAGTGGGTGGACAAATTGACTTGCGTTTACATGTAAGAGAGCATGACGTACTTTTTGAGGTGGAGGATTGTGCTGAGCCCATCCCACTAGAAGAATATCAGTATTTATTTAAGCCTTTCTCAAAGTGTCCAAGTAGCAAACCTACGAAAGGAGAGATGTCACTTGGCTTAGGCTTATCACTATGTAACGAGCTGATCCGTTATCATGGGGGAGAGCTGGGATTAAAGGCTGGTGAAAAAGGTAATATTTTTTATTTTCAATTACCTTTAAGTAAACATGAACAGCAACGAGTTACTCATTAAGGGTTATTAAAAACTTTTTTGATGAAGCACTAATTTGTCGGGAGAAACTAGAACGCCGCAGGCGGTCTTTAGATAAAAAGAGGGATCTTGAACAAGAAAAGTAACATAAAGCCTAAGGATGGGCTTTTTCGAAATGTATGGAAGCATAATTTAGCAGTCACTTAGAATTTTAAGTAACTGCTAAAAATCAAAAACTACCTTTCACTTCCAACCCCTACCGGCATGGTATCCATTTGCGGCTCGGTATCTTCTCTCTCACGCTTATCATTAATCACCATACCAGCAAATTGGTAAGCTAATAACTGGATCTCTCTTCGGCTTGTTTGCCCTTTACCGTTTGTCATAATGGCTACTGATATATTGTGTTCTGGGACCAATAACATAAATGCGTTTGATCCGACAGAAACACCACCATGATGGATAACATCAACTTCCTGCTCGTTTTCAAGAATCTGTTTAGTTTTATGGTGTCGCCATCCAAGTGAGTAGTACTGCGGGTTGTTTTGGCCATCTGGCATTTTTTGAACTGTAGTCATTTCCATAAAACTTTGTTTGGTTAGCAGCGTGTTACTAAGTAATGCACTACCTAATTTTACTAGTTCGGTCGGGGTTGAGACTAACCCACCACCGGCAACCTTATTAGACAGGTTTTGCTCTGGAGTTCTGCCATATAACCCCTTATCAGATACATAGAATTTAGCTAAGCTATTTTTGGATGTTAACAAATGTTCTGCCTGGGTACTTACAAGACCTAATGGCTCGGTAACAAGTTGTTGCAATAGTGACTCAAATGTTCGACCACCTGCAGCTTCAATGACAGCGCTAAGAAGTGTGTATCCATGAGTTGAATAAGCAAAGTTTTGCCCTGGCACAAACAATAAATCATCGTCTTTAAACTGCTGCAACGCATCATTGGTACTTTCAAAAGCTATATTTGACAAGCTGTCGGTAGGCGGGAATTTTAATGGTTCAAACTGATAGTGTCTTACGCCACTAGTGTGGCTTGCAAGTTGTCTAATCGTAATTGGTTGGCTGTATTTTGGATAATCTGGTAGATAATCTTGGATTGGCGCATCTAAATCGATCAAGCCTTCTTCGACCATTCGCATTAGAACAACAATTGTAAGAGGTTTCGATACACTGCCAATTCGATACTGAGTAGAAACATTAGCTGGATTAAGAGGTTCAACACTTGCTAAACCTACTGTGCCAGCCCAGGCAAGATCACCGTCTACGTTTATTGCACCAGATATTGAAACAGAGCGTAATTTATCGGCGAGGTTAACCAGATTAGTTTGCGCACTTTCGCGCCAATGGGGTAAAGATGAAGTGTTCTGTGAAATATCTTGATAAGATAAATGTGCTTCTGGTAATGGGTGTTTAGGTGTGTCCCACTTCCAACTCCAATACTGCAATGCAGCTAGGTAGCTTACTATTAGAACCAAAGGTATGGCAAACCACTTAGCTATGACTTTTTTAGTGATATGTTTCTTCATAAAATGTATCTCTTTTTACATATTGCGATGATGCGTTTATATTGTGGCTAGATTTATATGGTGCATACTGTTTTCGAACAACATCAAAGTGATAAAACGCCCTGGAAGTGGATGAGTAACTCACAAAAACGGACCAAAGGCTCAATGAGCATTTGGCAATTTACGCTATTGTTAACAATCATTTATATAATTGGCTTGGCTATTTCTCATAATAGCTCAATAACTGAACTGACATATTGGTCAGGCTATAAGCTCGAACGTATGAACGATCAAAATAAATGGGTAACGGGCAATCGCTTTAATACTCGGAGTAATAATAATATTCAGACCCTTCGATTTAGCGTAGATATTGATAGTTCAGGTAAGTGGAAACGTCCTGTTGGCCTTAAAATCGGTGGCCCCTTTTCTGCAGAAGTGTTTTGGGATAACGAGTTAATCGGGAATAAAGGTAAAGTAGGAAAAAATAAGGAGGAAGAAATTCCGGGCTTAATCGATGAGATCTTTTTCGTTCAGCAACGAATGTTAACTCCTGGTACTCATCACATTAAAGTGCGCTTATCAACTCAGCATTTAACATTCTCTGATAGTTCTGTTTTTCATTTTATCGAACTCGGCCCCTATCGAGAGAGCGGAAGGCGAACATTGCGCTATTACATTACCCCTTTGATTATTTTAAGTGCATTGATTCTGGTAAGTTTTCAAAGTATTAGAATAGGTCAACATACTGGTAATATTACTCATAAAGGCTTGGGGGTATTTGGTTTTTTTGTGGTTGTTCTATTGCTATCAGAAATATCCAGAGCGATTGTTAATTATCAGTATCACTTTCACGACTTAAGGGGTCTTATTGGCTGGTTTGGCAATACTGCTGCAGGATTAACCTTAGTGTTTATTTGCATAAAATTAGTTCAAAGCCAGCGCTTAAAGGGCTTCATGTATTTGTGCATTGGGCTAGTAATTATCACCTATTTTATCCCAATGGATAGTGGTGATAATCGCCGTGCCATGGAGTTTATTTTATTGGTCACAATCCCAGCATTGGTGTTAGTAGTATTACTTTTTAAAAAGCAAGTCAGTTACTTATCTACTTTACCGCTTTTTTGTTTTGCATGTTTAATGTCTAATTCAATGTCTACAGCATTATTTCTAGATAGTTTTCAATTTGTTGCTGCGTTTATTTTGATAGCCGGTGCTTGGATATATGTTTATGTAAAAGAGCAATCGCCTGAAGTTGAAGAGCAAAATATTACAAATCGCTTTTTGATAAAAGGGTCTAAAGGGGAACAAACCATTTTGACTGAAGATTGTATTGCGCTTAAAGGTGAAGGGAATTATACCACCCTTATGTTAGTATCGGGTGAGCAAGTCTTGCATCAAGATGGTTTGGGTACAATCATGACATTGCATCCGAAAGACTTTGTAAGAGTTCATAAATCCTATGCCGTTAATTTAAATTATGTAGTACGATTGCGTTCAGCGCCTGGTAGTAAGTATTGGCTTGAAATGAACAACCAACAAACTATCCCAGTAAGCCGTTATAAGGCAGTTGAAATACGCAGTTTAGTCAATAGTCATCAGCCTTAGCTGACGCATAATAAGTATCGATAAATTGATTTAGATTCTTGAGACAAAATGACAACTACAGCAAGCTGTTGTAAGTCGCTACGATATAGGTCGTTTTTTAGAGTTAGCTGTTCTAAACGGCAAAAAAAACTGACTGCTTTAAAAGTTAACCACACTTAATTGCTAGTAATTCATATCTGATCTTACCATCACTATGAATGTATTTTAACTTCATCTGACAGACTACTACGAGCGTTTAGACGACGGCTGCTCTAACGCTCTTTTGGACAGAATCGTGTTAGTTATGGAGGACAGTTGTGTGCCAAAAACTGTCATTCGTAATGCTAAGCTAACGGGCAGTGACGTAGCGCGAGAATAGCGAAGCTGCGCTGAGTTACTGTCCCTGTGACCGAAGGGAACGCGTTAAGCGTTTTGTTAGATGCCATTGCTAACTATTTCCAGCGAACTGATTTTTGGGCGCTGAATTTTGCCAATAAAGTATAAAGAAAAAACCAAAATAAATTGCCATTAAATGACCTGTTATAAATCTAATCTGATAAGGGACTCTTGCCTCGAACTCTCTTTGCGATATCTTTTTGTAGTATCGTTTTGGTTCGTAAACTAGCACGTAATAAGAACCATTTTCTACTTTGGTGGTTCCACCTTTTTCTGAGTTTATGTGAAAACTAACCACGCTATAGATCGCAATTAGTGCGAAGAAACTGAAAGAAAAAGGAAATCTAGCCAGAAGGCCACTGAGACTATTATCAAATTGTTGTTTTCCGAACGTTCCTCGCTTAACAGAAATGAGCCCAAGACAAACTAACCCAAGCAATAAAACCTGAGAAATTGTTACAAGCTCGATAGGTATGTTCACACTAGTGAAGCTTAAAATATGAATCAATGCAGTATAAACAGCACTTACTAAGGCAAAATATTTCATTGGCATCTAACAGTTTATTAAGAGGCAAGTTGCCTCCTTTTCTACCGCAACATCGCCTGTTTACATACTGAAGCAATTTATAACACTAATAATTAGTCGTTACCAGTCAGATAGTTATTTGAAAATTAACATTTTATCAGTTGCAAAAAACAGGCAAATTGCCTGTCAATATTATTAAGGGGGAAATAATCATTAATAAATGGAATAGGCATAATTTTTACTTCTAACAACTAAGAGTTTGATATGTTCATTGAGTAATTTATTCAATGACCGTTGTTCGCTCAAATGAGACCTTGAAGACTGTTGCTGAGATAAAACTCTTCCATTAATCAAACCTGAAAAAGTGGCTTAAATGAATAATGCGAGACAGGGAGCGAAGCGGTCGAGCAAGCCATGCTGAGGCAGGGATGCCGATTCATGGCGTTTATGTTCATATTTAAGACACGTTGAAGATAAGTTTGATTTTTGGGCGT
>NZ_JBFKMX010000092.1:0-14706 GCF_041629635.1 Pseudoalteromonas sp. | reverse complement strand
GGTCGCTGATCAGCAAGCGCTCGGTACTATCAAGTTTTGTTTTTGATACTTTTGCTTCACTAATTACTTCATCCACCAGCAATTGCCCTTCTCGGTCAGGGTCGCCCGCATGCACAAGTTGGCTGGCTTGCTTAATTAGCTTCTTGAGTAAGGTAAGTTGTTTGCGAGTTTTGGCTTTGGCTTTTAATTGCCATGTGTCGGGCGCGATAGGTAAATCAGCTAAATTCCATTTTTTGTAGCGCTCGTGATAGTCGTCGGGTTCGGCAAGTTCCAGTAAATGGCCAATACACCACGACACCACATCACCATTACCCACAATAATATGGCCATCCATTTTTTTATGAGGTTTTGGCAAGGCGTCGGCGATAGCTCGCCCTAAAGATGGTTTTTCTGCGATATAGAGTTTCAAATCAAAATAAATAACTGTATATAATTACAGTTAACTATATCGCATTACAGAATAAAAGCTAATAAAGAATTAAACGGGTTGTGGTTTTGCAAAGAGTTTGTTTTTTAAATAAACAAAAATCGGTAACCAGCAAAGCGCTACAATCGCAGTTTCAAACACTGGGTAAATAAACTGATAAGGTGCGAGTCCAACTTCTAACTTAATAAAATACTTATCCATAGCACGAAATGCATTTAATGCGAGTATTGGAATACAAAATAGTTGACCAAATACTGATTGACGCCAAGAAACTTTATCGTTCAAGCCAAGGTAAGCTATAACCCCCATCCAAAGTACATCATGAAAGACCCAAACAAAATAGCGATAAATATTTCCTGAGTCCCATTCTAATAAATAAGGAAAGTAAAAATTAGCAAGTAGGAAAAAGAAAGCAGTAGTGCCAGCAAAAATAGCTCCTTGTTTTTGCTTTAAAGCTACAAGAAGTAAAAAAGAAATAACAACAAGTAAGGTGTGATAGCTGCCTAATGCAATAAGCAGCTCATTTATACTCATAACAGAGTCAATTATTTATCAGTTTTATCTGTACCATCACCTGAACCACCACCCGTGCCACCGGTACCTGGCATATAAGAATATTTATCTACTGTTTTCATAATTATCTCCTTGTAGTTGTTTTGCCAAAAGGCACCTTACAAATTACTGAATATGCTAAAAAACACAAGTATTTTTTAATGAAAAATTATTTCTTTATATTACAAATACGCACCTAACTAAATGCGTTGATATGTAAATTGTTTAAAAAATATCAGATTTATTTAGAGGCGGTAAGTGGAGCTTCAATAGGACGTGTTTATTGCTTTCTTTGTTAATTATCACTTTTAATGAAGAGAAAAAGCCTCACGATTGAGAGGCTTTTTGTCTTTATTGTAAATCTATGGGTGTCGACTCTTTTGCTTTACCTTGCATAATTGAGATTTCAACACGTCGGTTGCGTCGGCGCGATTCATCATCCACGTTTGGCTCAAGGGGCCTTGTGTCTGCTCGGCCAATCACCACCATGCGGCCTTTATCAAATGACGGGGCTTTTTGCATTTCAGTCGCCACTGCCACTGCACGTTTTGCAGATAAATCCCAATTATTGGTGTAAAGCTCGTTACTTACTTGAAAATCATCAGTGTGACCTGACACCGTAATTTCACCCGGTACATCATTAAGTAATACCGCAATTTCTTGAATAATAGGTCTAAATTGTGGTTGTAAAAATGCACTACCCGAGGGGAATGAACCATTTTCACGAATACGAATAATAATTTGCTGACCCAGTGACTCTAATTCAATCGCGCCATCAATAATCTGCTGTTCAAGCTGCTGTGCAATTTTCTTTAACAGTTCATTAGTTTTCTCTTGTTGCGCTTCACTCGCTGTTTGTTTTGAAGTACTGGCCGAATCACCTCCTCGACGATTGCCACGCTGCTCCTGCCTACCACCAGCGCTGTCCTCTTCACCCGCTTGGAACTCCAACATTTGCTGCGTCATCTCAACGGTTTGCTGTTGAATAGTTTCGATTGGTGTCGGGTCCGGTTTGCCTGGTTTAAATTCCATGGCAATTACACTAGTACCTTTGGGGATATCTTTTACTTCAATTTTATTTTGCACACCAAAGGCAAACTTCATCGAACCAGCTATTTGCTTAAATTTCAATACATCCATCTCTGAAAATGCTAATAGCAGAACAAAAAAGCACATCAATAATGACATTAAATCAGCAAAGGTGCCCATCCATGCTGGTAAGCCTGGGGGCGGGCATTTACACTCTTCTGCTTCATCCGACATAACCTAGCCCTCGGTATCTACTGCACGCTTAGATTCTGCCAGATAGTTTTTCAAAATCCCCTCAATAACTTTTGGGTTTTGACCATCTTGAATACCTAAAATGGCATCTAAGATTAAACGCTGATTAAGCTGCTCTTCATCTTTACGGTTTTCTAATTTTGCTTGAATAGGAATTGCAATTACATTCGCAAGGAATGCACCATACAAAGTTGTTAATAATGCAACCGCCATTGCAGGCCCAATGGCTTTTGGGTCATCCATGTTAGATAACATTGCAACCAAACCAATCAAGGTACCAATCATCCCCATTGCAGGCGCTACGTCACCAAGTGCTTTAAATAATCCTGCGCCGGCTTCGTGTCGAGTGGTAGTAAGGCTAATGTCTTTTTGTAATGTAGCACGAACGACATCCGCGTCATGTCCATCAACCAACATATCAATCCCTTTTTGCATGAATGCATTTGGAATCTCAGCCTCCTCAAGTGCTAGAAAGCCCCCTTTACGTGCAGCATCTGCAAGTTCTACAGATTTTTCAATGAGTTCTTCTGGTGCTTCAATTTTGAACATAAAAGCCTTGCCGGCCACTTTACCAATGCCAAAAAATTGCCCCATAGTGTAGTTGGACAGAACAACAAACAATGAACCACAAAATACAATGAGTACCGACGGCACATCTACAAACATGCCTAAATCTCCACCCATAATCATTGCCATAACAATAAAACCGACTGCGCCGACAATGCCTATAACCGTTGCTAAATCCACTTTGACTCCCAGTTGTAATGCTTATAAACCAAATTTGGGGTTTAAAAATTGAGGTTCGAACCGTTCGTCTGTTTGTAAGTCTATCGATTACGAACGCTAACTATTATAATAATTTACTTTTATTTATCGGCAAGCGCTAGATAAGTATTAGTGAAATTATTTTGCCTATTTAACAAGTTAAATTGAATTAGTGAAACAATAACCATAAAATTAGCCCTCTGAATTTAAATTGTGTAACAGGTATCCCATGGCGAGCAAAAAACCCGAGAATTTAAGCTTTGAAGAAGCCATTTCAGAACTATCTTCTATTGTAAATGAAATGGAACGCGGAGATTTGCCACTAGAAACTGCCTTAAAGCACTTTGAACGCGGCATAGCATTAGCGTCTGTCTCATCAAATAAACTTGAACAAGCGCAACAAAAAGTACAAATTTTAATGGGACAAAATGATTCTGCTCAGCTTGTCGATTTTAACCAATAGGCTGTCAATTGAACTCTATTGAAACAATTATTTCTGCGTACTTACCACGCATAGAAAAAAACCTCTCTGAACTCACAGCAAGCTCACTTGAAAGTGACGGAAAATTGGTTGAAGCATGTCGCTATAGCTTATTAAATGGCGGCAAGCGATTACGCCCTATTTTAGTGTATTTAACCGGTGAACTATTCGCTGCTAAAGATGAAGACTTAGATCGCATCGCCTCTGCCATTGAATGTATTCATAGTTATTCACTAGTGCATGACGATTTGCCCGCAATGGATGATGATGATTTACGTCGCGGCCGCCCTACTTGCCATATTGCATTTGATGAAGCGACCGCAATTTTAGTAGGTGACGCTCTACAATGTCTCGCGTTTGAAACTCTTACCAAAACGTCATTTGTTAGCACCTCTGCTGAGAACCAATTGAAAATTGTACATACTTTGGCTAATGCATCTGGCTTAGTGGGCATGTGTGGCGGACAAGCACTCGATATAGCTGCAACCGATTCAGTCATTTCCCTTGAGCAACTGGAACGTGTTCATAAGCTAAAAACAGGGGCATTATTAAAGTCCGCAATTACCATGGGCGCGCTTGCGGGCAATGCAAGTGAGATAGAAATTTGGGCGTTAGCCCGTTATGCTGAATCAATTGGCCTTGCCTTCCAAGTACAAGATGACATTCTGGATATTGAAGGTGATACGCAGACGTTAGGCAAACCACAAGGTTCAGACCTTGAATCAAATAAAGCCACATACCCTGCACTACTCGGATTACAAGGCGCAAAAGAAAAAGCGCACTCGCTTGTGAACCAAGCAATCGAAGCTTTGTCAGAAATAGATGCCGATACAGGTCGACTCAAAGCCATTGCAGAATATATAATTGCTAGAGATCACTGATCCCTAGTGCGCCAAATCACTTACAACAATAAATTGGCGACTTATTTTTAGGATAGAATTTAAAACATCATGACATTTGATAGTAGCAAGTATCCGTTATTAAGCTTAGCCAATACGCCGGCAGAACTGCGTGATATTCCACAGCAAAATCTAGCTGAGCTCAGTAACGAACTGAGAGATTACTTACTTAACTCCGTTTCACAAAGCAGCGGCCACTTGGCATCTGGCTTAGGTACTGTTGAATTAACAGTTGCCCTGCATTATGTATACAACACACCGTTTGACCGTTTAATTTGGGATGTTGGTCATCAGGCTTACCCACATAAAATCTTAACGGGTCGCCGTGAGCAAATGCACACCATCCGTCAAAAAGACGGTTTACACCCATTCCCTTTCCGTGAAGAAAGCAAATACGACACTTTTAGTGTTGGGCACTCAAGCACCTCTATTTCTGCTGCGCTTGGTATGGCACTTGCTGCTGAAAAAGAAGGCCAAGAACGTAAAGTAGTCGCGGTAATTGGTGATGGTGCAATGACTGCCGGTATGGCATTTGAAGCGATGAATCACGCCGGTGACTTAAACCCAGATATGTTGGTTATTTTAAACGACAATGAAATGTCGATTTCAGAAAACGTGGGCGCGCTTAACAACCACTTTGCACGTATTCTGTCAGGAAGTTTTTATACTAATATTCGCGAAGGCGGTAAAAAGTTACTGTCGGGCATGCCACCGGTAAAAGAGCTGGCAAGTCGTATGGAAGAGCACCTTAAAGGTATGGTAATTCCAGGCACTTTCTTTGAAGAACTTGGCTTTAACTATATTGGCCCGATTGATGGCCACGACGTTGACATGTTAACTGACACCCTTCGCAATATGCGTAACTTAAAAGGGCCTCAGCTGCTTCATGTTCGTACGCAAAAGGGTAAAGGCTATAAACCAGCGGAAGCTGATCCAATTGGCTATCACGGCGTACCAAAGTTTGACCCAAGTGAAGCTAGCTTACCAAAATCAAAACCAAGTGCACCGACTTTCTCAAAAGTATTTGGTGATTGGTTATGTGATATGGCTGCAAAAGACCCGAAGCTAATGGCAATTACGCCTGCCATGCGTGAAGGTTCTGGCATGGTGCGGTTTTCAAAAGAATTCCCAAATCAGTATTACGATGCCGCAATTGCTGAGCAGCACGCTGTTACGCTTGGTGCAGGTTTAGCGTGTGAAGGGTTAACGCCTGTTGTGGCGATTTATTCGAGCTTTTTACAGCGTGGCTATGACCAATTAATTCACGATGTGGCACTGCAAAACCTACCTGTGATGTTTGCAATTGACCGCGCAGGCCTGGTTGGTGCTGATGGTGAAACTCACCAAGGTGCTTACGACTTAAGCTTTATGCGCTGCATTCCAAATATGGTGATTATGGCGCCAAGTGACTTAGACGAATGTCGTCAGATGCTTTACACAGGTCACCTTCATCAAGGACCAAGTGCCGTTCGCTATCCGCGTGGTAGCGCTGGCGAGTTATTACCAAACGATACCATGACCGCACTTGAAATAGGTAAAGCTAAGGTGACACGCGAAGGTAAAGACACAGCTATTTTAAGCTTTGGTACGCTACTCGATGAAGCGAAGAAAGTTGCAGAAGAACTTGATGCAACGCTATTAGATATGCGCTTTGTTAAACCGCTTGATGCGGATGCGATTAAGCAAATTGCCGAAGCTCATAGCACACTAGTTACACTTGAAGATAACGCACTGATGGGTGGTGCAGGCTCTGCAGTTAATGAGTTTGTAATGGCTGAAAAGTTAAATATTCCTGTGCTCAACTTAGGCTTACCTGATGTGTTTATTAAACATGGTACGCAACAAGAAATGCATGCAGAACTTGGCTTAGATGCCAACGGTATTGCACAGAGTATCAAAGACTACCTTGCAAAATAAGCCATTCCAATAGAGTTCAGATTTCAGAAATTGACTGGATCTGAACTCTTAAACTTAACTTCTTTATATTTCTGAAATATGCAATTTAGCTTGTTCTGTTTCAAGTAGCATTTCTAGTTGCTTTGCAATACGCTCACTGTCTTCAAATTCAAATGCATCGATATTGTCTGAAAAACTAAAGTAAGCGACACTACCTGGTTTCTTAGCCTTGGCTTTATGAAGTGCTATATCTGCAATTTTGATTGAGGTTTCCCAACTGATAATCTGCCCACCAAGTAAAGGTAGAGGATAAAACGCCCAGCCCACAGAGCCTGTTAACTTAGTTTTACGTCCATCTGGCATCACAAACTCTTGTTCTGCAAGTTGATGACTAATACTGCGTGCAAACTGATGCACCGCACCTTTTTGCATATCTCTGAGTAGAATAAGAAATTCATCGCCACTCCAGCGAACAACGTAGTCGGCACCAAGCACTTGCTCAGTTAGCATCGAGGCGATTTGCTGCAAACAATTATCACCAGCGAAAGAGCCGAAAACATCATTTACATGGCTAAATTTATCTAAATTCAAAATCAATAACGCCATACATTTACCCTGAATCTCCAGGCTTTCGCGGTTGCTTTGGAAATGTTCAATATCTTTTGGTAGCTGATCAAACAAAAAGCGACGACTGCGAAGACCCGTCAGTTCATCTGAGTGACTGACGAGTTTTAGTCGATCATTTGCTTTGTTTAGCTGATCGTTTGCAGAAATAAGGGCTTGTGTACGCGTCTCAACCAAACGTTCTAACTCTTCTTGCTTGCGGCGCTCTTGATTGCGATAGAAAAGAAACACAATATACAAGGCGAGAATAAACGACATTACCACGATTAAACGAAACACCACGGTTTCATCAAAGGCTTTTGGAATGATTAGGGTTTGCGAGATGGTGTCGGCGCTACCCCAATCTTGCGCTGGACGCTTAGCTTGTAACTCAAAAACATACTTGCCAGCAGGTAAATTCGCATAGTTTGCTTCGCGGCTGTTATTTGCTTCACGCCATACACCATCAAGGCCAACCAATCGATAGCGGAAATCAATATTCGATGCTGACTGATAATTAATCGCGGTGTATCCTAAGGTTAAGTTTCGTTCTTGGGTTTGCAACGTCAGAACATCTATTTTAGGTACTGGATAAACATTTTTATTTGTACCATTATCAGCTGTGACAGTTTCAATAATTGGCCGAATTTCACTTTCACTAAAAAGGCGAATATTGGTAGGAATTTCAACGAGTCCCGATTTACTAGGGTACCACAAGCCTGAGTCAAACGAGGCCAGCGCACCAAGTCCATTTCCAGAACAACATTGGCTTGTTTTCCCATCAAGCTGTTTGTTATAAGGTGAAATCACCTGCTCGATTTGCAGCGAATTTCCGACATCCTCAAATTGTTTTACCGGCATACGGTAAACGCCTTTGCTGGTACTTACCCATAAATGTTGCAAAGCCTCGTCAAAGTACAAGCTTAAAATTGGCCCATACGGTAAACCAGTTGAGACATCTAACTGACGCCAAACACGTTTATCATTGCGATAAAAGAGGCCATTATTTTGAGTGGCAACAAACAGTTTTTTATCAACCGGCAAAATAAAACTGATATGCGATTCGGCCAGCGCGCTGCCCATTGCTAAACGCTCAATACCACGCTCATTAAAAAAGTATGCGCCGCGTGAAGTGCCTAAATAACCACTGCCATTTTGCTCGTTGATAAAGGTAATGTATTTACTATCTAAAAACGAATTATAAACAAACGAACGAAGGCCATTAAATGCTAAGCGATATAACCCTCTGTCAGTAGCAATCCACAAGCCCCCTTGTTCAGCACTTTCAATAGCAAACACTGCTGTTGAACGAAGTGCAGCAGCATCAATTTTACGAAGCTCTTTATTATCGTAAACAAAGGCACCTCGATTGGTGGCTATAAATAGACGTCCACCTTGAAAATGTAAGTCATGTACAGTCAAGCCTCCTAATTTGGCTGTGGCAATTTCTAAGGTAAACTGATCTTTGTCATCGAGATAACCCACACCACTACTGGTCGCAAGCCATAGCTGATTATCTTGACCAAATTTTATAGCCGTAACAGGCTGATTTAACCCTTTACTGTCGCGGTGACGTTTAACTTGGCTTGGACGTGCTTGCCATAAGCCTTCAGTTAAACTGGCAAGCCAAATATTGTCATCTTGGTCGCGAAAAATATCCGAAAACCAGATGGTTTGTTCAAGATCAGAAGGTTCAATCCATTGCCAAATGCCACTACTATCGCGATACAATAAACGCCCTTTAGTTGATACCCACAACGACCCGTCCGAGTCATACATAAACTTGTACACTGTCGCGTTATTCGCATAGGGTAACGAGAATGGCCTTAATTCTTGGTCAATATCTAAAAAGTAAGCACCCACTTCTGATGCAATAAACAAATCACCCTCGAGCCATGCCATATCATAAAGCACCGACTGCGCTAGACGTTGGGGTAACGAAATACGTTCAGTGATTTCAAAACGGATTTTACCGGTTGTAGCATTTGCCAAACTTTGCAAACGAAGCAAGAAGCGGTCATTAATCAACCAGATACCATCTGGCGAGAGTGCCATTTTGCGCACTTCACCAATTAGTTTTACTAAAGCGTTACGTTTATTACTAAAGTTATTATTGGTGTCATTCACACCTAGCAATTGCGAAATAGTATTGAGTTTTTGATTGGAATAAAGGTAGAGACTATTTGATGCTATCCAGATACGACCATTGTTGTCTTGTGCAATATCACGTACAGGGCCGTTTAAGCTAAAGCGCTCAAAGCTAAGCTCACTTGGGCTAAATTTTACGAGTCCATTGTCAGTACCAATCCATAGAAAACCATTTTTGTCGAGCAGTAAGCTGTTTATTGCATTACTTGGTAGGAAATCACTGTTGTTAACATTGAAATTGGTGAAGCGATTACCGTCAAAACGGCTTAAACCAAACTGTGAGCCAATCCATAAATAGCCCTGTTGGTCTTGCACAATATTTTTAAGTGATTGTGACGCAAGTCCATGCTGAATATGCCATTGCTTAACCACATAATCATCAAGTGATGCGTAGGCAAATTTGAAGGTACTTAAAAGTACGAAGGTCAATAACAGTATTAAGCGAAACAGCACGGTTTATCTCATTATTAAATTAGCCCGTAATAAAGCACTAATTGTAAGCATAGTAAGGAGAATATTCCTGCGAGAATATCGTCCACCATAATGCCAAAGCCACCTTTTACGTGTTTATCGAGCAACTTGATTGGCCAAGGTTTAACAATATCGAAAAAGCGGAATAAGATAAAGCCAACTAACAAGGTTTGCCACGAAATCGCCGCACCTATCATAGTAATATAAAAACCGGCAACCTCATCCCAGACAATTGAAGGATGATCGTGTACACCAGCATCACGGCTTGCTACTTCACAAAACCAAATACCAATTGCAGATATCGCAATAGCAACAACAAGCTGTAACCATAAAGGCGCCGTCATTGTCATCATAATAAATGGAATTGCTGCTAATGTGCCAAACGTACCTGGCGCTTTAGGAGCCAGTCCGAGGCCAAAACCTAAAGCACAAAAATGTGAAAACTTTTTTAGATTAAATTGTGCCACGCACACTCCTACTACTTATCATTAAAGTGTTCGAAACCAGCCTGTTCAAGGGTAAAAGGTTTACCATTTAGCGTTAATTCTACACTTCCAACGTGGTTTGTAATTTGACCGACACAACTTATTGCCACGCCATATTGCTTTAGTGTCATTTCAACGGTGGTTCTGTGCTCTTCAGGCACAGTGAACAACAATTGATATTCATCGCCATACGCTAACGCATAATTGAGCGCTGCATGTTGAGGAAGCACCTCAGCTACAGTGGCTGCCAGCGGAATATTCTCAGCAAATAATTTAGCGCCGACACCAGACATCTGGCAAATGTGAGCAATATCGGCAATTAAACCATCTGAAATATCAATACAGCTGGTTGCTTTGCCACGCAACATTTGCCCTGCAGCCACTTGTGGCACTGGGTAATCAAATGCTTTATTGGCAGCATTGAATTGCTGCTCAGTAAGCGATACCTTGTCATACTTGCTATCAATGGCAAGCCCAGCGTCTCCAAGAGTGCCAGTAACAAAAATCCAGTCACCATTTTTTGCACCACTTCGTGTCAGCGCGCAGCCATTTGGCACGAAACCCTTAGCACAAATACTAATCGTCAACGGCCCTTGTGTGGTGTCACCACCAACAATTTGCACATTGTAGTATTCAGCAATTTCGTGCATTCCCTGAGTAAATTGCTCAAGCCACTGGGTTTCGGCTTTTGGCAAGGTGAGCGCCACAGAAATCCACGCAGGCTCTGCGCCCATCGCAGCGAGATCACTTAAGTTTACGGCAAGTGCTCGATAACCAAGTGCTTTTGGGTCAATATCTTTAAAGAAATGGACCCCTTCAACAAGGGTATCGGTAGTTACTGCTAACTGGCAGTTTTCTGGCACATTAATGAGCGCCGCATCATCACCAATACTCAGTGACACATCCTTGCGTGCGACTCCGCGCCCTTTGAAAAAGTGAGAGATTAATTCAAATTCTTGCATGCACAAAAAAGCCGGCCTAAAGCCGGCTCTCCAATTATTTTTTTCTAAGCTGATTTTGGGTCTTGTCTAGTACCCCATTCACAAACTTATGGCTATCATCAGCAGCAAATAACTTTGCCAGCTCAATACCTTCGTTGATAGCAACTTTGTAAGGTACGTCTTCACGGAACTTGAGTTCATAACAAGATAGACGCAAAATCGCTTTTTCGATTAAATCGATATCGTCAAAAGGACGATCTAAATGCGGCGTAACAGCCTCATCTAGCGCCTTATGATTTACCGCAACACCACGCGCTAAGTCTTTAAAGTAATCAACGTCAATTTTGCTTACATCGTTTTCAACAAGCATTTGTTGTTCGATATCTGCAACAGGATTACCGCTTACTTGCCATGAATAAATTGCTTGTAACGCCAGTTTACGGGCTTTACGTCTAGCTGCTGGTTTCATTAAGTACCCTTAAATTTGTTCTAACAGGTTAACCATTTCAAGTGCGCCAAGTGCAGCTTCGCCGCCTTTGTTGCCCATTTTGGTGCCTGCACGCTCAATCGCTTGTTCGATGTTTTCAGTTGTTAAAACACCAAACGCTACAGGAATATCATAGTCTAACGATACACTTGCTAAACCTTTATTTGACTCGTTAGCAACTAAGTCAAAATGCGGTGTACCACCACGGATAATCACACCAAGTGAAATGATTGCATCAAATTCTTTCTTTGCTGCGATGCGCTTAGCTGCTAAAGGAAGCTCTACAGCACCCGGTACATAAACAACTGTAATATCGTCATCGTTCACGTTACCAATACGCTTTAAGGTATCAACTGCACCATCAAGTAAGCTTTTACCAATGAAATCGTTAAAGCGAGAAATAACGATAGCAAACTTTTTCCCTTGAGCGTTTAATTTACCTTCAATCACTTTCATTTTATGCCCTTCTCTTTGGCTAATTCATTTATCGCGCAATCGCAAAGGCGCGGATTTTATCATACTAAATTAAATTTTTTTAGGCTTATTTTTAAGCTTATTTCGGCTCAACGTATTCCACAACTTCAAGACCAAAACCTGAAATCGCGTGATATTTTTTCGGCATGCTCATTAAACGCATTTTATGAATGCCTAAATCAGCCAAGATTTGTGAACCAACACCCACAGTACGTGAGGTGCCTTGGAATTTGCGTACACTTGGGCTTTCGCCTTTATCTTGCGCTTCAAACGTTTTAAATAACGCTTCTAAATCTTCTGGATTTTCGTGTCTTGCTAAAATAACTAACACGCCTTCATTTTCAGCAATGTATTTCATAGCGCCTGAAAGCGTCCAGCTACGATCAGATGCACGATCTGAAAGCAAGATATCGTTAAATGTACTTTGTAAGTGAACACGTACTAAGGTTGCATCATCTTCTTTAACGTCACCCTTTTTCATCGCATAGTGAAGCTCACCGTCAATGGTGTCTTTATAGGTGATTAAATCAAACTCACCGTGTTCTGTAGGTAGCTTACATTCAGCAACACGTTCAATAGTAGCTTCATTTAAATTACGGTACTCGATTAAATCGGCAATGGTGCCCATTTTTAAACCGTGTTCTTTAGCAAATACTTCTAGGTCTGGACGGCGCGCCATGGTGCCATCTGGATTAAGAATTTCTACAATTACTGACGATGGCTCACAACCTGCTAAACGTGCTAAGTCACAGCCCGCTTCGGTGTGCCCTGCGCGGGTTAATACACCACCCGGTTGCGCCATAATTGGGAAAATATGACCTGGCTGTACAATATCTTCAGGCACAGCGCCTTTTGCCACAGCCGCTTGCACTGTGCGTGCACGATCTGCAGCTGAAATCCCCGTGGTTACGCCTTTTGCCGCTTCAATCGACATCGTGAAATTAGTCGAAAACTGTGCACCATTATTGCTTACCATGAGTGGTAAATTAAGCTGCTGACAACGCTCTTGTGTAAGCGTTAAACAAATCAAACCACGGCCGTGAGTCGCCATAAAGTTAATTGCATCAGCACTAATGTGCTCAGATGCCATAATTAAATCGCCTTCATTTTCACGGTCTTCATCATCCATTAGAATGACCATTTTGCCTTGGCGGATATCTTCAATAATTTCTGCTGCAGTGTGTAAACCCATTTTGTTACCTTTGCTTGCGACTGGTTATCGGTTCATAAAGCCAGCTTGCGCTAGAAGCTCATGAGTGAGAGTGCTTGTCGGTTTTAATTCTTGTTGTGGCATCATTAAACGCTCTAAATAGCGCGCAAGCTGATCCACTTCTAAATTCACTTTGCTACCTACTTTAAGGCCATTTATGGTGGTCTCACCTGCGGTATGCGGCACAATAGTTAGCTTAAATTCGTTGTTGTTTATTTCGTTTACAGTAAGACTAATACCATCAATACAGACCGAACCTTTGTAAGGGATGTATTTAAGTAATTGAGATGGCGCACTAAGCCAATATTCTGTTGCGCGTGCATTGGGTTCAATACGGGTGACGGTTGCAATACCATCAATGTGACCCGAAACTAAATGCCCGCCTAAACGCGACTGCGGCATTAAGGCTTTTTCAAGGTTAACCGTTTGCCCAACTTGGTAGCTTTCAAAGTTGGTGAGAGATAGGGTTTCTTTTGACACATCAGCAACATAACCTTGCCCGGTTAATGCAATCACGGTTAAACATACACCGTTTGTTGCGATGCTATCACCTAATTTAACGTCGCTTAAATCCAGTTTGCCCGAGTTAATAGTAACGCGCATATCACCTGCAATCATTTCAATTGCAGCAACAGTGCCGGTTGCTTCAACAATGCCTGTAAACATATTAATTTCTTTTTACCAATGCATGCAGGCAAATATCCTGCCCTACATGTTTAAGGGTTTTAATTTCAAGTTCAGGAACTTGAGACATGGCGTCAAACGCAGGCAAATTAATTAAGCTTTTGCCGGTATGCCCCATTAATTTAGGCGCCATAAATAGCACAAGTTCGTCCACTAAATTCGCTTCAAACATTTTGCCTGCCAGTGTCGCACCTGCTTCTAGCAACACTAAGTTAATACCACGCTCAGCTAGCATTGCCATTAATGTGGGTAAATCAACTTTGCTATTGTTATCTTTCACCACAACTTGTTCAACAAAATGAGGCCAAGTATGCGAATTATCAAGCTTTGTTCGAGCAATAATAATTTTAGATTGTTGCTGAAATAACGCGAGTTCAGGTGTGAGACGATTTTGTGAGTCAATAATTACACGCACTGGCTGGCGAGTACTGTGTTTTGCATCTAGCTCATCGAGTTCATCAAAGCGCACATTTAATTTCGCGTTATCGATAATCACAGTATCGGCGCCCGACAGCACAGCACAACTTTCAGCGCGCAATGCTTGTACTACACAACGAGATTCACTGGAAGTAATCCACTTACTTTCGCCATTTTCAAGCGCAGTTTTGCCATCAAGGCTTGCAGCCAATTTACAGCGTATATACGGCAAGTTGGTGCGCATACGCTTTAAAAAACCCAAATTTAGCGCTTCAGCTTGATTGGCTAATAATCCAAAATCGGTTTCGATCCCAGCATCTTCCAGCATTTTTAAACCGCGACCAGCGACTTCTGGGTTTGGATCAACCATGGCAGCAACAACACGGCTAACACCTGCCTTAATTAGGCCTTCAGCACATGGCGGTGTGCGGCCATAGTGCGAACAAGGCTCAAGCGTAACATACGCGGTTGCGCCTTTGGCATTG
>NZ_JBFKMX010000091.1:0-14776 GCF_041629635.1 Pseudoalteromonas sp. | reverse complement strand
TGTAGTGGTCAACTAATATTGGCCACGGTTTTGTATTCAAGCCAGTATCTTTTTTCTGACTCATTCGGTGTTAAACCAGCATTGTAATGATGCGGTCTAACTGAGCTGTAATAACCAACGATATAATGAGTTATTTCAGCTTTAGCCTCACTAAACGAACGATAACCTGTTGTTGGCATCCATTCAGTTTTTAAGCTTCTAAAGAAACGCTCCATTGGGCTGTTATCCCAACAATTTCCACGGCGGCTCATGCTTTGTTTGATCTGGTAGCGCCAGAGTAATTGTCGGTAACTGCGACTGGTATAATGCGTACCTTGGTCGCTATGAAACATCACCCCTTTGGGCTTGCCTCGCATTTCATACGCCATATTTAATGCTTTACTGGTCAGTGAAGTATCTGGCGATAGCGACATCGCCCAGCCAATGGGTTTTCTCGCAAATAAATCTATCACCACAGCTAAATAAGCCCAACGATTTCCCGTCCAAATATACGTGACATCACCGCACCAGATTTCGTTTGGCTTCACTACATCAAATTGTTGACCTAGATGGTTTTGGATCGCTACATGCTCTTGATTGGCTTTTCTATACCTGTGTTTAGGCAGTTGGCAGCTAACTAAACCTAAACGTTTCATATAGCCTCTTGCTCTGTAACGAGAAATATCAAAGCCACGGTCAATCGCTATCGTGGATATCGTTCGTGAGCCAGCTGACCTCTTACTCTCACGATGAATTTGCTTAACCACAGCGATTTCTTTTAACTGTGTGCTACTAGGTCGTTTTGAGCGTTTATTCCAATACTTGAAACTACTGCGATGAACATCAAATATTTGGCAAACCGTTAATTCCGCATAGCTCTCTTTGAGTCGTTTAATTATCTTAAATTGTTCATCGAGTCCGACATCAAGAGAGCGGTAGCCTTTTTTAGAATTTCCTTTTCTAATTCAATACGTTTTATTTTCTTCTCAAGCTCTTTAATCTTACGCTGCTCTGGCGTCATTGGGCTAGCTTTACTCGTTATGCCTTGGCGCTCATTACGAAGCTGCCTAACCCACTTATCCATCGTAGATTTGCCAACATTCATCGCTTCAGCAGCTTCTCGAACTGAGTAACCTTGATCAACAACTAATTGAGCTGCTTCTAATCGAAATTCTGGTGTGAAATTACGTTTGCCTGTTCTTGTCATTATGTCACCTAAATTATCTATGAGGCGATCATATCAGCCTCTAATTAGGTGGCCAAATTTGTTATACCACTACAAAATCAACTGGGGTGATGAGCAATGGAGTTTAATTAAGGTTGGTGAACATTGGAAAATCGTGTCTGTTTTGTTTACTGCCAAATATAAAGAATAAACACAACTAATTAGTTCAGAGACTTAGATAGTACCAACAAAGATTACCTTCAATTGAAATTCATTGTTTCGGCTGGCTCCCTCCCCCTTAAATCAAACACGAAAATAATAAATTGAAGAGCAATTGCCAGCATGGATGCTGGCAAAAGTATGCTTGAGCCATGGATGGCGATTGCATACTGATTGCGTTCATTTCGATTTATTCTTTGAGGATTCAGTTTGATTTCGGGGGCACGTTTTTTGGTTCGTTTTTGTCGTGTAACAAAAATGAACAAGAGTGCGCCATGGATGGCGCAAGATAAGTGCAGGGAGGCGAAGCTAAAAAAGTAAAAACCAACTCACTTACTCAATGCCATACCCAGCGGCTTAAAGTACGCCAGCAACGCCTCATAGATTCTTTGCCGATGGGTTAAGTCAGGAAATACCGGCATTACATCAGGGGTTGTTGTACCCGCGACCAAATAGCTGTTTTCAATATCAGGGCAAGTCTCTACTGCTGCTTCAAAAGCCCGAGCCATCATTTCGGTGGGCAGTGAAAAATAGTTTCTTGATAAAGCTATATCAGCTTTTACACTGCGTGCAACAAAGTCGTTTTTATCTTGGCCGTCGTCGCTTAACAGCATGGCGCTAAAAATATTTATTAGGCGATCATTTAGTGGGTGAGCAATTTGTGTTTTGTTTTTCAGCCAGCAGTCACTGGCGAATAAAATGCGGTTTGGCAAAATTTCCGCATCATTAATATCAAAAGCTTTATCGGCGATGTAATGATCAAAGGCATGCCAAAACTCATGGGCAAGTGCCCCTGCTCCCGCATTTTTAGCCAATGCCAGTTCGCGATAATGGGGCGCATAATGCGCTTGCACGCCCTTTCGCCCGCCACTACCAAAGGCAAGGTTTAAGTTACCACGCAGCCCCATTGCTTGTGGCGGTAATGCCAAGATGTAGGCTAAATCAGCCAGTGCATCGAATACTAGATTAGCGGCAAGGTCTCTTTCTTCACGCGTTACCCAGCTACCAATACGAATATTCCCCATGCCAAAAGTGTGTTTTATATCTAAAAACGACACCTGTTCGCCATGACGATAATCTGGCCCTTTGCGGGTTTTGTATTTAAAGCTGGTTAACTTCAAGTTGGCTCTAGTCTATTTAATCCGAATTCAGATTATTTACTTTGCTGCTGACATTATTCAATAAAAAAGGGTAACTAAGTTACCCTTTTTCACGTTTATGTATTATGCCAGTTGCATTAATTAGCTGGTCATTTATTGCGACAGAAAAATGGCTCAGAAACAAGGCTTATAATTCGACATGTAGTTGTTCTACTTTAGAATTTTAAAACGCAGTTTATGGGTCATTTAACTCGCTAGAATGATCATATAATTAATAAAATTGGTATTATTGCGAGCTTATGCAAGTAGTGGCTCTAATACATCAAAAAAGCGCTCTAATTCTTCGATTGTGTTGTAATGCATACAACCAATGCGAATAACACCGCCATTATCTAACACATCAAGCTGCTGGCATAGGCCTTTGGCGTAGAAGTTACCGTCCCACACACAAATATGTTCTTTACCTAAGTGCTCAGATACTTGGCGTGGCGTTACGCCCGCAACAGTAATTGCGAAGGTAGGTGTACGCTCAGCTAAACGAGACAGATCAGAAATACCGTATAAGGTTACTGATTTATACTTTGCGATACGCTCAAGGAAATATTTTGAAAGCTCATCTTCATGCTGTTTAGCATTAGCAAAAGCCACTTCTAAACGCGTGCGCAGTGGCTCGCTTTCATCGAGCTCGCTTAAGCTTGCAATATATTCAACGGCTTGAATAAAACCTGCCATAGCTTCAAAGCTTTGCGTACCCGTTTCCCAACGACCTGGAATTAAATCGGTTGCTGGCTCTACTTTATATGGCGTAAAACCTTCTAAGTGTTCACGTTTACCGTAAACCATGCCTAAGTGTGGGCCAAAGAATTTATACGCAGAACACGCTAAAAAGTCACAATCAAGTGCTTGTACATCCACCAGCATGTGCGGCGCATAATGCACAGCATCCACATACACTAGCGCACCTACTTGGTGTGCCATATCAACAATCGCTTTAATGTCGTTGATAGTACCTGTGGTGTTTGATGCGTAAGTAACGGCAACAAGCTTAGTGTTTTCATTAAGTAATGATTTTAACTGTACTAAATCAAGGCTACAGTCTGCTGTATCCACTTCTAATGCGTGAACTTTTACGCCTTTATCGTCTGCCGCTTGCTGCCAGCTAGATACATTTGAGAAGTGATCTGCATTGGTTACAATAATTTCGTTACCCACTTGCCAATCACGGCTAATTGCACGGCTAAAGCTAAAGGTAAGACTGGTCATATTCGGACCAAACACAATTTGCTCTTTGCTTGGTGCGTTTAATAATGTTGCTGCACTTTCGCGTGCTTTATTTACTAGGTCAACCGTTTGGTGGCTTGAGAAAAATGCGCCACCTAAGTTTGAATTATAACGACCTAAATAAGCTGACATGGCTGTTAAAACACTTTGCGGTACTTGTGAGCCACCAGGACCATCTAAAAATACCGGTGATTTACCTGCTACTTCCTGCATTAACGCAGGAAACTGCTTACGGATTTTAGTTAATTGCATTATCAGTTCCTACGCTGTTAATACAAAGCAGTCTAGGTAGCCTACTTTATCGTTGTCGACTTTGTTCATTGGTGTAGCGTTGTGCCATACCTGACGGTCATTCACCATGGCAAACATGCCGTCTTTAATTTCCATTTTGAAACATGGCAGTGCATCGCGTGATTCGTAAACTAGTAGCTCACCACCTTCAATATTGCTGTGTGACACACCTGCAACGCAAACATGGTCAAAACCATCTTGGTGCACGCCTTCAGGTGCTGGCGGCGTGTCTGCATCAATCGCTAACATGCGGAATTGGTGAATTTCGATATCGGTTTCGCTAGCAATGCCTGACATTTCAATAAACTGCTCTACTAAATGCGTCATACCGTCAGTCGCTAATAGCGATTCTTCAAGGTTTTCGTAAGTACGCTCAACATTACCTTGGAATTGGTTAATTGAGTCATCTTGGACAAATGCTTTAGTAGGTTGCAGGCTTAATTTGCCATCAACAAGTTTAATTACAGAGTAACGGCGTAAACGAAATGCACCGTCGGCATATGGGTTTGCCGGTAAGTTATCAAAAGAAGGCTTAAGCTGCTCGATAAATGCTTGCTCAATAAAACGCAATTGCAGCAGATTCTGGTTGTTTACTTTCGTCATAACACGCTCGCAGATGATGAATTATAAATCGCGGAGATCTTAGACGGTTTTGATGGGTTTTTTGTGGTTTAAATTGTGGCAATAAAGATGGTTATAGATTAAAAAATGCAATTTTATGTTAAATTTTAAATATTACATTCAATTTAAATTTTAACCGTTAAATACGGTAATTAGCCGAACCGTTAAATAAAGGGTGATTGCTGTTAAAAGCATAAAAGTTAGAGTAATAATTCTAATGAAAATATTAACTAATTTATGCTTTAAACGCATAAACCAAGTGGCTTTTGTTGGCAGGTTTTGATCGCATAAACTAAAACACGCAATAAAGAAATATCCCAATAAACTCCAGCAAATCAGTAACAAGATACCTGCCTGCAGCGAATTTAAAAATGGCGTGTTTAGTACCAGTGATGTTAGCAGTAAGGCGCATGCAACAAAGGCAACTAACAACATAACACCTCGCCAAGCGTTAAGGCGCTTGGCAAGGATAATAAAACGAGATTGCAGCTTAGTTACACTCATCACTGAGCGACTTTTTCGCAGCTTCTGGTGTTTTTATATCTACACTATGTTCATCGTTTTTAATTAGGTTTTCATGATTATCCACACGCTGCTGCCATTTTTCTTTGGCCATTAATTGCATGTTTAACGTTTGGTCACGCTCATCCACGATTTCCATACCCATTAGGCTTTCAATCATGTCTTCTAACGTCACAATGCCTTGTACATCACCATATTCATCAATAATCAAACAAATATGAATGCGTTTTTCTAACAGTGTTTGAAATAACGTATGCACATGCAATGTTTCAGGTACGGTATAAATCGGCTTAACTAGTTTGGCAATTTTGTAGTCTTCACCAAGGCGGTGATATGCCAGCATGATGTCGTTTTTATGCACAAAGCCAATAATGTCATCTGAGTCTTGGTCAAACACCAATACCCGTGAAAACGCTACGCTACCATGTTGTTTTAAATACTCATCTACAGTGAGATCTTTATGTACCCTAAACAGCACAGTACGCGGTGTTAATAAGGTATCCAGCTTTAAATGACGAAACTTTAAAAGACTGCGAATAAGCTCGCTTTCTTCTTGATGAAGCGCCCCTGCTTCGCTACCCATTTCTGCCATTGCTTCAATTTCAGCACGAATAAAGTGGCTTTCGCTTTGCTTGCTGCCAAGCATTTTGGTAATAATGTCTGAAAGCCAAATAAACGGCTTTAATATGCGCACCATCACCACTAATGATGACGATACGATAGGCGTTAATTGGCGCCAATAATTAGCACCTAATGTTTTAGGAATAATTTCTGACAGCACTAGAACGAGTAACGTCATTACTGCTGATGCAATACCAATTGCCGCATCACCAAATACCGCAGCAGCTTGTGCACCCACACCTGCTGCACCTGCTGTGTGCGCTACAGTATTTAACGTTAAAATTGCCGCAAGTGGCTGATCTACTTTTTCTTTTAATGAATTGATGCGCTCAGCTAACTTTGGTTTTTGCTTTTTTAAACTGGCGACATAGCTTGGGGTAATACTTAGTAATACCGCTTCCATAATTGAACATAAAAATGAAATGCCTATAGCTAACAGCATATAGGTAATTAACAAAGCCACAGTAACCTCTCGAATCATGGCGTAAATTTATCAAGCCTAGTTTACCCAATAAACTAAGCACTGCGTACAATAACCGTCGTAAAATTGTATGAATTTATAAACGGCAAAGCTAAATTCATTACGATCACCCGTGCAAAGCTCGTTCACACTTGTTTTCGTTGTTCACCATAATTGGGCTGCAACTTACCGAGTTCAAGCATACAGAAGGATTTTTTTTAGTTATGATTCTGCAATCTATTTTGATAAGGACAGACAATGAAAAAGTCTCTTTTAGCAGCAATGCTCGGCGCTTATTTTATTTCTCCAATCGCCAATGCCGAAGCCATTGATACAAGTAAGATCAATTATTTAGGCCCAATCGCACCGCAAAATGCCCTCAAGCCATTTGAAACTAATCGCAAAAATGCCATTTTAAACAACCTAAAACAGAGTTTAGCGGCAGACCAAGCATCAGTAAGCCTGTTTGGTAATACAGTTAAATGGCAGAGCCTAAATAAATTAAACGCTCTTACTGAACCGGGCTTACAAGCATTAAAGTTCACCCTCAGCACAACACGCTTTACACCAGCAACGCTTAAATTAGATGGTGTTAAAGAAGCCAGTTTTTACCTAAATGGCGAGCTACTTTCGAAAAGTGGTGATACTTATAAGCTACCGCTAAGCACTGGCCAACACCAAGTAATCATTATTACTGAAAGTGTTGAAGACTGGGGCAAGGTTGCGCTTGATTTAACTAGCGACCTTGAAGATGAAAACATTAGCGTTTCAAAAGAGGCACCAAATACACTAAGCGCAAAACAATTATTTGATAGCAAAACCGTTAGCAACCTAAGTATTGCTCCGAACGCTCAACACTTGATTTGGCAAACGCGCAGTTACAACGATAAAAACGGTAATAAAGCACTCAAAGAAACTTTTATTAAATCGGTTAAAAGCAACGAAATTGTTTTCGCATTACCTGAAAACGCAAGTAATTTTGCTTGGTCAAGCGACAACAAACACCTTGTATACACAAGTGGTAATACCCTCTTTAAGTTAAACCTTAAAACGTTAACCACCATCTCATTAAGTGAAGAGTTGTCGGGCATTAGCAATGTTGATTTTTATGATAACGACACGCTTATTTTTACTTGGGTTAAACGCCCTGAAAAGTCGACGTCGCTTACCAAGTATTACCAAGGTTTAGAAGATCGTTGGTCATATGCACGCAATAAAACCAGCGTATATTTATACGATGTAAATTCAGGTTTAATGCGTCAAGTAAGCCCCGCTGAATTTAGTGTAAGCCTAGAAGATTTTGATGTTAAACGTGGCACACTGTTATTAAGCCGCTCTATTTCTGATTATGCCGCACCACCGCATATGCTAACTGAGCTGCTTGAGTACAAACTAGCAGATAATAGCCAATCAACTATCGGTAGTTACCGCACATTTAATAGCGCACAATACGCAAGTGATGGTTTATATATTGCTGCAGGCCCAGAGTTTGGTGATAACGTTGGTAAAAACGTTGCCGCATCACAGCTTAGTAATAACTACGATTCACAACTGTATTCAGTAAGTTATGACGGCAAAAAAATCACCGCATTATCAAAAACATTCAAACCAAGCATTGGCCAGTTCACGGTTTTAAACAATGATGATGTTATTTTAAATGTGGGTGAAGAAGACAAGCGCCAACTGTATTTATTTGATGAAAGTAAAAAACGCTTTAATAAAGTAAAAACCAACCTAGATGTAATTGAGCGTTTTAGTGTCTCTAACGAGAAGTCACCTACCCTTGTTTACGCTGGTACTGGCGCGCAACTGCCACAACAAGTACAACTTAAGAGTAAACCTAGCAGTGATAAAACTCGCACCCTGTGGAATGCGAAAGAAGCTTACTATGCTAAAACACAGTTGCCGAGCCTTGAAGAATTTAACTTTGTAAATGACCTAGGTACTGAAATTAAAGGCCGCGTTTATTTACCAAGTAATTTAGATAAACAAAAGCAATACCCAGCACTGGTTTATTACTACGGTGGTACGTCACCTGTAAATCGTGCATTTACAGGTCGTTACCCATTTAATTTATGGGCCGAAAATGGCTATGTGGTGTATGTATTACAACCTACCGGTGCAACAGGTTTTGGCCAAGATTTTTCGGCAAAACACGTTAATGCATGGGGCGAATACACAGCCAATGACATTATTAAAGGCACTCAGGCATTCTTAGATAAGTACAGCTTTGTTAATAAAAACAAAGTAGGTAACTTAGGTGCGTCTTATGGTGGATTTATGACCATGTTATTAGCAACTAAAACCGATATGTTTAGCGCATCTATTTCTCATGCAGGTATTTCGAATATTACCTCGTATTGGGGTCAAGGTTGGTGGGGTTATTTATACTCAGGTGAAGCCTCTAAAAACAGCTTCCCTTGGAATAACACAAAGCTTTATTCAGAGCACAGCCCTGTATTTAACGCAGATAAAGTAAAAACACCGTTACTGCTTATTCATGGTGATGCTGATACCAACGTGCCTGTAGGTGAAAGCCACACTATGTACACAGCATTAAAGCTACTAGGCCAAGATGTTGAATTAGTTGAATATAAAGGTGCAGATCACCAAATTTTTGCACGCGATAAGCGCTTCCACTGGTGGAACACTATGCTGGCTTATTTTGATAAGCACTTGAAAGAGCAACCACAGTGGTGGCAGGACTTATACCCGCAAAAATAACCATAAAACGTTAAATAAAAATAACGGCTTTTTGTAAGCCGTTATTTTTTTTGTACACCTATACTTTACATACTTATCTTTCTATTTTTCATTCAGTGCAAAATTGGTGATAATATCACTTCGGGCAGATAATCGAATAACGAACATTATGACAATACAAGTACTTCTGGTTGAAGATGATTCCTTGCTAGTAAGGCGCATTCAATCACATTTTAGCAATAGTGAGTTTAGTTTTGTTGTTGACGAAACTGGCGCTAATGCGGTTGATATTGTGCGCACAAATCATGACATTAAGCTGGCGGTTGTCGATATTGTACTGCCCCAAGTAGATGGCTTAGTGCTCGCAAAAGAAATTAACTTAATTTCTGATATTGGTGTTGTCGTGCTGTCGAGCCGAGACTCTCAGGCCGACCGTATTTTAGGGTTAGCACAAGGAGCTGATGATTATATTTGCAAGCCTGTAGATTTATTGGAGCTCGAGCTGCGATTAAAAGCCTTAGCGAAACGCCTTAACTTATACCAAAACAATGATGAATACATTGAGTACTCAGATATTAAAGTACACCCCGAGCACCGCACACTGATTGTAGCCAATGGCGAAGAAATAAGGTTGACCGAGGCCGAACATAAGGTATTGATTTCATTAATTGGTAATGCTGGCAAACCCACAAGTCGAGAAAAGCTTTCAGAAGAAATTGGTCAATCTGATTGGAGCCCTTCGGATAGAACCGTCGATGTATTAGTTGGTCGCTTGCGTAAAAAACTCGGTGACGAAAAAGAACAAAAACGCATTGTAACCGTACGCGGCAAAGGCTACATGATTGCGCTAGGTTAATAATAAAAATTCACTTAACTAACCTGCGAATAAACAACATAAAAAAAGGCCGCATTTGCGGCCTTTTCTATTTAAATAATTTTACGTTTTTACCAAGTGCCCAGTTTGGAATTTTCATAGGCCGCTAATCGCGCTTTCGCAGCATCAACAAAGTAGTCTTTGTCCCATGCTTCTTTTACGGCTTTCTCTTGCATATCTACGGCTTCGTCAAACTGACCTAATTTTGCATAGGCAGCTGCCATATATTCATATGCCCAAGGGTCGTCTTTTTCATCAACCACTAACTTTGTTAGTTCAATGGCATAGTTCAACTCGCCTTGGTTATGCGACTCTCGTGCGTATATGCCAGCAAGTTCTCGCATTGCAATATAATCGCCTTGTTCCGCGGCATCGCCGAGCCATTCGCGCGCTTGGTTAAGTAACTCTTTGCTGGCATCTGCTTTTTGTAAAATACATTTGGCAGCCAGTGTTTGTGCTGGTGTATAGCCAAGATCTGCCGCGGTACCAAGAATATGTAAATTACAGCCCGCACCAAGCAACATTAATGAGGCAAAGTCACCGCCTTGTGCTGCTTTTAAACGCCAGTAACTTGGCATCTCTTCGCGTGGTTTTGCAATAATCTGTTTTAATCTTACATTTTGGCGATTGATGTAGTTTGAGTAAGTATTATTTCGCGCTTCATTATTGTAGAAAAACTCTGCTAAAAATGGCCCATACTCTGATTGTTCATCACCACTGACTAGCACTTGCCAGTTTTGCATGGTTTTAACAGCGAGTTTGTCTAATTCTTTAGGTGCTTTATAGTCACCAGTTGCTTCATAACGAATGGTATTACCTTGCTTATCTAGCCATACAAGGTAATTGAAGTTATAGAAATCTTCGCTAAGCGCTGGATTTACTGTGAACTCATCGGCGTTACTTGCCAGTAGATTTGCTTCGCCATTTGAGCTTGTCACGGTATCTTTTGGCAAATACGCTACTTTCAGCATATCGTCTTCACTCATCAGCTCTAACATATCAGCAAGCTCAGCTTGGGATTTAGTATTGCCACGTTTTGCCTGAGCTAATAATTTTTTATGCTTAGCTTGGAGTTGTTTAAGTGTTTCTTCTGGAATATCTGTACGCTTAAATACGCCCCCAAATTGTGCCTGACTAAACTTTCGTAGACTGCCGCCCACTTTTAGAATTTGATAACGTGAATTTTCTAATTTTTCTAATACGCTTTCTGCAAATTCATCGCTTGGATAGCTTTGTAATAACTGCACATCACGCACAATACCGTTGCGGTCAATATCAAATAAATAACGCGCCATACCCGGAATACCTTTATTAAAAAGGCTGCTAGGGTATTTTGCTTCTGGGTTTTCTGTGCGCTTGGGGGTTGGATTGTAGTCACGACCAAAAGGTAAGGCATAACGAATATTTTCACTGCCTGCTTTGCCATACAAACCTATTAATTCATTGGCTTTCGCTTGACCATTTTTCATTTGTGCAGGAGTTAATCGGCGCTCAACTGTTTTAAGTGCTTGCCTTGCTGTTAAAAAGCCATTTTCGATAGCAACTGCTAAGTAGGCGTAAGCTAGGATTGGGTCTTGTGCAACGCCTTGACCACGAAGATATTGCACCCCTAAATTAAATTGGCTTTTACCATGACCGAGGTGAGCTGTTTTCTGAAAAAGTTTAAAGGCTTGGGCATAATCTTGATTAAGGTAAAGATCCATTGCGCGGTCGGCATTAGCCATCGCACTTACACTTTG
The DNA here is from genome assembly GCF_041629635.1 of Pseudoalteromonas sp. GTDB lineage: Bacteria > Pseudomonadota > Gammaproteobacteria > Enterobacterales > Alteromonadaceae > Pseudoalteromonas. The sequence goes on along the minus strand of NZ_JBFKMX010000091.1, from coordinate 3,201 downwards.
ACCCGCTAACAATATACCTGCTATTACACTCGCTAACTTTTTCATTTCAACTCCTGTCAATTGCACCAAAGCTCATGTTAACAGCTGGTTAATAGTGGTGCAACTCAGGAAACGCCTAAGCTAGCGCATTTTTTATTATGTTTTTAAACTCGCGTTAAGGTATTAATTAATCGCTCAAATGCACGGTAGCTGATTGCCTCTTTAATGTGCATTAAATCAACAGTTTGCTTGCCCGATAAATCGGCAATGGTGCGTGCCACTTTTAATACACGATGATATGAACGCGGTGATAAATCGAGCTTTTCTGTTACCAATGCCATAAATGTCACACTTTCATTATCAAGTTTCACCACTTGCTCAAGTTCTCTATTTGACAGTAGCGCATTAAGCTTACCCTGACGTTGATATTGACATCTCTGTGCATTCACGACTCTTTCGCGTATTTGCTCTGAGCTTTCCCCTGATTGATTCGATTGCAGTTCATGGGTTTTCAATTTGGGTAACTCAACTTGCAGATCAATACGATCTAAAAAGGGCCCTGAAACGCGGCTTAAGTATTTCAAAATTTGCTCTGGCGATGCACGATTATCTCTATGACACCCTGTTGGACTTGGATTAAGTGCACAAATTAACTGAAAGTTTGCAGGAAATTCTGATTGCCGTGCGGCTCGTGATATCGTTACTTTATGGGTTTCTAATGGCTCGCGAAGACTATCAAGCACTTTTCGTTCAAATTCGGTAAGTTCATCCAGAAATAACACGCCATTATGTGCGAGACTAATTTCGCCAGGTTTAGGGTTTGAAGAGCCACCAACTAAAGCAACTGCTGAGCAAGTATGATGCGGCGAGCGAAATGGTCGTATTTGCCATTGCTGCTGATCTACCGATTTTCCAATAATTGAGTAAAGCGTTGCTGTTTCTAGTGCTTCAGATTCGGTTAATGGCGGCATTATGGTTGCCATTCTGGCGGCAAGCATCGACTTGCCAGTGCCAGGAGGCCCTAAAAACATGATGTTATGTTTTCCTGCTGCTGCAATTTCGAGCGCGCGTTTGGCTTGCCCCTGCCCTTTTACTTCAGCCATATCAATTAAGTAATGTGGCGTGACTTTATCTACTTGAGGCGCCGCTACCAATAAATTGAGTGCTTGTTGCCCCGTTAAATCTTGGCAGAGCTCATTTAAGCTTGTTGCTAATTTAATCTGGCAATCTGATACAAGCCCGGCTTCGTTGGCATTATGGGCTGAAATGTAAATCTGTTTGTCGCTATTAATATTCGCTATCAGCGATGCCAGCAAGCCATGAATTGGCCTAATCTCGCCACTTAAAGACAGCTCACCATAAAACTCGTGTTTGCTTAAATTCAACTGACCCAATTGATTTGATGCGACCAAAATGCCAATCGCAATAGCTAAATCAAAGCGCCCCCCTTCTTTGGGTAAATCGGCTGGGGCAAGATTAACAGTTATGCGCTCTTGCGGAAATTTAAACTGGCTATTAATAATGGCGCTACGTACACGGTCTTTAGCTTCTTTTACAGAGGTTTCCGGTAATCCAACGATAGTAAACTTGGGTAAGCCAGAGGTAATATGAATTTCAATCGTTACTAATGGCGCATCCATAGCCACTTGCGCGCGGGAATAAACACAGGCAAAAGACATTCCGTTGTCCTTATATTTAAGCTCTTACCTTTAGTGTAGCTGAATTTAAACGCTCAGCTACTTATCTATTTTACTGTATTTAAATACGTGTAAGCTCCATCCCCACTTTATCGCCCCAGCACGTAAGCCTAATGTACCTAGCATGCCTAAAATCATGGCGAAATTTGTTGATAGTCCTAAATTAAGGCTTTGTGTATATAAAATGCCACCAAAAATACAGGTTGTGGCATAGAGCTCACTCTTTAATACCATCGGGGTGGTGCGTGCGAGCACATCGCGGATCATGCCACCAAAGCAACCTGTAATAGTGCCCATTACAATGGCGGTTAAATCAGGCATACCAAGGCTTAAGGCTTTTTGCACACCCATTACAACAAAAAACGCAAGGCCGAGCGCATCGGCAATTTCGAGTAATATTTGGGGAAAGCCACGCTGTTTATTTAGCCAAATAATGGTGATGATACTAGCCACAAAAATCGAAATTAAATAAGTGGGATCTTTTAACCAAAAAACCGGCACATCTAAAATCACATCACGAGTGGTACCACCGCCAATAGCAGTCGCTGAAGCAAGCACGATGACACCAAAGCCATCTAATTTCTTTTTATAAGCGACCAGCGCACCTGATATCGCAAATACTGCAACACCAACTAAATCAATCCAGTGGAACAATGAATCCATTTTTACCCTTATTGCTTGGTTAGCGCTTGAAGCACTTCAACTGCTTTTGAAGCGTCTTTATTAGCAACCAAAATATGATCATGGTAAAACCCTGCAACCACATTAGCGCTAATATCATATTTTGCCAAGGCTGTTGAAAAAGCAGCAGTTAAACCAACAGCCTCAAGACTTGAGTGGATCTGTAAAGTAATTAATGAAAACTCTGAACTATATGTAAGTTGCCATTCGTCTGCCTGAGCTTTAGTTAAAATCAGCGTTATACCTTCAGGCTCATTAATACGCGCAAATACCTTGTTCATATCCAAAGAATCGACTGTTTCTGTACAAACAAACACATAGCTTTCAGGGTGCAACATGGGCTGCATATGTTTTATTAACTGTTGAAGATTCGTTTCACCACTCATTTTTATTCCTTATAAAATAAAAAAGGCTGTTAACACAGCCTTTTAGAATTCTAATTTGATATGGTCATTATTGCCAAGCTCTTTGGCTCGCAAGTTGTTGTTCAAAGGCGTCAATTTTATCGTTTAGCGTTTCAGTTACGCCGATAAAATCAAGTCCTGATAATAAACGTTGTTTGATATCAGGACGGATATCAAAACCAATATCATCAAACTGCTCACTTTTAATTACTTGGTTTTCCAAATCTATCACAACATTTACTTGCTCAATTTGCTCAGTTACCGCAAATAACTTATCCAGAGTCGTACTCGGTAACGCAATTGCAAGCATTTGATTGTTCATACAGTTATTAAAGAAAATATCAGCAAAACTCTCGGCTAAAATCACCGTAAAACCATATTGTTTTAATGCCCAAGGCGCATGTTCACGCGATGAGCCACAACCAAAGTTATCGCGAGTA
>NZ_JBFKMX010000090.1:0-14785 GCF_041629635.1 Pseudoalteromonas sp. | reverse complement strand
ATTTAGTTCGCTGAAAAAGGTGCCATTAACAAAGCGTATGCCAAACTCTTGTTGTTTAGCATCAACACTATCGATGGTGATGTTTTGTTGATTGTTTTGCAAACGATATAACTCAGCCGTATGTGGTGCTCTAAAACTATCATCAACTTTTACAAAAATTAGAGTGTGTTCATTTACTGCATACGAATACCCAACACTGTAGCTTAAATCGTTAAAGGTGTTCGTTTGGTTGCTAGGGCGAGTATAGCGGCAACCACCAAAGCCGCAGGGTGTGCCATCGTCTTTTAAATTACCGCTTGCCATGTTGTTAGTATAATCGTACTGGGTTAAATCATAGCGTAAAGCAACAAACGCGTTTTGCGAGGATGACAATGCCATATCCAATTGACTAAAAAGGGCATAACTTTGGCCAAATACGCTGTAGTCGTAGTGCCTTCCTTTAGGTAAAACAGCGCGTAAAAAAGCAGAGTCAGATTCTGTTTCATTACTCTGATATTGCAGCACTTCGCCATTGGTTAAGTCAATATCACTGCCTATTTTTAATTTAAGTTTGTCACTGATAACTCCAACTCTGTTTATTTGCACCCCGACACTTTGTTGTGAGTTTTCTTCAACAGGTGTGCCAGGTAAAAAATGCATTAAAAAGTCCATTTGGTTGTAACGCAAATACGGTGTTATTTGCCAAATTGACTTATCTAACTCAAGTTGGTTGTTAATACTATAACGTAGTGACAAGCTATCGCGATAAGCATCTGGAAAAGCATTTATTTTAAGCAAAGATTTATCTTGGTAAGCATTTTCACCTTGTTGTAAATAACCGGCGGTATCTTGCTTGAGATTCGTTAAAGTAAAATGATGGGTGGATTGCCAGCGGCCTATATTGTGTTGTGCCGCGGCAGATACTTTTTGTTGCTGATAGCCTGAGCTTTGTTGAAAACCACCATCAGAAGTTACAGTAACTGCAGCACCAATTGATAGATCATCAAAGTCATGACTATAGTTTCCATTAAATCGATAAAAATCATCACTTGCGATATCGACAGTTGCCTGTGGCGTTTGATTATAAAGGGTGTTTGTTAAGTTGATAATGCCATGAATTGCATTTGAGCCGTAACGAGCAGAGTTATTACCTTTTACCACTTCAATTTGGTCGCTATTCTCGAAGTGACTATCAAATAACTGATTTACATTACAAAACCCAGGTGCACGTAAACTGATGCCATTTTCAAGGGTTAAAAACTCTGCGCAAGACCCAGAACCTGTAAGTACTGGGGAGCGAATAGAAAGCAGAGATTCTTGCCCATTTCCACGGCTTAACCAAACACCCGAAGCAAGGCTTAACACTTGATTTAAATGTTCAGCATTAATTGATTCGATAGCGTCTTTTGCAATAACACTGGTGTTACCAATGAGCTTGATATGGCTTTGCGCTGAACGGTTTGCGGTTGTTACAATGGTTTCTCTATCAATATTATCGTTATTTAATGTGTTTGCGTTCACATTGAATTGAATTGCAATAACACTTGTTATAATTGATTTTTTAAACATTTTTCGCACCAAACTAACCTTTAATCGCAACTTGACTGTAAATTGAAACTCGGCACATTATACTGCATTAAGCAATTAATCGATCTACCGTGAAATAATAATATGTATCAAAAAATGAATAAGTTACCGATATTAGGGGCGGCAATTTTTGCAGCTTTAAGTTGTTCTGTTCAGGCAAAAGTTGAAGATCTATTTAAATCAACCTGTGCCTCGTGTCATGGCGAAACATTAACCGGAGGCATGGCAGGTTCACTCGTTGATAAGGAGTGGCTAACCAAAGGCACTGATGAAGCTCTGTCAAATGCAATTAAACAAGGCATCGCAAAAGCCGGAATGCCAGCATTTGGCGGTGTTTTAAGTGATGAAGAAGTGCGCACTTTGGTTGTTTATATTCGCGAAGCAGGCGCAAAAATTGAACAACAAAAAGCACCTGAGTCACAGTTAGGAAAAGAATTTAAAACAAAACATCATACCGTTAGTACACAAGAGATATTAACGACAGATGGCATTGTTTGGGCGCTTGATTTTTTACCTGACAATAGCCTTCTTTATACCCTAAGAGAAGGGCAACTTTGGCATTTTTCAAAAGAAGGTAAAAAAACATTAATTAAGGGCACTCCAGAAGTGTGGCATAACCGACAAGGCGGTTTACTTGATGTTTATCCAGATCCTGATTATCAAAGTAATGGCTGGATCTACTTATCGTTCAGTCAACCTGCAGGTAAAAATGAGGCAGGTGATGAAATTGCTTTTACAAAAATTGTACGAGGTAAAATTAAAGACGGTACTTGGGTAGAACAACAAACTTTGTTTGAAGCAAAACCACAAAACCGTAAAAACCGAGGCTGGCATTTTGGCTCACGTTTTGCCATTCAAGGTGACTATTTATTCTTTACCAATGGCGATGAGGGTCATCAAAATGATGCTCAAGACATTACCACTCAAAACGGAAAGATACATCGAATTTTCAAAGATGGAAGCATTCCAAAAGATAATCCGTTTTATAATGAAAAAGGGGCTCAGAAAACGATTTGGACCTATGGTAACCGTAACCCGCAAGGTTTAACTATTAACCCTACAAACGGTCAACTATGGTCTACTGAACATGGCCCTCGTGGCGGCGATGAATTAAACCTAGTTAGTAAAGGTGTTAACTATGGCTGGCCAAAGGTAACGTTTGGTATGAATTACAATGGCACCCCGATTACTGAGCATACAGAACTACCGGGTATGCAATCGCCAATACACCACTGGACACCGTCGATAGCCGTTGCTGGTATTAATTTTTATAGCGGTACGCAATTTAAGCACTGGCAAGGTGATTTATTTGTCGGTAGCTTAGCGAAAAAAGAATTGCACCGTTTACGTATCGAAGATAATAAAGTGGTCGAAGATGAGATTATTTTAAAAGGCCTCGGGCGCATTAGAGATGTAATTACAGCACCGAACGGTAATATTTATTTAACCATCAATGACCGCGATAAAAACCAAAGTAAGATTATTGCAATTACTCAATAACTACTTATAGAACAAGGCACATTTGATTAATGTGTCTTGTGTTAAAATTTGCACGAAACACAAATTTGAACAAACATTAAATAAAACAAATAGTGTTTAGCCATGCCCTAAAACGGATACTAAAAGTATTATTACTTACCGCAGTGCCACTTTTATTTCTATATCGGGTTATCAAGAGAGTGAGCTAATAGGCCAACCTCTTAATATTATTCGTTACCCCGAAATGCCAAAGGGGGTATACAAAATGTTATGGCAAACCATTGCTAAGCAAGATGAATTTTTTGGGCTGGTAAAAAATCGATGTAATAATGGTGATTATTATTGGGTGTTTGCCAACATTAGCGACTCCCTAGATGCCAATGGAAAAACCAAAGGTTATTACTCTGTCAGAAGAAAGCCAACTGAAAACCTAATTAATTTATTGGCGCCTATTTATGAGAATTTGCTTTAAATCGAATATCAATAAGGCAATAAAGAAGATGGTATGAATACCTCTTGGCAATATTTACTGAATGAATTTGATGGGTAAAGTTACCTATAACTAGTTGAAGTTACAGGGCGCATTATGCGAGAAGATAAACGCGGTGCAATTCCAGCTGATGCACTACCGCTACTGAATCGACTATCAATCAGCCCTGAAAACTGGCTTAAATAAACCACGCAATTTACCAAAACCTTTTATGGTGCAGTCGGTAAACCTGTGATGATGGCGACGTATTGTGAACACTAAGAAAAAAGCGACGACCGAATGAAGCCAATGCCCGCGCATTACTCGCATAAGCCCAATAAACCCAATTTGAATATGTTTTTTTCAAGAAAGTAGGTTGCCCTTCGCAAGGATTTTGAAAAATAGTCAAAATTTACCGCTTAATTTTGTAACGCACTAAAACTTATCTTATTTAATCAAGGTTACGAATATTTGTAATTGCAGATTGGCAGCCGTTATAGTGATTTTAAAGTGGGTGGCTTTTTTCCCTTTTGCTGATACAACGCAGAAAGCACTTAAACAAATCCTGTATGCTAAACAAAGAAATAAACAAGTAACTCACTTCTTAGCTGTAGACAATGATGCTACTTGGGGATCACCATAGTTTAGGTGCTGAAAGCGTTATAAGAGCCTCAAGGGGTCAGAGGTTCCAGTAAAAGTTGTTTTTACTGGTATAAATTTAATGGTTCTAAAATGACCAAAATTAAAATTGAAAAATTAGCTGAAATAATCATGGAAGATAACATCTTCGCTTACTCAAATTACATTGCGCCTTATAAGGTAATCAAGTCCTTTTTCTTAGATAATTCAAATGAATTGAATTTAGATGATACACAAGGGTGGCAGCCGTTCGACTTGACTGAAAGCATATATAAAGAATTAGTAGTTATATTAACATCTCGAACTGGTAAAAAAGTTTTAGATGAGGAATGTCCTTATGAGTTAGATGATTAGCTATCGTCTCACACTTAAAAATAACATAATCGTCGTTTCTATTTCATTCAGGCAGATATAGGCTATTTGACCTTGTTTGTTGAAACTATATCTCGTGCTCCTCATGCATCTTGAGCAATATATGCCGATTTACGGGGATGGCGGGTGTCAGATGAAGTAATATACTATAAGCATAACAAAACGATACAGTTACTGCGTGATAACCAATGTGCAGTATGCTGGTTGGTTGACAGTTTCACACAAGTAAAACATATACAGCATCATGTTGAAAATGCGGGCATACTTTTTTATAAAACGATTTCTGAATTATAAGCGATAAACTGGCTAAGAAATAAAGGGTTTAGCTTAGGATAAAATCTATCATACTGTCTTTAAAGTAGTAAAAAAGGCGCCTTTATTTGCGCCTTTTATGATGTTGCTTAACGATTTTCTTCGGCTTCTTTTTTCGCTAAATATTCATCGTAACTACCTTGAAAATCGATAACTTGCCCGTCTTTAATTTCCCAAATGCGTGTAGCAAGTGATGATACAAATTGACGGTCGTGAGATACGAAGAACAAAGTACCTGGGTATTGCTCAAGGGCTAAGTTAAGAGACTCAATCGACTCCATATCCATGTGGTTTGTTGGTTCATCCATTAATAAGATGTTTGGCTTATGCATCATTAATTTGCCGAACAACATACGGCCTTGCTCTCCACCCGAAATCACCTTAACGGATTTTTGAATATCGTTCTGTGAGAACAGTAAACGGCCTAAATAACCGCGAACAACTTGTTCGTCATCACCAGGCTGTTGCCATTGTTCCATCCATTGGAAAAGCGTGATGTCTTTTTCAAAATCATCAGCATGATCTTGCGCATAATAACCAATATTAGCATTTTCAGACCACTTAACTTCACCACCTTTAGGTGCTAAACGATTTGCAAGCGTGTGAAGAAGGGTCGTTTTACCAGCACCGTTTTCACCGATAATTGCAACTTTCTCGCCTACTTCAACAAGTGCCGTTAAGTTGCTGAACAAGGTGTCATCATAACCTTGGCTTAAGTTTTCAAGTTCTAACGCATTTCTAAATAATTGCTTAGATTGTTCAAAGCGAATAAATGGGTTTTGACGGCTTGATGCTTTAACTTCTTCTAATTGAATTTTATCAATTTGTTTGGCACGTGATGTTGCTTGCTTTGCTTTTGATGCGTTTGCTGAGAAGCGAGAAACAAACTGTTGTAATTCAGCAATCTGTGCTTTCTTTTTAGCATTGTCAGAAAGTAGACGTTCGCGTGCTTGAGTTGCAGCAAACATGTACTCATCATAATTACCCGGGTAAATACGAAGCTCACCAAAATCAATATCTGCCATATGCGTACATACAGAGTTTAAGAAGTGACGGTCGTGCGAGATGATGATCATAGTGCAATCACGTTGATTCAAAACATCTTCAAGCCATTTGATGGTGTAAATATCGAGGTTGTTGGTTGGTTCGTCAAGTAACATGATATCTGGTTCAGCAAAGAGTACTTGTGCAAGTAGTACACGTAGTTTCCAACCAGGAGCAACTTCAGACATCAAACCATAATGCTGTTCCGTCGGAATACCAACGCCAAGCAATAATTCACCTGCTTTAGCTTCTGCTGAATAGCCATCCATTTCAGCAAACTGTGTCTCAAGCTCAGCAACAAGCATACCTTCTTCTTCACTCATTTCCGGCAGTGAATAAATACGATCGCGCTCTTTTTTGATATCCCATAGCTCTTTGTGACCCATAATTACGGTATCAACTACAGTAAATTGCTCGTAAGCGAACTGATCCTGATTTAGTTTTGCAATGCGCTCATTAGGATCATATGAAATGTTACCTGCGCTTGGCTCAAGTTCACCACTTAAGATTTTCATAAATGTTGATTTACCACAGCCGTTAGCGCCAATCAGACCATAACGGTTACCGTCACCAAATTTAACCGATATATTCTCAAAAAGTGGCTTTGCACCAAATTGCATGGTGATATTGTTTGAACTAAGCATTGTTTATCTATAACCCAATAAAAATTTGCGGCATTTTATCACCATATAGCAGCACAAAATAGCAAATGCATCGTTAATTTTAATAAAAGAATTTTAGTGTTAATCGAGAAAATCAGTGCAAGATGGTGAGATATAGTCACTAAATAATGATTCAAGTTCACCACTGGCAAGTACAGTTTCAAGTGCCTTGTTGAACAGCGCCATAAATGTTGGCGAAATACTGTGTTTATTGAAAATAAAATGAATATCAGCTTGTGAGAGTAGTAAAGGGTGGATTTTGACGTTTTTATGATTTTGACGGGTTATTTCGCTGCAAAGAACAACGTCATCATCAATCACAATATCAACGCGATTTTTAGTAAGCATTTCAAGGAGTTTAATGGTAGTTTCAGAAAAAATAAAACCGTTATAATCTTTTTTGGCATGTTCTAATTCTTCACCGTACTAGCCTGTAAGGTTAACACCACTGAGCTTACGTTTTTTGATAATATCTTTAAGGGAAACGACGCTTTGTAGGCTGAAATCGTTTTGTCGATAAGCAAAGCGATTACGCTCAATACTGTATTTATTTGAAAAGTGAAAATCTGCCTCTCTTTCGGGGTTTTTAGTTGCACCAAGAGCGATATCAAAATTACTTAAACTTAACTCAAATAAACTACGGTGTTAAGGAAATTGCAAAACGATTAAATCACAATCTAACTCAAGCAACACTTTTCTTAAAAGCTCAACATCAATACCACTTGGCTCTTTATACAGGGAATAACGAACATAAGGGTTCCAATCATTGGTAATTGATAACTAAAGAGGCGTTTTACATTCCATTGGTTTTGCGCTATCAAAAGCAACCACACGCATTGAGAAAAAGCTTAAATAGAGCGCAAAAAAGAGTTTAAGCATAGCGTCCACTTGCCAATAAAGTTATTGTAAAAGTATATACAAAGTGAGCATTTTTTCTTATTTAATCTGTTTAATGCCTTTTGAAAATATAAATTTAATCAGCAATATGTATACATAAACAATTAAAAAACAATATAGTAATTAATGGAATTAAAGCTAGTTAGCAAGCGTTAAACGTAGGAAAAACATGTGTTAAATAACTCAGTGAGATGATTTAGGTTATTAAATCGGTGTAATCAAACAATGTATTGCGTAAAGTGAGTTTAGCATTGTGAAAATTATATAGGATACTTTATGTCGCATTCGCACCATCATCATCACCATGGCGATAAACAACTTTCATGGGCTGTTGCGATAAATATAATATTAACCATTGCACAAATCGTTGGCGGTGTACTTGCTGGCAGTATGGCGTTGGTTGCAGATGCCCTTCACAATTTGAGTGATGCTGGCGCAATAGTTATTGCAATAATTGCGAGGCGCATTGCACGAAAACCTGCTTCAAGCACCATGAGTTTTGGCTATAAACGTGCGGAAATTATAGGTGCATTAATCAATAGCTCAACATTAATTGTTGTGGGAGCCTATTTAATTTATGAGGCAGTAACCCAGTTTTTAGAACCCAAACCGGTGGATGGCTGGATAGTGGTTTATATTGCGACAATTGCGCTTGTTATTGATGCAGTAACGGCTTGGTTAACTTATAAAGCTGGTGCCAAAACTAATTTAAATTTAAAAGCTGCTTTTGTGCATAACTTATCAGATGCTTTTGCATCCCTTGTTGTGATTGTATCAGGTAGTCTGATTATTCTTTATCAATGGTATTTGGTCGATTTAATCGCAACTATTGTCATATCCATTTATGTGATTTATCACGGAATTGGCTTTGCCAAACAAAGCATTGTTATTTTAATGCAAGGTACGTCAGCAGAAATCGATGTTGATGCAGTGCATCAGGTACTACTTACACTTAAAAACGTAAAAGCAGTGCATCATCTGCATGTGTGGCAATTGGATGATAATACACTTCATCTTGAAGCAAATATTGAACTAACAGATCAGGATCTTAATTTAGTTAAAGAGATGCTTAAAGAGGAGTTTGCAATTAGCCACTCGACCATTGAAACCCTCTTAAATGAGCAATCATTTGATGCGTGTTATTTACCTAACACGCGGAAATAATCATCGTTGTAACAGTTTGGTGTGTTGGCCATTTTAGCCTGTTGATAAGTTTCCCATGCCCCTATTGAAATAAAACAATAGCAAAGTAGCTCTAAGCCTTCTTGGATAATTGTCTTTACTACAAACGCATCTTGGCTCACCACTTCACGCCAAAAACTACCTGTACCAAAAATACGACTAAAAATAACTAAAAAAATTACGCCGACAATCACTTTGCTCATTGCAGGCAGCTTTAATAAATTGACAAATTCACGCACGCCTTGTTTGTGTTTTCTAGAAAATATATAAAGAACAACCAATGTTGATATCAATGCAGGATAAAGCCAAAAGCCATGGCTTATTTTATCAAACCAAAAATCGCATTCACGTATAAATAATGCTGTAAAAAAGCCAAAAACCAATAAGCTGCCAGAGCCAACGCTTCTGATCTTAATCACTTTATAAAACAAAATATTAATAAAGATTAGTGCTAAGCCCTGAAGGGTTTCTGTCATTGACAATTCAGGGATCCCTTTTAGAAAGTAATAATCTAAACGCACGCTTAGGTTAACTACAAGACATATAGCAACCACAACAAAAATATAAATTAAATTCCATTTAACAACAGTTCTTGATGAGTGGTTTGCTGAAAAAGTTAAGAGAGTATTCACAAGTAGCGTTCCTGCTTTAAGTTCGTTTCGGCAGTGTATTACTCGCTATAAGGCAGGTAAATATTTCTTCTGTAATACTTCGTCGGAAAGTGTAAGTGACTGTAAGAAAGGGTTAAACGAACGTTAATAATGTAGCAAACTTAATCTGTTTACTACATTAATCTAACTTTCGCGGCGTTTATGCTAATGTACGATTAAAAAGTGCCACCGCTTGTTGATACATGGTGATTGCAAGTGCTGCATCATAGCGCTCACCTTCATCACGCATAAAGGCGTGCTGTGCATTTACTTCTTGCCAGTTATAATTGATACCGCTTTGCTGGCACGCTTGATAAAGTTTGATTCTTCCTTCAATAGGTACATGCGGATCTTGTTTACCAAAAATAAAGTGAATTTCGCCTTGGATATCTTTGATGCGCTCTAACGAATTATTGCCACTATTGGCAAGTAAAGTATCGCAGTGAATATCGGTTGCATATAAACAAAATGCCGATTTAATATTGTCATTAAGTGCTGCTCGATAAGCAAGATGGCCGCCAATACACACTCCAATTGCACCAACATTACCATTACAACCTTCGAGCGTTTTTGCAAATTCAATTAGCGCAACTGTATCGCTGTCATGTGATTCAAGTGGTTTGGTCCACTTGTCATTATTACCTTTGTCCTTGCCATCATCATCGTAACCGAGAACCGTGCCTATTGGATTTAGCTCATGAAATACCTCAGGTACTAATACATGAAATCCATGACTTGCTAATATTTTTGCTGACCGTGCGATAGGCGCTGTTTGCTGAAAAATTTCAGAATAAAAAATTAAGCACGGATAATTGCCCGTTATAGCAGGAGAGTAACGATAGGTGCGCATTACACCTGTGGGTGTATCTAAGTCATGTTGGTGCTGTGAAATAATCATAGAGCTGTCTTAACTAATAAAATTATCGGTATTTTAAAAATTACAATACTGATTTGCATATGAATTAAATTAATAAATCACATTATGCACGGGCTTTTCAAGTTCACTAAAGCCATCATAAAGTGTATCAATTTTACTTTGCAGTAATGTTTGTGCGTCATAAAGGCCTTGATTATAAAAAGACGCTGCGATTTCTTTAGCGATAAAATCCAGTAAAAAATCTGCATCGAATTGACCTAATTCTGTATCTAACTCTGTCTCAAAATAGTTTTGTAACTTCTCAATGCATAGCTGTTTATCGTGATCGTTTAGTTTGATTGTCATGTATTGTGCTTCTATTGTTATTGATAATTTTTTATTTAAATCCGAAAGGTTAACTCTTTTGATTGCCACAAACAATTAAGCGATAAAGGCCTGCTGTTTATCGCAAACAAATTGGCATTATTTTACTAATAGCTAGAATAGATGCAAATAATTATCATTTATAAAAAGTAAAGTTATGAACACACTGAATTTTAAACATGGCTTTTATGCTTTGTTTCTGCTGATAAGCTTATCACTCACTGCAAAAGACACATCGGTGGATTTAATTTATCCTGATGAAAATCAAGTAACAGAGCAGTTGGCACTTTCAGGCACTATAAAATCTAAACAACATGCAATTGTGACTGTATTAGAACAAGGTGTAATTGCGCAAATTTTTGTAGAAGCCGGAGAAAATGTTAAACATGGCGACTCGTTGCTTGAATTAAATAATTCGCTTGCTAAAGCGCAATTAGCACAAGCAAAAGCCTCCCTTGAAGCATCTAAAATAGCGCATCAAGAAGCCGTACGCTTATATCAAGAGGTTCTGTCATTATCAAAACAGCAAGTAGTAGCAAAAACATTAATTGCTGAAAGAGCAGCAGATCAAGCGAAAGCTGAAGCACAACTGGCAGTCGCCAGAGCACTTTTAGAAGAGCAACAAGAGGTAGTCAATAGGCATCGTTTAACTGCGCCATTTAATGGGGTTATAAGTAAACGGCATGTTGAAGTTGGCGAATGGATCACACCCCAATCACCGGCATTTACAATTGTAGCAAATGATAAACTTAGGCTTGAATTAGCAGTACCACAGGAATATTTTTCAAAGTTCCAGGGTAACCAACTTACGGTTTTAGTATCTCCTGAGCTTTCAAATTTTGCGCCAATTGAATTACCGATATCACAAGTCATTGCAGTAGCAGATGAAATGTCACGTACATTTACCGTATTTGCCGATATTACAAATAATAAAGGGTTAATCTCAGGGGTATCAGCACGGGCTTTAATTCGATTTTCAGCTGGGCAACAACAAATTTGGTTACCAAAAACAGCAATAAAGCATCACCCTGATGGTGGTTATAGTATTTTTTCGGTAACTGAGAATGTGGCTAAACGCCACTTAATTCAGATAGTTGATGAAAAAGCGGATCAAATAGCGGTAATTAACGCGCCTAGCAATTTAGCATTTGTGGTTTCCGGCGTTGAGGCACTTAAAGAGGGTATGCAAGTCAGTGTTGCATCTGTAAAGGGAATTGCTAAATGATAAGTGCAGCAGTTAATCGTGGGATTTTAGTTGCGGTTTGTGTACTTATTACCAGTATTCTTGGTTTAGTGACTGCTCTAAATATTCCTGTGCAAATGATCCCTGATCTTGAAGTTAGAACAATTACTGTACAAACAGGCTGGCCAGGTGCCACTCCACAAGATGTAGAAAAAGAAATTATTATTGAGCAAGAGCGTTATTTACGATCTCTTGCTAATTTATCGCGTATGACGTCTTACAGTGAAATGGGCTCAGCAAGTATTGAGCTTGAATTTCCGTTTGGTGTCGATGCCAATGATGCACTTATTCGTGTAAATAATGCTTTAAGCCAAGTGCCAGCTTATCCCGAAAATGTTGACCAGCCTAGACTGTTTTCGAGTTCGTTTTCGGGTAATGCATTTATGTACTTTACATTGAAACCGCAAAAAGGAAATCCGCTCAAATTAGATGTCGATTTGTTACGTGATTTTGCTGAAGATTATGTAAGACCTCGAATGGAGAGTGTAGCGGGAGTGTCGGAAGTACGCGTCGGCGGCGGTGCGCAAAGGCAAATTCAAATTAAAGTAGATGCACATCGTTTAGCACAGCGTGGAATTAGTTTACCCGAGCTTAGAATGGCTATTCGTAACCGTAATAAAGACGCATCAGCGGGAGACATTGAATCGGGGTCAAGCCGCTATTTGTTAAGGGTTGTTGCCCGATTCGAAACGTTAAAACAACTCGAAAATCTCATCATAGCACGAAAAAACAATGTCGATATTTTATTAAAAGATGTTGCCTCTGTGAGCTTAGACCATTTTGAAACAAGAAGCATGTCTTACTCTGATGGTGAACGAACTCTGAGCTTATCGGTAAGACGTGAAAGTGGCTCTAATGTATTAGCAATTAAAGATGCAATGCTACCAATTGTTGATGAGCTTAATCAGCAGCTGTTAAGTCAAAATGGATTAGAACTGAAGTTAATGAGTGATGATGTCAAGTATGTCAGAAGTTCACTTAAAAATGTCTGGTTTAATCTTGGCTTAGGTGCGCTTCTCGCGACGTTAGTGATGTACTTTTTCTTACGTTCAGGCCGTGCAACCCTTGTTGGCATTATTGGTATTCCACTGTGTACTATTGCGGCATTTTTTGCGTTAAGCCTCTTTGGTCGAACCATTAATGTTATTTCTCTTGCGGGTGTAGCTTTTGCCATCGGCATGACAGTGGATAATACCATTGTGGTTTTAGAAGCCATTGTGCAAGCGAAGACAAAAGGCATTAGTAAGCGTCAAGCTGCAATTAATGGAGTTAAAGAAGTTTGGCCTGCAGTGTTGGCATCTACTGCCACAACTGTGATGGTTTTTGCGCCAATTTTATTTGTGCAACAAGAAGCTGGACAGCTTTATTCAGATATCGCGATTGCAATCTCTGGGGCAATTATTGCGTCTATGTTAGTGGCCATTTTTATTGTGCCGAGCACAATTGCACATATAGGTAAAAGTGAACAACTCAGTGAAGGCAAACAACTCGTTCTTTCAAAGGTTTGGTTAGTACCTGCTCATTGGTTGATTAAACATACTAAACGAGCTCGTATTAGTGTTGCAGCTTTCTTTGTTGTTATTTTAGCCAGTGCAATTGCCTTAATGCCAGCAGCGGAATATTTACCTGAAGGGGAAGAACCAAAAGCCTTTTCAATGATGATAGCGCCGCCAAGTTATAACCTGTCAGAAATGGAAAAAATTGGCAGCGAGTTGCGCCAATATTTTGATGGCTACATTAATAAAGACGATAGCGATTTTACCCTTGGCAAAGATGATATGCCGCCGCTTGCATATTATTCGATGTCAGTATCTATAGGTAGAATTTGGTTCTTAAGTGCACCAGTAGATCCAGCGCATATCAATCAAATGATGGAAGCAATAACAACAAAATTTAAAAGCTATCCTAAAATGCGTGCCTTTAGTTCTCGTGGCTCAATAATATCCAGTAATGATGGTGGTACTCGGGCCGTGGCTGTGGATATTGCAGGCAGTAATATTACCGATTTATATGCAGCAGCTGAGGCGGTTTATGATGAGGCAAATAACTTATTTGATAATCCACAAATAAATTCAGACCCTCGCTCGCTAACATTAGATCAACCTCTGGTTGAAATAAAACCGCGTTGGCAACGTTTGGCTGAGCTTGGTATCAACAATGCTGAATTTGGCTATGCAATCGCAGCGATGAGTGATGGTGCATACGTTGATGAATTTATATTGAATGATGACAAAATTGATATGTTTTTATTCAGCGGTGCTGGTAATCGACAAACCATGTCGCAGCTGGCAAGTACGCCTATTGTTGCGCCTAATGGCAGCGTTCTACCATTACATGCATTAGCAGATTTAACTCATTCAAATAATAGTAATTCGATTCGTCGAGTAGATGGCAACCGTACTGTAACTGTGTATATTATTCCGCCTCGCAGCGTTGCGCTCGAAACAGCAGAACAACGAGTGCGTAATGAGCTCATTCCCACACTTTGGCAAAAAGGTAAACTGGCGCAAGGTATTAAACTTAATATCAGTGGTGCAGCAGATCAGCTTGAAGCAACAAAAGAAGCACTGTCGAGTAATTTTATAATCGCCTTAGCACTTAGTTATTTATTGCTGGTGGCCATTTTTACTCATTGGCGATACCCACTTTTTATTTTGGCGACAGTGCCACTTGGAATGGCGGGCGGATTACTCGGTTTAGTCTTAGTTAATGGCGTTAATTCCATTCTTAGTGAGATAGGAATAAGTAGCTATCATCAGCCTTTTGATATGATAACCATGCTAGGTTTCTTAATTTTACTTGGTACTGTCGTTAATAATCCTATTCTTATTGTTGACCAGACAAGGCGCTTAATTGTAGAACAAGGTGTAAATGTAAAAAGAGCTGTTATATTGGCCCTTGAAAAACGTTTAATGCCCATTTTAATGTCAACAGCGACAACTTTATTTGGTCTTGCGCCTTTGGTACTTATCCCCGGTGATGGTACAGAGTTGTATCGGGGGGTTGGCGTTATTGTAATAAGTGGCATTT